>CAZTHE010000045.1:0-30436 GCA_964613495.1 uncultured Acidobacteriota bacterium | reverse complement strand
CGCGCGCATCGTGCGCGCGCTCGGCATCCGGCACCACCGGGTCGCGAAAATAGACCTGCGCCTTTTCGGCGGCTCCGCCCTGACGGCCGACATCGACGTGCCCAAAAACCGGGACGGCAGCCGCATCGCGTCCGAGATCCCGGCGACCTACGTGCCGGCGCGCAACACCATCTTCCTGAGCTTCGCGCTGGCCTGGTGCGAGACGCTCGGCGCGGCGGACATTTTCATCGGCGTCAACGCCGTCGATTATTCCGGATATCCCGACTGCCGCCCCGAATTCCTGCAGGCGTTCGAGAACCTCGCGGCGCTGGCGACCAAAGCGGGAGTCGAGGAGAGGGTGAAATACCGGATCCACGCGCCTCTGCTCCACATGAGCAAGGCCGGCATCATCCGGACGGCGGTCGGCGCGGGGGTCGATTTAGACCTCACCCACAGCTGCTACGATCCCACTTCGGAAGGATTCGCCTGCGGCGCGTGCGACTCCTGCATCCTGCGGCGCCGGGGCTTCGAGGAGGCCGGCATCCCGGACCCGACCCGGTACGGGGACTAGCCCATGGGCGACATACGCACCCCTCTTCCGGTAAAGCTCTTCACCGGCATACTCACGTCCGATCCCGGGATGCTGCCGCGGGCCGAAGAGCGGCTGACGGCCCTGTTCGGCGCCGTCGACGTGCGCAGTCCCCGGTTCGCGTTCGACCAGACGCATTATTACGACGAAGAGATGGGGACCCCGATCTGCCGCTGCTTCCTGAGTTTCGAGAAACTGATCGAGCCGTCCGGGCTCGCCGGGGCCAAGGGGCACACCAACCGCCTGGAATCGGAACTGGCCGGCGAATTCCCCGGGCGGCGGCGCCCCATCAACCTCGATCCCGGCTATCTCGAACAGTCGAAAGTCGTGCTGGCTTCGACCAAAAATTTTTTTCACCGCATCCTGCTCGCCGGGGGAATCTACGCCGAAGTGACGCTTCATTTCCAGGACGGAACCTGGCACGCCTTCCCCTGGACCTTCCCCGACTACAAAACGGAGGAGTACCAGAGGTTTTTCACGTCGCTCCGGGATCTCTACCGGGACCAGCTGAGCCGGATGGGATTTCAGATAAGAACCCGCCGCCCCCATTGACCAACTTTGATTCCAGATTCCAGCTTTCAGATTCCAGATTCCAGATTCGGTTATTCCCTCACGGTCGGGAATCTCAAGCCTCCCATCTGGAATCTGGAATCTGGAATCTGAAATTTACTGTGCGAGCCTGATTTTGCGGAGAAGTGCGGCGCCGGCCGCGCCGGAGCGTACGAACTCGAAGGCCGGTTCCTGCAGCAGGTTCATCACCGTCATCGGGTCGCGTTCCTCGAGCGATTGTTCCGCCCAGCGGATCACCTGCGCCGCGTCGTCGAGCCCGGCCCGGACGAACATCATGGCTTTTGCCGGCAAGTAGCCCCGCCGGCCGGCGGCCAGGAGTTCTTCGCCGATCCTTTCGGCCTCTTCTCTCCGGCCGGATTTGCCGAGCGCGTAGGCGAGCACGCCCCGGGTGAACGCGTTTCCGGGCGACAGCGCGCACGCCCGCTCGAGCGCCTGAAGCGCCTCCCGGTGCATCGCCTGCTGCGTGTACACCAGTCCCAGGACGCAGTGGGCCAGGTAGAATCCCGGCTCCATTTCGATCACGGCATGCAGGTGGTGCACGGCGCGGTCGTACTGTTTCCGGGCGTAGACGTAATAGCCGAGCACCCAGTGCGCCAGCACCCACAACGGGTCGACCGTCAGCACGCGTTCCAACAGGGCGCTCGCCTCCTCCGCCTGCCTCTGCGGCCAGAGATAGAAATTTGCATACCGGAAAAGCACGTAGGGGGAATTCGGGTCCAGTTCCAGGGCCCGCCGGAAAGCCGCCCCGGCGCCTTCCCAGTCGTAGTCGGCTACGCCCCGCAGCGTTCCCAGCAGCGCGTGCGCTTCGGCCAGCGCGTCGTCCGACTCGAGGGCGCGCGAGGCCGCTTGCTTCGCCAGGACCAGGGCGTCCCTGGGGTATTGGAAGCCGTAAAAGGCATTCTGCCAGTAAAACTCCGCCAGGCCGAGTAGAGCCAGCGTATAGTCCGGGTCCGTCTCGAGCGCCTGCTCGAAGCATTGCTTCGCCCTGGCGTAGCCCTCGGGCGTGTGCTTCTCCTGGTGGTGGCGGCCGCGCAGGTACAGCGAGTAGGCTTCCGGGCTGCTCGTGTGGCACCGGATCAGGGAAACGTCCTTGGCCAGGCGGATCCGGAGCGTCTCCACGATTGCGCGCGAGATCTCGTCCTGGATCTCGAGGGCGTCGCGCATCTCGCGGTCATAGCGCTCGGACCAGAGCTGGTATCCGTCCGTCGCATTGATCAGCTGCGCCGTGACGCGGACCCGGTTGCCCGAGCGCCGGACGCTGCCTTCAAGAACGTGCTCCACGTTGAGCCGCGCGCCGATTTCGCGGATGTCCAGGTGGCGGCCGCGCAGTGCAAACGCGGACGTCCGGGCCGTGACGCGCAGGCCGGGCAGCTTCGTCAGGGCGCCGATCATTTCCTCGGCCAGCCCGTCGCCGAAATACTCGTTCTCGGCATCCCCGCTGAGATTGGCGAATGGAAGCACCGCGATCGTCTTGACCGGGCTCCGGGTGGGCGCCGACAGCGGAAGGCAACCCTCCAGCGCGAGCCCGAGCTCTACGGCGCTCTGGATCCGCAGGTTGGGGTCCTTCTGGAGGCATCGGGCCACGAGGCCCCGCAGGTTCGCCGGAATGCCCGGGAGAGGCGCCGGATTTTCTTTCAGAACGGCCGAGAGGATCGCGAGATTCGACTCCCCGGGGAACGCCCTTCGTCCGGAGAGCATTTCGTAGAGTAGGCTGCCGAAGGAAAAGAGGTCGGACCGGGCGTCCACCGGTCTCCCTTCCGCCTGTTCGGGGGACATATAGGCGACCGTGCCGATGATCGGGTCCCGCGCCGCCCCGGCCGACAGGGTGTCGCCTGACGGAGCCGGTTCGGACAGCTTCGCCAGGCCGAAATCCAGCACTTTGACCTGAAACGGGCCGGCAGGCGAACCGGCGATCATGATGTTGGCCGGCTTGATGTCGCGGTGGACGATGCCCGCCTTGTGGGCCGCCGCAAGCGCGTGGACGATCTGCAGCGCGACGTTCAGCGAATCCGCGACCGCCAGTTCTCCGGCCGCGATGATTTCCTGCAGCGTCCTGCCTTCGACATATTCCATGGCGATGCAATCGATGCCGTCCACCCGGTCGATGTCGAAGATGGTGATGATGTTCCGGTGATTCAGCGCCGACGCCGCCTTCGCCTCGCGCACGAACCGGTCCACGCGCTCCGGGTCCCCGGTCAGCCCTGGCGGGAGGACCTTCAGCGCGACCGTGCGGCCGAGCCGCGTATCCACCGCGCGGTACACGACGCCCATGCCTCCGGCGCCGGCCTTGGCCTGAACCCGGTACCGCCCGATGGACCGCCCGGCCAGCGGCGCCGAGCCGTCCTCCGCCACGTCCGCGAATGCCGGGATCCGGCTCTGGAGGGCCGGGATTTCCATGAAGGATTCGGCGTCTTTTTCGCACGCGAGGAGCGACTCGACCTCCCGGCGCACTTCTTCGTCCCCGGCGCAGACCCGGGTGAGAAACTCCGCCCGCCGGTCCGCAGGCATGGACGAGGCTTCGTGGTACAGCGTCTCGATCCGGATCATGCGCTCAGGCTTCATCCCGGTTCCCGCTCTGCCGCATCTCCCGCAGCAGCCATACCTTCGCGAATTTCCAGTCGCTCATGACGGTGCGAACGGAGACGCGCAGGATCCTGGCCGTTTCCTCGACGCTGAAACCGCCGAAGAATCTCAGCTCGACCATCTTTGCCTTCCTGGCGTCCACCGCGGCCAGCGCGCCAAGGGCGTCATCGAGTCTTACGAGGTCCGGGTCGCGCCCCGCGGTAACCGCGAGAGACTCGTCCAGGGTCAGCTTTGGCGCCGCCCCGCCCCGTTTGGCGCGGCCGCGCCCGCGCGCGTGATCGACCAGCACGCGGCGCATCAACTGGGCGGAAAGGGCCATGAAGTGATCCTTGTCCCGCCACGAGATCTCCGCGCCTCCGATCAGGCGCAGGCACGCTTCGTTGACCAGCGCGGTGGTCTGAAGCGTGTGCCCCGTCTTTTCCCGTGCCATCTGGCGGTGCGCAATCCTGCGCAGCTCGTCGTAGACCAGCGGAATCAGCCTGTCGAGCGAGGACTCGTCGCCGTCGCCCCAGCTCCTGAGGAGCCGGGAGACTTCGCCGGTGGCGGGGACTGTCACGCGCGCACTCCTTTATGGCCGGGCATCGCGCTGCGCCAGGCAACCCGATGCTATTTCGGGGGTGAGTTGCGCCGAAACACCATGATTGATGGGGATACTTTATCCCATTTCTCCCCGATTGAAAAGCCTCAGCGGGGCGTCAGATATGGGCCGCGGCCCTGAAGGCCGACATGACCGCCGACGCGATCGTACCCGCCTCCGATGCGTCGCCCACGACGAAGACCTCCGTCTCCGGCGCCGAGCGGCGCAGGGCGCAGGCGACGTCGCGGCGCGGCGCCACTCCCACGGCCAGAAGCACCGTGTCGGCAGGGAGTTCCACTCTTTCGTTCTCCTTCGTATCGCGGCAGATCACGGACGCATCCGTCACCTCTTCGAGTCTGCAGTCGAAGCGCACCGGGATGCCGAGTTCCCCGGCGATGGAGATCAGTTCCGCGGCGACGCCGCCGGCCGAAGCCCTGAGATTGGACCAGTCGGGCGCCATTTCGACGACCGTCACGTCCCTGCCGGCGCGTTTGAGGCCGATGGCGCATTCGATGCCGACGGAGCCGGCGCCGGCGACCACGGTCCTGTCTCCGACCCGGACCTTCCCCATGTCGGCTTCCGGCGCCCAGTGGACGTGCGGCTTGTCGATGCCGGGCAGTTTCGGGACGACGGGGCTGGAGCCTACGGCGATGATGAGCGCGTCGTACCGGCCTTCGTCGAGAATCTCCCTGGTCGCCTCGGTATTGAGCAGGATGCGCGCGGGAGCCTTGTTCGCCTGGCGGACCAGGTAATGGAGATAGTCCCGCACATCCTGCTTGAACGGCAGGGCCGACCCGGCTACGACGTGCCCGCCGAGGCAATCGCTCTTTTCGTACAGCGTGACGTCATGGCCGCGGTCGCAGAGGGTCAGCATCGCCTGGATTCCGGCGGGGCCGCCGCCGGCCACGGCGACTCTCTTCTTCACGTCCGCCCTGCGGACCCGTGCTTCCGGGAACTCCGTCTCGTTGCCCAGAAAGGGATTCACGGCGCAGTTGATCACCGCGGGGATCATCAGGCGAAAGCCGCAGTACTGGCACCGGATGCAGGGGCGGTGGTCCTCCTCGCGGCCCAGCGCGAACTTGCGCGGCATCTCCGGATCGGCGAGGATCGGCCGGCACATGGCGACGAAATCGGCCTGCCCGGAGGCGAGGATTTCTTCCGCGGCTCGGACGCTCATGATCGAGCCGACGGTACACACGAAAAGGTCCGGGAAGGCTTTCTTGATGTCCGCGGCGTAATGCACGTTGTAACACCGGTCCATGAGGTAGTTCTGCCACCAGTTGCGCATGTACTGGAATTCGCCGTGAAGGCCGGCGGAGACGTGAAGGATGTCGATCCTGCGCCGGATCAGTTCGATGAAACGCAGGGTCTCCTCGAAATGCATCCCTTCGGGGTGGATCTCGTCGGCGGAGATGCGGAATTCGATCACGAAGTTTTCGCCGCACATCGCGCGCACCCGGTCGAGGACCTCCATGGCGAAACGGGCCCTGTTCTCGAGCGGTCCGCCGTAGTCGTCGCCGCGCTTGTTGTACAGGGTGCTGGCGAACTGCGAGATCAGGTTGCCGTGCCCGCCGTGGATCATGCACATCCGGAAGCCCGCTCGCTTGCAGCGGTAGGCGGCCATCGCGTATTTTTCGACGGTTTCGCGAATCTTCGCGTGGTCCATCTCCACGGTGGGAACGGGCTCGCGGCCCTGCGCCTGCGCGCGCCAGATCTCGCTCGCGGGAATGAAGGAGGAAGGGCTAAAGGCCGGCCTGCCGGTCTTGCCGACGTCGGAGTCTTTTCCGTTGTGGTTGATCTCGAGGGAGGCGAGAGTCCCGTATCCGTGGCACATCTCGACGAAACGGGTGAGCGGCAGGATGCAGGCGTCGCTGCCGAGGTCGAGCTGGCGCTCCTCGTCGCAGGCTTCCCTGATGTCGACCACGGAATTTCCGACGTGGATGGCCGCCACGCCGCCGTGTGCGATCGGCCGGAAAAAATCGACGAACTCCTGGGTCACTCTTCCTTCGCGGTCCGCCAGGTTGGGGGACGGCGGCGCCATCTCCAGGCGGTTCTTGAAATCGACTCCCCGGATCCGGATAGGCTCAAAAACGTGCGTGTATTTCGATCTCATAAAACCCTTCCCTTCTTCAAATGATGAAGCATCCTCTCTCCCCAAAAGGATAGTGGAAACCGGCTTCTCTTGGCATCAGGAAAATGGGCATCCCCCCATCCGGAATGCGAGATCCGAGATCCGGAACTCATGCTTGATCTCGCATCTCGCATCACTCCATCTGGAATCCGGAATCTGGAATCTGCAATCCGAGATCCTAGATCCGAAATGCAGAATTTTTGCCTGATCTCAGATCTCGCATCATCCTTGCGTCAAGCCCGCAGATTTTGCACTCCCCGAGGCCCCTTGTGCAAAATTTGCATCATGGTCTGCGGTGTTTTGCCGTAATATTGCGGCGAAACGCATTGGCATGCTTCTTGCAACGTCATGGGTGCGGGGCGGTTCATGGTGGGCCGCAGTAGAGCGCATCGCGACCCGATACGGCGATGCACAAAAAGGAGAGGCAACGATGCGAAAGAAAACAATGGGAATGACTGCGGCGGCGGTACTGGCTTTTGGCATGCTGGCGGCGGGCCCGACGTGGGCCGCGCAGGACACGGCCCCGTGTGCGGTGCCCGGATCGGGTCCGCGGGACGGCAGCGGTCAGGGTCAGGGCCTGCGGGACGGCAAAGGCAACGGCCCGCGCAACGGCCAGGGATATGGAGCGAAACGGGGGCAGAGACAGGGCCTGCGCAACGGCAGCGGCCAGGGTGCGAAGCAGGGACGCGGCCGCGGGCTGACGAGACGCGACGGAAGCTGCGTCAATCAGGGCGCTCAGCCTGCCGCCAAACCGGCTACAACCCGGTAACGGCCTGATCTTTCCGTCCGGCCGGAAAGATACGGCACTTCGGACCGAATTTTCGGAGAGGGGAGAAACCGGGTGTTTTCTCCCCTCTTTTCCTCTTCGCTCGAATCAGCCCAGTCTTCCCTTCTTCTGCAGCTGGTCCGCGACTCTCTTGAGATTCATCTTCTCGAGGGTCGCACGGATCGGGTAGCCGTTTTCCGGGTTGCAGCCTTCAAACTTATAGAACCGGGTTTTGAAGTCCTCGACCTTCGCCCGGTCCAGTTTGCGGCCCTTGCCCGAATCGTACTTCCACTTGCCGTCGATATACATCGTCATGTCGTGTCCCATGCTCGGCCTGTCGTAAATATAGTCGGGGAACACTTCCATGTCGCGGTGCCTGCCCTGGAGCACCCAGATGGAGCGGTCCAGCGTGTAGATCTTGTGGCCGATCTCCATATAATCGGCGAAAGTGAGGTTTTTGCCGGTGAGGGCGTTCCAGAACCGCGGCTCTGCCTGGGGCGTCGGCCCTCTGCGGTCGGCGGTGTTGTTGGTGATGCACATGGGCCAGCGCCATCCGCAGAATCCTCCCGCGCCGACCCAGAATTTTTCGTAGTGCTTGATCCACGCGACCTGTTTGACCTTGGAGTCGGAGTAGATCCCCGTCGGGCCGTCGCTATGATCGACCATGAACGGGTCTCCCTGGTAGGGCTCCATGGCGTCCGTATACAGCTTCGCGGTCTGCTCGGCCGTCAGGTACGGCGCGCCGGACCATGCCATCCAATGGATCGGGTAGTTGGACATCATGTGCAGCATCAGGTCGCGTTCTCCCAGCAGCGATCCGAATCCCCACTCCGCCTCGATGGCGGGGTCGTAGTGGTTCGCGGTTCCCCAGTAGGCGAGGCCCAGGGTGCCGCTGTTGACGTCTTTCTTGTACCGCCCGATCTTTTCGGCGAACCGGGCGCAGCCTTCGGCCAGGTCGTTGCCGATTCCCTGGCGCAGGGAGATCGCGCGCATGAGGGCATCGGCATAGGCGAAGGTTCCCGGCTGGTCCAGGGGCAGATTCGTGTCGAGCTGTTTGCCTTTTCCGAGGACTCCTTCTTTATAGAGCGCCTGGACATAGCTCATGAGGGGCATCAGCTGCCAGTGCCCGAGCCCCCACTTCTGCATCATGTCGTTGCCCTGGCGCGTGAACTTCACGGACCCGTCGACGCTGATCACCATCGTGCCGGCGCAGACCGATTCGTTGCTGTCGCCGGTCGCCAGGCGCATGCGGCATCCCCGGGGACAGGAGGCGCAGGCCGCGGCGCGGGCCGGCGTGAGCGGGAGATCGCGGTTGAGGACGTTGCCGCCGCTGGGCCGGCCGCTGATCAGGCTGTAAGGGCCTCCGACGGCGAATTTCTCGGGCTCGCGGGGATTGTCGACATCCCACTGGTACTGGCGAAACCAGAGCCGGGCGTCCATGAACGCTTTGGGATCGGCGATCGGGACGTCGTTCGTCCCGATGGCGCTGATCGCCTTCAGTTTCTTGGATCCGAAAACGCCGCCGTAGCCGCACAGGGCGGCCTGGGACCCGGGACCGTGGAGCAGGCAGCCGAGGCGGCTCATGTTCTCGCCCGCCGGGCCGCAGCAGACCACGGCGGGGGTTTGGGTCGTATAGCAGTTCTCGGCGAGGTCGGCCCACTCCCCGTATTTCAGGCCCGGGACGACGCGCCGGGAGATCTCCTCCTGGGTGTCCCAGGTGTCCATGCCCCAGATCCCCTTGGCGCTCTCGATCGACACCTTGTCGTTGACGATGTTGATCCATACGGGCTCGCCGGAAGCCCCTTCCACCACGATGCCGTCCCACCCGGCGAATTTCAGCTGCGCGGTGAAGCGCCCGCCGAAGTTGCTGTGGCCGAACCACTCGACGGGATACAGCATCGGCCCCAGGCCCTGCACCTCGCACCGGCCGGAGCCCGGCATGAAGGTGCCGGAAAAGGGAGACGCCATCATGATGATGAGGTTTCGCGGATCGAATGCCTCGAACGGCAACTGGTCGCCGACCAGGTCGAAGAACACCGCGGAACCGATGCCGTGGCCGCCGCCGAATTCCTCATACTTCGCCGTGTCGATCGTGAGAATCGCCTTCGTGGTCAGGTTGACCCTGAGTATCTTTCCTGTGTATCCGCCCGTCATTGCTGTTCCCCTCCTCCCAGGTTCCATACGGGGTTGCTCTTGGGTACGACCGTGCTGTTGTCTACCAGGCCGAGATTCAGCCAGTGATCGTTGCGCAAGTTCACGTCGTAGCCTTCCGTTTCCTTCTGATCCGGCATCTGCGCGACGAATTTGATGGCCTGCATCGGGCAGGTTTCCACGCACGCCTGCTTGCCGCCGATGCCGCCTTTTTCGTTCCAGTAGGGCGTGTCGATGCACAGGTCGCACTTGGAGGACTTCCCTTTGCCGTCGACTACCACCCAGACGGTCCGGTGGGGCTGCTGGGGACACATCCTGAGACAGGTCTTGCAGCCGATGCACTTGTCGGGGTCGATCCTGCGGACGTTGCCGTGTTCCGTGTCGACGTAGGCCGCGCCCGTCGGGCAGCTCTCTACGCAGACGGGCACCTTGCACTGCCGGCAGGGCGCCATCTTGACGTCGTTGGGGAATTTGCCCCACGAGTCCTGCATGATCTGGATGCGCGACTTCGACAGGTTCTGAACCCCGTAGTGGACGAGCGAGCAGGCGAGCATGCACGTCGTGCAGCCGGCGCATTTCTTGCTATCGTACACCAGGTATCCTTCGGACGCCGGAACCGTGGTCCCCGCTGGAGCCGGCGCCGTGGCGGCGGCCGCCGCTTTCGCCGGCGTTGTGGCGATCAGGGCATCCACGGCAACCACGGTCCCGCCCGTGACCAGGAAGTCACGCCGGGAGAGTTGCTTTTTCCCTTCCTTGTTCTCAGCCTTTTTGTCTTCAGGCATACAGAAACTCCTTTACATGGCAGATGTTCTTGCGCTCGAATCCCGCATCTCTCTTTGCCGTTTTCGGTGCCGCGAAAAACTGGTGAGCATTCTCTATTCTTACACCATTCACGGATGCGCGTCCCCTGTTTTTTAAAATTCGGGGACGTCCCACGCGTTTCCCTATTTCCGGCGACCCAAACGAGAACCCGTTCCGCCCATAAATGGGGAAACGGGTGGGACGTCCCCGGTATTCTTGAGCGGTTCGTTGAGAAATCGGACCAGCGGGAGCATGGCGGAAAAGAGCGTCAGCAGCCGCGGCAGGAGTTTCGGCCCCCCGGCAAGCGCCGCCGGTTCGCTGCGGACGACGTGAAACTGTTTCTGGCGCAGCACGCCGGCCGCCGGGTGGTCGGCCGGATAGCCCGGGGGCACGCGAATCAGCCGGTCGCCCTGCAGTTCCCCGAACAGCCGCTTGAAGCTTCGCTTGAGCGTGATCGCCTCGAGTTCCTCCCAGTGGTCCGCGATGTGCCGCCGCAGGACCCGCAGCGCCTGGGCATCCGGCATATACACGCCGCCCGCGACCACGATTTCGGCCGGTTCTATGTGAAAATACAGGCAAGCGCCCGTTTTCTTCGGGATCCCCCGTGGGACGAAAATGGCGGAAATGTGTGTTTTGTAGGGTCGCTTGTCGGGACTGAACCGGAGGTCGCGGTAGATGCGATAGATGGCCCGTTTCGGGTCCACGATCAATTCCGGCGCAAGCGGCTGCAGCGCGTAGCCGAGGGCGAGCACCAGGTCTGTCATCGGCTCCTTCACCTTCCGTTCATAGGTGTCCTTGTGCGCAAGGAACCACTCCCGGTTATTGTTCCGCTTGAGCTGCCGCAGAAACCCGAGAGTCTCAGGCGGGAATCCGTCAAATCCGTTCACCATGGGTCCCAACCTCGCAGATATTGCGACAGTGTACACCATTCCGCCGGCGATCGCCGCGTCTCTTCCGCCCGATTCTCCGGCCGCCCGGGTCCTGAGCGGAGTGGAAAGGAAATGAGGCACGCCGCGCATGGCGCGACAGCCCGCATTGGTGTATGATCGGCGCGATGAAAATACACGGACGCGATCTCCTGTCGCTTGCGGTGGCATCGCTCCTGCTGCCCGCGCTCGCCCTGATGCTTGCCGCTTGCAATCCCGCGGACAGGGCGGGACAGGCGGCGCACAGCGCCGTCCGGGCCCCTGTCCCGGCCGCCGACGCACCCCGCGCGGAAGCCGGGATCGGGGAGGGTGAAATCCGCGCCGCGGACCTGCCGCCCGAAGCGCGCCAGACCCTGGCGCGGATCGAGTCAAACGGGCCGTTCCCCTTTTCGAAGGACGGGTCGGTGTTCGGGAACCGCGAGAGGCTGCTGCCCGCCAGGCCCCGCGGCTACTACCGGGAATACACGGTGATCACGCCGGGGTCGCGCGACCGCGGAGCGCGCCGGATCGTCGCCGGCAGGGACGCAGACTACTATTACACCGACGATCACTACTCCAGTTTCAAACGCATCCGGGAGTGACGCATGACAGATTGGGCACGTCTCTTTTCCAGGGCAGCGAACTCGGGCGTCTATGAGGTAGAAGAGGGGGCCGATGCGGATTTCCGTGCGGCGGCGGCGAGGGCAGGCCTGGCGGTCTTCGAGTTGAATCTCGCCGGCGTCAAGCGGAAAGACGACTTTCTGCGGGCGGCGTCCAGGGCGCTGAAATTCCCCGCCTACTTCGGACCCAATTGGGATGCATTCGAGGAGTGCATCACCGATCTATCCTGGCTCGAAGCCGGCGGCTATGCGGTCTTGATCTATAATCCCGGGGCTTTCCGGGAGTGCGATCCTGCGGAAATGGAAACGGCGCGCGCCGTTTTCGAGGATGCGGCCGGATACTGGAAAGACCAGGACACCCGTTTTTTCGTCGGGCTGGCCGCCGGCGCCCCGGCCTCCGTGCGCGGGCGCAATCCGCGCACCCGGAAATCCGGCTGACAACCGCGATCCGCCGATTGCAGGCCGGGCTTTCGGCCCGAGTAGGGCAGGAGACAGGATTCTCCGCGCATTTGACGGCTCCTCGAAGGAGGACATTGGCCCATGACCCCGATCGGGATCCTTCGCTACGCCACCCCCGGCGCCTTTCGCGCCAGGGCCGAATCGTGGCTGCTCCGGCAGGAAGCCGAAAACAACCTGGTGCTCGGCCTTGCGGCGCAGTTGGAGACTTCCATGGCCGGCTATGAACCCGTCTGCGACGTCGTGGATTACCGCTTCGGCCCGCCGCCGTCCGGGCACGAAAAACAGGATTGACACGGTTTCGTCAGGGCAGGCTGCCGTCGGGATACTCCGGCCGGCGCTCTTCGGCACGTTGTTCGACGATGATTTTAATCTTTCATATTGGGCCGTCCTTATGGAAACCGGCGATCGGGGCCGGCGCCGGGCGGGAACGCCGGCGCCGGCCTCGAAATCGGTGGACTCTTCTGCTATTTCGGTTTCGGATAAACCGTTTCGTCCGACTCCCAGTTCGACTTGACGTTGTAGGGCAGGACGGCGCCGGGCGCCTCTATTTCATAGAGCTTGCCGTTCCGGATCTTGTAGACGTGCACGGCGGCCAGGTTGAACTGCCCGTAGGTCTGCGTGTTGCCGGTCACTCCCTTTTTGGGCGGCCGCCTGGTACCGTCGTGACGGAACATCGAGAAACCTACCGCCAGACCCTTCTGGACATCCGCAACCACCAGGCGCGGCCTGATTTCGGTGATGTAGGAGAACACGCCGGCGCTGAGCTGTCCTTCGCAGTCCGTCGGAACGCCTCCGAATCCCCCGGTGGGCATGGCGCCGCCGGGCGCCGCTTTGGCAGGACGGGGAGGGCCGCCCGCCGTGACCATGCCGTTCTCGCGGCGCTCGCATTCCTTGGCAAACGGGGCGAGCGTGCCGTCTTCACCGGTGAGGGCATCATAGTATGCAAGCCCGATCCGGACCAGATCCGCGCGCTTCATCCGTTCCGCCGCGGGGATATCCTCGTCGAAACCGGGACGGGACTTCAGCAGATTCGGCTGCTGGAAATTCATGGGCATGCTGCCGCCGCCCCGAACGATCAGGTGCTCGGCTTCCGTGATTTTCCCGTTTTCGAGTCTGATGCGCGCCCCGAGCATGATCTCCTTGCCGCTTTCCTTCATGACTACGAGGCAGGCCGCCGCCTGAGCCTCGGGATCGGCGGCGAAGATCCTGTAATCCTTCGGGCCCTCCGAAGCGGTTTTCCACAGCCCTTTCCCCAATTCCAGGACTTCCACCGTCTTGTCGGTGGTCTCGGTGAACTTCACCTTACCGGCGAACGGCAGGCTCCCGGGATCGTGCTTGACCAGCGCCTCGAGATATTTGTGCATGAGATTATCCAGGCCCTGCCGGTCGTACTTTTCGGCGGCCATTCCAGGGCTCATCGTTCCCAGTACGGCGAGACAAACGACCAGTGCAAACGCAATCAGCAATCGGCTCGATTTCATTCCAGTCCCCCCTTCAAGGTTTGAATACGGGATTCTACTGCAAAAACGGCATGGGGATACAAAATTTTATGCCTTCGGGATGGCGGCGATAAAGGAGCGGGCCGCACCCCGATGCATTCAGCCCGATGGCATGCTCATTTTGCATGGGAATCACGGCATGGAGGGCGTTTTCGGGTCACCCGCGGCCTCGCCCATGTCATCCATGCGCGAATAATGGCGCCATACCAGGTAAACAGACGCCAGGATCAACCCGATGGACAAAATGGAGCCTTCGAAGCCGAAAGGGCCGCCGTTCAGGACCGTGTCCCGGGAGCGGGACTGCTCGATCAGCGAATAGTCGTCCCGGCCGCTGACATTGAATCCGAAAATGGTGCCCTGGAAAAAGTTCCAGCTGAAATGAAGGGCGATCGGGAACCAGAGGTTCCGGGTGAAGAGGTAGGACATCCCCAGGAGAATTCCCGAAAAAAAGATCGTAAAGAACGTGATCAGGCTGAAATGAGGGTTCAGCAGGTGCATCGCGGCAAAGATCAGGGAGGCCACGACCAGGGCCACGTACCGGTTCATCGATAGCATCAGGTTGTTCAGCACGTATCCGCGCATCAACAACTCCTCTCCTATTCCGACGAACACGAATACCAGCAGGCTGAGAAGCAGACTACCGGCATGAAATGCGACGGTTTCCACGCGGATTTCGCCCATCAACCGGAGCGACGCGAACCCAAGCGCCATGATGACAGGCCCGGCGAGAAGTCCCGACAGGACGTCCTGCCCGCGGTTTTTGAATGGAAAGCCGAGGCTCACGAAGGATTCCCTGTCGACCCATTTCCGGAACAGGCCCACCAGCAGCGCGGTTCCCGCGAGGACGAACAGGGCCGTGACCATTTCCTGAAACGGGGTGAGCCCGAGTGCGGGATCAAGTGACTCGAGGCCCAATAAGAGAAAGGCCAAGAATTCGAAAAGCACCATTACGGCAAAATAGGGAATCAGGATCATCAGGACCCGTTGCCATCCCTTGAATTTTGATTTCCTTGTTTCCGCCATGCCGAAGTTTTTCCCGGAGTGGAAAGGAGCACGGGGCCTCGAGTCTGGCCGGCCGGCTGCAGCCGCCGGCAATGGACGGCTACAGGGCGGTCACCGTCGGATCCGGGCATGCCCGGTTTCGCACACTGCTTCCCTGGCCGGCAGGAAACCATGCCGTCTTCGATGGATCCGGCCTGATTGAAGGCCCGTTACCGGAGTCCGCTAGTCCTGGGGCATGATGTCCCGGACCCGGATGAGCCATTTGCCCTTGACGCGAACAAGCTCGTTGAGTTCCCGGCCCACTCCGACGATGGTCGGCTGCTGGTTCTGCCCGGCCGTTGAAACGAAAGCGATCCAGTAGGCGTGAAAAACCGCATGGTCCTTGTCCATGAACTCGATGATGTGATTTGCGGTCATGTGATACATGGAACGAGTCTGCGCGCTCTTCGCCTCCGGCTCCAATCTGACCTTCCGGAAACCGCCCACCATTTTCATGAGCGCGTCCCTTCCCTTCGTGGCGTTGGCGCCGCGTCCGAACTGACCGTCTTCGGTGAAATTGGCGGCAAAGGCTTCCGCGTTGCCCGTATCGAGGGCCCGGGCATAATTCCACATGAGCTTGTTGATTTCCTCGCGATCCTTGATCTCGCGCAGCACGTCCTCGTCGGCCGCGAAGGCCGCCGATGGCACCGTGGCCATGAGAACAAATCCCGCCAGCACCAGCAATCCCGTCCGTGACATATTCCATCTCCTTTCGTTGTTGCGCCGTGGCGCACACCTATACAAAGCCGCCTGCGATATAGCCGGATCAAACCCGGCGGACAAAAAACCGGACCGATCCGCGGATCACTGTTTCGGATAGGAGGACAGCAACCCTTCGGGCATGCCGCCATCGGTCAGGACCAGGCGCTTGCTTCAGAAACATATCACAAGTCAACCATGGCATCCCAATGCGATCCCTGGAGGGACGGAAGCGGCCTATGACCCGCATTATTCAGGAAGCTCCTGATGCGGCGGATATCTTAATTCCAGATTTCAGATTCCGGATTCCAGACTCCGGATTCCAGATGCGATACCCGATCCATGCCGGACTGAGGCTGTGATATAGTAGCGCGCGCAATGGTGGACACTGGGAATGGGGCAAGGATTTCGTCGACTGATTGCGGGAAAGTCCCACGGGCGCGATCCGTGCAATCCATAGTTGCCCTTTTAACCTTTTAGGAGACATTCGGGATGAGACGAACAGCACGATGCTTTTTTGCTCTGGTAATCATGGCCTGCGGATGCGGCGCCGCCGCCAACGCGCAATCGGCCTGCACACGCGACGGCCTCAAGGGGATTATCGGGCAGTATTTCAGCGCTCTCGAGGCGCACGATCCGTCGGGCCTTCCGCTCGCCTCCAAGGTCAAATTCACCGAGAACGGCGTCGAGATGCCCGTGGGACAAGGCTTCTGGAAAACCGCGGGAAAAGTGTTGCTCAAACGCGACCTGCTGGACACTCAGAAATGCGGCACCCATTCCAACGTCGTGATTGAAGAGAAATACACGGCCCCCAAGACGGCAGCGCCGGCGTCAAAATCGCCTTTTGCCGGCCTGTCGGCGAAACCGCCTGCGGACGGCACGATCCGGCCTATTCTCTACGGAGTCCGGCTCAAGGTGGAAAACCGGCAGATCACCGAAATCGAAACATTCGTCGCCCGGGAAACGGAGTTTGCATTCAATGCCGCAACCGTGCTGGAGACCAGGGATCAGGATTGGGAAAGCATCATCCCGGAGGAACAGCGCAGCAGCCGGCTGGCCATGATCGCCGCCGCGGACGACTATTTTGACATGTTCGCCGAAAAACCCAAGGTGCGCACCCCGTTCGCCGGCGTCTGCGACCGCTGGGAGAACGGCTTTCAGACGACCAAGGGAGGCGGAAAGATGGGCGGCGTCGTGATGACGGCGCACGACTGCTCCCCGAAGGGCTTGGTGATCACGAACCACGGGCCGCGGCGTTTCCTGGTGGACCTGGAGGCCGGAACCGTAGTCGCCTATGTGCATTTCACGGGCAGCCTGCCGGATTTCCATATGTTCCGGATGAGAGACGGCAAGGTGGATTTGATTCAGGCCGTCATCGGCGCCGCAGCCAAATCCATGGGCTGGCCGGACGAACCGGTCTGCAAATAGGAGACCGTGCCGCCGGATTGCGCGGGATTCGCTCCTCTGTCTTCGAACACGAAAAAGCCCCGGCTGGATCCTTTCCCCGGGGTTTTTTTTATGAGGCCGCCCTGTCGACGCATGTGTCACACATCTGTGACATACATCTTGACAAGGTGCAAACAGGTTCGATAGTTTGACGACCAGAGATCTCAGCCAGCGGTTTGAGCGTTGCCGGAGCAGGGAGAGGATCGTGCGATGATTGGCAGGAAGCCGGTTCTGAATGAGATAAATCGATGCTGCCCATAGGACAGACAACCGCATCAACGCCTTCCCCGATGCGTCCTTGCGCGGCCCGCATCGGAATTGCGCTGGTGATCGCCGCGGCGCTCGCAATGACGGCAGGATTTGCCGCCTGCATAAACGCAGACAGGGCCGATTCCGGCGCCGGCGTATTCAAGGATTGCGGCGCGTGTCCCGAGATGGTCGTTGTCCCGCCAGGCATTTTTGTCATGGGCTCCCCGGAGACGGAGAAAAACCGGGATGCGGACGAAGGACAACATTCCGTTGCGATCGCCTATCTGTTCGCGGTAAGCAAAGGACCCGTTACCTGGGATCAGTGGGACGCGTGCGTCCGCGACGGCGCATGCGACGGCCCCTCGGTGGAAGCGGCGCTCAGGTTGGGCCGCGACGGCAAGCCGATCCGGGATTATGCCGGTCATGCCCCCGGCCATCACCCGGTTGTCGGCGTCAGCTGGTGGGACGCGCAAGCCTTCATCCGCTGGCTGAACTCGAAGATCGGCGGAAATAAATATCGCCTCTTGTCCGAATCGGAGTTCGAATACGCGGCGCGGGCCGGCACCGCGACAGTCTACTGGTGGGGCGACGAACCAAGCCACGAGTATGCCAATTATGGGAAGGATGCCGGCCAGGATCTGGGCGGATGGGCCGAAGGGCGCGATCAATGGGTGGATTCGACGTCTCCCGTATGCTCATTCCCGGCCAATGCCTTCGGCTTATGCGATATGCACGGGAATGTCTATCAGTGGGTGGAAGACTGCTACGAATCCGACGCCAACCTGCTGCCGACGGACGGCTCTGCGGCGGAAAGCGGCGACTGCGCCGTGCGCGGATTCCGCTCCAATTCGTTCGAGAGCAATGCAAAAACGCTCCGCTCCGCCAATCGGGCTTTCGTGTATGCGCCGGATACCCGCGGCCGGCCCTACCTTGGCTTCCGGGTCGCCAAAACGCTCCGGTAGGCCCGTTGGCAAAGCGTGGGGTCGGGGTGTTTTCCCGGGAGCGAACGAGGCGAACCGGGCCGGCCATCGCGCTCGGCCAAAACCGTGCAGGGCGCGGCGGATTCCACAGAGGAGCCGGACATGGTCGTACAGCTTATCGATTATGACAGTCTGTTATCCGGATCGATTGACATGCACCTTCATCCCGGCACGGATGCCTTCTGCCGGATAGATGCCCTGGAGGCCGCCCGGCAGGCCAGACAGGCCGGGATGCGGGCTATCGTAATCAAGGACCACTTCGTTCCCACCGCGCCAATCGCATCGATAGTGAATCGCCTGGTACCCGATTTCCAGGTATTCGGCAGCATCTGCCTGGATTATGAGATAGGGGGATTGAATGCACGCGCGGTGGAGTACGCCGCCAGGGCAGGCGCGCGCGTAGTCTGGATGCCGACCTTTTCCTCCGCCAACTCGAGGGCACGAATGCGCGATCTTGGAGTTCCCCTCGAAGGCGAGGGATTTTCCATTCTGGATGGCAACGGGACATTGGTGCCGGAGATCGCTCCGATACTCGCCGTTGTCAAGCAGAACGACCTGGTTCTGGCCAGCGGTCACATGTCTCCGGACGAGACATTTGCGCTGGAGGCGGAAGCCCGCAGGCTGGGGATAAATAGATTCGTGGTAACCCATCCCCTGGACCACGAGTTCTTTTCCCGGGCGTTCGGCAAGGACGATCTGGTCCGGCTGGCGGAGAATGGCGCGTTCATCGAATTGACCTTCATCGCCCTTCTTCCGTCCGAATTCAGGCACGATCCTGCCGAAATGGTGGACTTAATCCGAACCGTCGGACCGGAGCGGTGTATCGTCTCGACGGATCTCGGCCAGAGCTTTAACCCGCTGCCGGTTGAGGGCCTGCGGATGTTCGTCATCACGCTGTTGAAATACGGCATCGCGGAAGAGGAAATCAGCCTGATGATCAAAAGGAATCCCGGGAAATTATTGGGCATCCACCCCTGATCCCATTGGAGGCGAAAGAGATGGAGTACACGAAATCCGATGCCAAGTCGTGGGCGAAGAAGAGCATGAAAGGCCTGGAGGTCCCGGTATTTCCCTCCTTCACCCCGGATCTTAAAGAACTGGACGAAGACGGAATCCGCTTTGACGTCCATCACATTTTCACCCATGGTTTCACGTCGGTGTTGGCCGCACCCGAGGTCTGCGGCATGACATTTGAGGAACGGAAAAAGTTTGTGGAAATAGTCTGCGATGAAGCCAGAGGCAAAATGCATGCTTCCGCAACCGTATTGCAGGATACGGTCGAGGAGGACATCGAGATGCTGCATCATATCGAAAGAGCCGGCGGCACTCACGTCACCCTCGGGCACCCCGTGCAGTATTACCCCCGGTCGGAAGAAGACATCTTCCGCATGTACAAACATATGTGCGATTCCACCAACCTGGCCGTGACGTTCTATCCGGGACGCCTGCACACATGGCGTTTCCACCGGAGTTATTTTCCCCCGGACGTCACCCGCCGGATTGCCGAAATTCCAAACGTAGTGGCGATGAAGGTCGCCGGCGGCAGTTCCGTGGCTCTGACCGTTCAGGCTTTTCGGCTTTGCGGCGATCAAATCCTCGTGAGCGACCCGATGCCCGACCGGTGGTTTTTTACCGTTCCCCACTATGGGCAGCAATGGGCCGGCGCCGGCCCTTTTTATTGCATGCAGACCCCGGAAAATCCGAGGATGGTTCGAATGTTCGATTTTTTGACGCGGGGGGAAGTGGACAAGGCGATGGATCTCTTTTGGGAACTGGCCACTCCGGGCCCTTCCGGGTCGCTTGCGGATTCCTACTTCCATACGGGCATCGTGACGGCTCTTGCGGACAAATACGCGCACTGGTGCGCCGGGGGCAACGGGGGCACCGTGCGCCAACCCACGGGCCGGCTGCACGATTATCAGAAAGACGCCATCCGGGCGGGCATGCGAGCCCTGGGCATCACCCCGCGCGAGCCGGAAGAGGAATTCTATGTGGGCCGCGTCAATTATGAAAAGGGATACAGGCTCAGGAATTACGCCGTCTGACGTATTCCTGACGATCCCCCTGTGGCGGCGAACGCCATCCTGGATGCAAGGAGACGCTTATGGAATTTGCGAAATCCGAAGCAAAGGAATGGGCCAGGAGACATTACCGCGGGCTGGATGGCGTCATTCAGCCCTCGTATACTCCGGACCTGGAAAAACTGGACGAGGAAGGGATCCGGCACGACGTCCGCCACAACATCCGCAAAGGCGTATTCAGCGTATTTTGCGCGGCCGAAGTCAGCCCCTTGAGCAGCGAAGAGCGCAAGCAGTTCGTCAGGATAGTCTGCGAAGAGGCCAGAGGCAAAGTCCTGGTTTCCATGTTCGGCGCCTTCGACGACGCGGAACGATCCATAGAACTGCTGAACTATTTTGAAAGCGTGGGCGGGACCCACACCCTGCTGGGTTGGCCGGGAAATTTCCACGCCAGATCGGAAGACGACATCTACCGCGTCACAAAAAAAATATGCGACGCTGTCAACCTGGCCGTGGACCTCTGGCCCAAACCTTTCTACGATTTCGGGCGCTTCCATCCAAGCCTGTTTAATCCGTCGCTGATAGAGAGAATCTGCCAGATCCCGAATGTCGTCGCCATAAAGGCATACCTCAATGACGGCCTTGGAAAGTGGGCCGACGTCCACCATCGCGTCGGCGACCAGGTATTGCTGCAGTCGGCGGAGATGGCGGAATGGCCGATCACGGTGGCCAAATACGGACAACGCTGGGCGGGGCCCGCCGATTACGTCATATTCGACGAGGAGACCGCGGGGAATCCCAGAATCGCCGACATGTTCAGTCGGTTCCGTACGGGGGAGTTCTCCAGGGGCATGGAGCTGTACTGGGAACTGGCTCCGATCATACTGGGCGCACGGGATGCCGCCTTCCAGTGCGGCATGCTGGGGATGAAATACATGCAGTGGCTGACCGGCGGAAACGGCGGCATGTTCCGGAAACCGACGTCGTTCCTGTTCCAAAACTTCAAGGATGCCATGAGGGCCGGATTGAGGGCGGCCGGCGTGACGCCGCGCGAACCGGAAGAGGAATTTTACGTAGGCCGGATCAATTACTCAAAAGGCTTCCGGCCCAGAGATTGACTTCGCCGTCCGGGAATCGAGCGCCATCCATCCGCCGCACGGGCAGGCGCAGGGTGTCCCGCCGGACGCCGTGATTCGGGCGCGGGGCCGAAGCGCCGCGGGGCGCCCTCGCTTTCCCGTGGAACTTCGCCGGAACCCTGAATATCTTGCCCGGTTGCGGCCCGGTTGCCTTTCACCGGAACCGCCGGAGGCGGCGCATCTTCCGTCTCGCCAAAGAAACGCACGCGCGCCCGCTATCGGCCCGATCGGGTCAGCGTGGCTCCCCTTATCGGCTTCGTTTTGTGCGCCGTGCGGAAATAGGACATGCCGAAAGAATAGCCGGGGATGCTGCCGGATACGACGATGTGGATGTCTTCCGGATCGATGACGGGAACCTTCCCCCCCGGCTTCAGGGACTCTTTCAGCACCGGCAACCGCTTCGCGGGAATGGCATCGTGGGCAAAGAATATGTCGATGTCGGACGGCCTGGTGTTCATTCTGTCGTGAATGCAGCGTATTTCCCGTTCCGTGAGTTCTTCGAACGGCACCCGCGTGCTCTCGTAGATATAATCGCGCAGGCTTTGTTTGCTCTTGAAGCCGCGGCGATGCAGCATGACGGCCAGTTCGGGATGAACCACGATGATGTGCTTCCTGAGATGGGCAAGGGGATTCGCCACCCCGACCTTGTACTGCGCGAAGGTGCCTCGGTCTGCGGCGACATGCATCACTATGTCGCCGAGCACCGCGTTTGCATCCCACGGCTCAACCACCCCCCCGCCGAAAATTCTCATGGCCATTCCGGCGCCCACGCTGGTAACGGTGGACACCGTCACGCAACTGTCCTCCGCCCGATATCCCAGGCCTTCATTAAACGTTTCCCAGGGGCTGTGCTCGATGTTTTCGGCGAAGGTGTAGAAGGTATGCGAGGACGGGCGGCCGATAAGGGCCATATCGATCTCCCCCGGCCAGAGGCACCCGATATTGGTCAGGCTCAGCCGGATGGCGCGCCCGATCGTGTTGTTGGCTCGCCAGCCATGTCCCAGCAGGCCTACGCCCGAGTTCATGTTGATTTCCCTGCCAAGAGGCCCGCTCACCATGATCATCAGGGTGAACGAACCTTCCGAGCTCATCATGTGGGTGTAGGTGCTTTCCTCCGCCAGGCATTCCATGGCGGCCAGTATCACCGGGAAGTATTCGGGGCTGGCGCCGGCCATGACGGCATTCACGGCGATTTTTTCGACGGTGGCGATGCCGTTTCGATAGGGGATCCGGCCGATTATTTCACCCGGCGATCGCCGGGTCCCTGCCAGCATCTGTTTGACGGCCATCTCCGTGGGGGGAATCAGGGGCAATCCGTCGCCCCAGTGGTTGTCGAGGTAGCGCTTGTTGAACGTTTCCAGGACGGACTCATAGCTTTCCGCGGCGATTTCGATCGTCTGTGCAATCTCTTTTCCCGCAACGACAGGCGGGCTCTTCTCCTCGGCCGTCAGGGGCCGGGTGAGCGCGGCGATTATGTGATCCAGGGATGCTTTCGCGACGGGCTTGATATTCTCCACCGTCGACCTGTTGGGGTAATAGTCGATGGAGGGCAGGCTCACGACGCGCACCGCAGGCATTCCCGCATCCTCAAGCGACATCCTGGTGGTATGCGCGGCGTTGTCCCCGATCACGAAGACCCCGGGTTTGCCGAGCTTTTCCAGGGCGATCACCTGCCGGCACTGAATCCATCCGCCCATCCCGTTGTCGGCCACGCCATAGATAAAGGTATCCATTTCCCTTTTTGCTTTCCCGGCAGCCTCCGCATCCCCCCAAACCAGCCGAAGCGTCGTCGCAGTCGGATACCTTTCCTTCAACAGCTCTTCGACCGCAATGCAGAACTTGTCCCCGCCCTTCTTGCCGTCCCAGATGATCGCAATCGTCTTTCCCTCCAGATTGCCGACACGCGGGTTGACGAGTCCCGAGACCGCCGGAGCGTCCACCGCGCCCTGAGGGTTTAGGCACACCAACGACACGCTTCTTTCCATTTCCCCGCTCCTTCCTGAACAGTCGTCTGTGCGATAAAACCGGCGTCAGAATTTCGGGCCCATTATTGCACCGTTTTCTCCGCTGATCCACCGGCGAGAATCGGAAAGCCGGCGGCCCTGGGCCGGAGTTCACCGGGAGAGTCTGCCGGAAGACTTGCCACAAAGCCGGCAAAGCGGTAGAGTGGCGGCCAAACAGAGGACACCCATACGCGAACGGGTCACGGTTAAGTTATTGCGAACGGGAGACAAAGCGGAGAAAGGCCAGGGTTCATCCATGCACCCGTAGCATCCGCGGGAGGAGGCATCGATCAAAATGGCAAGTGAGAAAATGACCGTCTTGAGCCCGCGCGGCACGCCCGCCCCGATACGGCGAATTCCCATGGCTCCCAGGCTCGATTCCCTGGAAGGCAGGACAATCTATATCGTGGATGTAAATTTTCCCCGGACACACCCGTTCTTCGAGGAAATGCAGAGGCTTCTCGCAAACAGATACCCGGGCACGACATGGATCCTCAGGACCAAGGCAGGCACTTACTTTCACAATGACCCGCAGCTATGGGCCGAGATCCGGAAAAAGGGGGACGGGGTCATAATGGGCATCGGCCAACTGGATACCTGCGCCCCATCGGTGACCATCTTCTGTTCGATACTGGAGGAATCGGGATTGCCCACGGCCCCCGTGGTCACGGAGGCGTTTCCGGAGCTGATAAGAAACTTCGCATACAAGAAGGGCATGCCCGATCTGCGGTTCACATTCGTACCCCACCCCTTTGCCAACAGGCCGTTCGAGGTGTACCGCAGATACCTGGAGGGGCGAGATCCGATAAGCGGCAAGCCGGTCCTGGATGGAATCGTTGAGGCGTTAACCAGACCGACAACCGGCGAGGAAAGGAAAACCGGAACCATAGAAAGGCCGGTACCGCGGGTCCTGGAATCCGGTGCGCCGGAAGATCTGGAGCGCCTTTTTCTGGAACAGGGGTGGACCGACGGCCTGCCGATCGTGCTTCCCACGGAAGAGAGAGTGGCCGGCATCCTCAGGGGGACGTCCCATAAACGCGAAGAAATCATCGGCAGGACACAGCCCATCCCTCCCCACGAGACCTGGGAGCAATCGGTGGCGCGTCTCGGGACGCCAACGGTGATCCGGGGAGATAAAACAGAGTATTCCCCGACGGCGATGCAGCCCTCGCCTCCCCACGAGGCCTGGGGATACACCGTGGAGCACGTCGCCGCAAATGCGGTGATGGCGGGAGCCAAAGCAGAGCATCTCCCGGCAATACTGGCCATCGCCTCGACGGGGGTCACTTCCCTGTTCAGTTCCGCGACCTCTTTCACCCGAATGGTCCTTGCGAACGGACCCATGCGCAGGGAGATGCGCATGAATTGCGGGCTCGGGGCGCTGGGCCCCTTTAACCAGGCGAATGCCGTCATCGGAAGGGCCTGGACGCTCATATCCAAAAACCTCGGGGGGGCAAAGCCGGGGGAAACCTATCTGGGCGATATCGGCAATAACTCCAACTACAACAACATGTGTTGTGGTGAAAACGAGGAGGCGCTGCCTGAAGGGTGGAATCCCTTTCATGTGCAGAAGGGATTCAAGCCCGGGGAAAGCGTTGTCAGCATTCTTACCGGTTGGAGTCTGTTGAACTATGCCGCATACAAACCGCATCCGCATCACGAAATAATGAAGCAGCAGCTGACGAGTTTTGAGACGAGCGGAGCCGGGACCCATCACACTCCCGGAATCAATCCCGGCACTCAGGCCGCCTTTTTGCTGAGCCCGGTAACGGCGCGAGATTTGAGGAATGAAGGCTTCAAGAGCAAGGAGCAATTGAGCCAGTGGCTCAAGGAAAATGCCCGGATGACTCTCTGGAATTATTGGGCGGCCATGCCGGGCGACCTGGAATCCGCCAGGGCGGGCATCGAGCCCTTTGCATCCCTGCTGAGACAGCCCCCCGAAGCGAAATCGCCCCGGCCGCTCATTCTGCGGGATGCCCCGGTTGAGATCGTGGTAGTGGGGGCGGGGACCGATGCATTCTGGATGGCCGGGGACTTCTTCTGCCTGGCTTCTGCGTCGGTGGACCGGTGGAGGTAAAACCCTCCCCTAACCGTGTACCTTCATCCGCGCTATTCATGAATAACGCGGGCCACGGGGAATGGTCTTCTTCCCGGCCGGGAATTTCGCGATCCCGGACCGTGAAATTCCCGGCCGCCGGCTGTCGCGGTCAGGCCAGCAGGATCTTGCGCACGGCGCCTTCCGGATCGTCGACCATCCGGCAGTGGTTGTCGAACACCATCGTCCGGCACCGCACCGGATCAAACGCCTCCCACTCCAGCCCCGGCTGGCCGGGATTTCCGGTTCGGGCGAAATTGGCCCAGGCCGTCGACATCTTCGTGGCCAGCGCCCGCGCCTCCGGCCCGTTGCCCGTCCCCTGTTCACATCGCTTCGTGTTGTCGAAGCAGAAAGCGAGCTCGGCCGTGTGCCAGGCGCCGGCGTCTTCCAGCATCGGCGATTGCCAGCAGAAATACCACAGGAACACCGGGGCCTCGTTCTGCCGGTGCTTCATGGTGGCCATGCGTATGGCGTTGTTGCATATATTGAAAGTGTTGAGCCCGCTGCCGTTGCACATATAGGACAGCGTACGGATGCTTTTCTCGGGATGCGCCTTTTTCATGGCCGAGATCAACGCGTCCGCCCTGGCCTCACCGTAGCTCTTCGCGAGCGTCGCCCGCCACTCCGCCTCCGTCGGACGGGAAAGCATGGAATTCCCCTCCTCGCTCACCGATCCGATCAGCATCGGAATGTGCCTCGAAATCTCAGGAGCCGCATCGTGGAAAGACTTCACGGGCATGATGCGGCCATCGAACGTGGGGCCCCAACCCACCCGCGGCCTTTCGATTCCCGGGGGAGCGATCGGCCCGTAAACACCCATCGGCGGATTCATTTCGGCCGCGACGGCGGCGCCGGCCGCATTCAACCGGGACCATTCCATCTTCTGGAGTTCGGCGATGTTCCTGACGCCCAGCTCGGCAAAAACCCGCCTGGCATATTCCCTGGATTGTTCCGCGTCGGGCGCGTCCCCGCCGCCGCCCGACTGTGCCGAGGCGCGGTGTATCAATCCCTTCGCGGAGGGCATTCCCAGAAGAGTGGTCACCTTGGACCCGCCGCCCGATTGCCCATAAATCATGACGCAGTCCGGATCCCCTCCGAAATGGGCGATGTTGTCGCGAACCCAGCGCAGCGCCGCCACCAGGTCCGTCATTCCGGCATTCGCCGAATCGGCATATGCCGGCCCGCCGACGGGGGACACGTCGAGGAATCCGAGGACGTTGAGACGGTGATTGACCGTCACGGACACGACATCGTGATTCCGGGCCATCTGCGCGCCGTCCTGCGAGGCGAGTTCGTACGCGGACCCGAAACTGAACCCGCCGCCGTGGATATAAAACATCACCGGCCGATTGCCCGTCAGCCCCGGCGTCCAGATGTTTACCTTGAGCATGTCCTCGCCCTGCCATCCGTCCGTCCACTGCTGCAGGAACGTCTGTTCGCTGGACCAGTTATGCAGGTTCTGCGGGCAATTGGGCCCATAGGTCAGGGCGGGCAGCTCGCCCTCCCACGGCGTGGGAGGCCTGGCCGGAAGCCAGCGGTTTTCCCCTCCCGTGTTCGCGCCGTACGGAACGCCTTTGAACGTCAGCACGCCGTCTTCGACGTAGCCCCGCACCTTTCCGTATCGCGTGTTTGCGACGGCCGTCCGCGGCGTGCTGCAACTCGCCGCCTGCGCCGGAGGCGAGCCCGTTTTCGTGCGTCCGCCCGGACGGCACGAGGCTCCCGCCAGCACGGCGGCGCCTGTCGCGGCGGACAGTACCATCGCCTGGCGACGGCTTAATTTGGCTTTGTTTCCCGATTTCCGATCGAACATCTCGACTCCTCCCCGGGCAGATCCATGCCCGCACGCCGGCGTCGACCCGCCGCAGAGACGCATTGAGGCGGGTCGACAGGCGCTCAATGGCTCATTTCCCGATGGCGCCCAGGTTTATGGTAAAGCCCTTTATCGGCGCATCGTTTCTGTCGAGAAACCGCGCGCAAAAATCGGTGGCTCCTCCGCCGTTGACGACGGCGCAGAGCACCACGTTAGGCCCCTTATTCAGCGTAATGCGCCTGGACACGCCATCATCGATGACCGTCTGCCGGTCCCCATATATCCCGATGACTTCCTTTCCGTTGACCCACCAGACCGAGGCCGCGTTGGATCCGATCGCGAGGCGCACGTCCTTCAATTCCCGGGGGCAATCCACTACGGTGACGGCCCAGAAAAGCACGTTGGACGTGGGCTTGCCCAGCGCATATGCGAAGTGATACAGGTTGAAGTTATATCGCCTCGTGTCGAAGGCATGCCAGGCGAGCCCGGAGCCTTCCACCGTCACCCTGTCCCCGTCGCGCGGGACCGCCAGGAACTGGTTGGGGAAATACTCCTTTTTGACTGCAGCCTGGACCTCGCCGTCGGTGAGCCCGTTGGCACCAACCGGTTCGAGAACCAGCCACCGCCGGATGAAACCTTCTTCGTCCGGGGCTTTGACAGGAGTCGCCGGCCGAGTGAGCGTCGGCAACGGCGCCTGCACGCCTTTTCCGGAGCCGCGGCCGGATTGTCCGGAGGCGGCGGGAAAGCCGATCGTGGCGGCAGCCGCGGCGGCGAGCAGAATCTTCGAGAAAACCGAAATGACGGTCATGGGCAACTCCTCCGGCAACTCCCAGTTCAAATCTCCCGAATTCCGGGTGAACCGCGCCTATCGATAGGATGTTACGGCGTTTTCAGGTACCAGCGTTGCTTATCGCTCCCGGGATCGAACCTGGCCAGCGTCGCGAAACTGCTGCCGACGGCCGAAAGCGCCAACGATTCCCTGGAACCCGGAATGGCCTTGGGCAGGATACGATACGTTGCATCGGAAAGCTGCTCGATGCGCCAGAGTTGTTCCGGCGCGCCGGTGAAGGCAGGGACGGACACGAGCTCGGCGTCCGCCGTCGCGGCCAGGGCGCGATCGGTGCCGGCGACGGTGATCTTGAAATAGGGCGAACCGGGATAGCCCCCGGAGTCCGGCACGGCGGCGACCGCCCATTTTTGCTGAGCCTGAAGCATGTAGTTGGACAGGCGGATGTCTATGTTCCCGGCGGGCCAATTCCGCGATACCTGCGCCACATCCTGCGACGGGATCACTCCCCCCACACCGCCGAATATCCCCGGGCCCGGGCTCGTCCCTCCTCGCCCCCCGGGCGTCTTCGCTTCCGCGGCCCCCCGGCCGGGCCCGCCCTGCATGCCTCCGCGGCCGCCGGCCGCGCCTCCACGGCCGCCTCCGACGGGCACTCCCTGCACCGCCAGCTCCAGCGCCGTTCCCGTGCGCGCCGACTCGATTTCGTATGTGCCTTCCCGGACATTCTCGCCGGCTGCCGGCCAGCCGTCGTTCCACAGCAGCGGCCGGATATCCAGCACGCTGGCGCCACCGCGGTCCAGGTCCGCCTCGAAGTGACAGGAGAACCTCTGCACGCCGTCACCCAGGTCCAGCAGCCCGAAGTGTCCGGGCCCGACCACCCGGCCGCCGGAGCCTGCGAACAGCTTACCCCCGCCCTTGATCATGTCGATCCCCATGTGGTCTAGGAAGGGGCCCGTTACTTTCCGCGAGCGGCCCATGCGGATGTTGTAGCCGGAATCGGTGCCCCGGCAGCAGCTGCCATGCGTGGCCAGCAGGTAATACCATCCGTCGCGATAAATCATGGCCGCGGCTTCGCAGTTGATGGCGATGTCCACGGGTTTGTCGAGCGGGATTCGCCGCTTTCCGGTCCCGGGATCGAGCTGCACGAGGCGGATAAACCCGAAATACGAGCCGTAAGCCAGCCACAACCTGCCGGTGACGGGATCCAGGAAAACGGCAGGATCGATCGCGTTGCAGTCCTCCACCCCGTCCGATGACGCGACGATGCCGCCCTCTTCCCATTTGAAGGCGGGGGAATCGGGATCGAGCGTCCGATTCCATATCACGTGGACATCGGCCTGGGGCTGCTTCCTGGAGGTGGCGTAATAGAGGTAGTAGCGATCGCCGATGTGAATCACGTCCGGGGCCACTCCCCCGCCGGGCCGCGAGGCCCCGCGGCTCCATGTCCAGCCGTCGTTTGAGACCAGACCTCCGCCCCCGGTGCCGTACGTGTAGTACTTGCCGTCGCATCGGACGATCGTGGACGGGTCATGGATGCCGACCTGCCCGTCCAGGGCGAACGCGGCGGAGACGAGCGCGAGAAGGATCGCGGCGGAATATCGGAATCTCATGGAGCCTCCTGAACCGAAGAAACACGGGAAAGCGAGGGTTCGGGTATTTCGCCCGAACCCTCCGCCCATGTCATCGCGGCATTTCCAGTGAGGACGAATGTCTCACATTTGTTTTCGAATCCGAAAACCATTTCGGCAAAGGCGGGCGGATCGCGGCGCTCCAGAATCCGCCGCGTGCACCCCAATCCGGACTCCGCCGGATCCGGACTGAAGCGATTTACCGGAACAGGAGCGGAGCAAAAACATACAGACTCCGCCTCCATGTCTGCCATTCGTGGGAAGTTCCGGGAGATATGTAGACATAGCTGTTCGTGATCCCGGCGGCGACGAGCTGTTCCTGGTGTCTCTTCAAACCCTCGGGATTCTCCAGCGGGGGTTCCGAGCCGAAGCTCATGAAGAGGACCTTGACCTTCCGGTTGAATTCCGCGGGATCGGCCATGGCGCCGCTGTAGGCGGTCTTGATGTCGAAGGACGCGGCCCCGAACGCCGGTGCGGAGCCGGGAGCCGTTTTGCCGGGGCCGCCGGGCCCGAAACCCATGGCGGCGCCGCCGCTGAACAGCCCGATATGCGAAAATTTGTCGAGATTGGCCATCGTGACGGCCGCGGTCTGCATGCCTCCCATGGAAAGGCCCGCCATGGCCCGGTGATCCCTGTCGGCCAGCGTGCGGAAGTTGGCGTCGATCCATGGGATCAGGTCGTTAACCATGAGTTGTCCGTAAGGGCCGCCCCCGGGGCCGCCGAATCCGCCGAACCCGCGGGCGCCGCCCGGAGCCGCACCTCGACCGGCACCACCGGGAGCCGCACCTCGACCGCCGGCACCGGGAGCCCCGCCGGCACCGGGCATATAGCTGGTTTCCATGACCACGATCATGGGCTTGACCCTGCCTTCCGCAAGCAGGTTGTCGAGAATCAGGTTGGTCCGGCCCATCTCG
>CAZTHE010000044.1:0-30514 GCA_964613495.1 uncultured Acidobacteriota bacterium | reverse complement strand
GGCGTTGGAGAACACGTACCCTTTGTGGGCGCCGTGCGGTTCGCCGCGCAGCGCCTTGGCGGCCTCGATGAGGTTGTCGATGCCGCCGGGACCCTGTTTCAGGTCCGTCCGGTTGATCTGGTCGATGCAGTGCGGGATCCAGTTGACCATCAGCGCCCTGGCACGCGCGCTCCAGAGGGGGCTGTCAATTTTGAAATTCGTGGTGTAGACGGCGTCGAGCGATTTTTTCGGGGGCGGCGTCTCCACGGAAACGTCCAAGGACGAGGAAACCGTTTCCTTCCCGGCGCTGACCGTGAGTTTCAGCACGTAATCGCCGGGGACGGTGAAAACGGCCGTGGTCTCGAGCACCGCGGGATCCGCGAACCGGACGGGCCCGGGACCCGATTGTTTGCTCCAGCGGTAGGCCGCGTTCGCGACGTGCAGATTCACGGCTACGGTTTGCGCCGGCTGGAGCGCGTCCGGGGCACGAACCGTGACGGCGGCGCGATAATCGCCGGGCGGGAACGTTTCGGCCTGAACGGACGCCGTCAGGAAACCGCTCCCCCGGGGGCCGTACATGCCTCTGACGAAATCGACTGTCAGCCACGATGCGTTGGAATCGGCCGACGCCGCCTGCGACAGATAGAGCGTCCGGCTGTGGGGATTCGCTCCCTGCGTCATGCGAAAATCGAGATTCGCGGGCGCCGGTCCCGGCTTCGCGCCTGCCTGGCCCTCCGGTCCCGCCGGTTCCGTCCCGCCGAATCCCGCCCAGCCCATCAGGTAGGTTTTGCCCGGCAGCACGGCGACGCGGTCGGGCCCCGCCTGCGTATTCAGGGTTTCCGGATCGGCGCCTATCAGGGCCGAAACGAACAGGTCGGATACCAATGGAGGCAGCGCGACGGATACGGCGGCCGCCTTGCCGGCAGTCCCGAGCATTTCGCGCCGGCTCATGCCGGTTTTGGATTTTGCTGAATTCAAGGCAGGATCCTCCCAAAAAGGCTCTACGGCCGGGCGGCAGTCGCACCGGTGAAAACGGCCGCGGCGATGATTCGTTTTTTCAGATGGGCGTATTATAGCTCTATCCGGGAGTCCCGAAAGAAAAACAAACTCCGCCGGCCCCCCATCCGGCTCGGACATGGCAAACGTGGACACCCACCCCTTTTCAGATGTGGACACCCACCGTTTTTCAGGCGTGGACACCCACCCTTTGAATTGCCATACCCCCCGGGGCATCGGACGGACGTCTGCCCGGCGCCGCTGTCACCCCATATTCTTAATTAAGATAGACTTGCGGAGGGCGGAGTCCCGTCCGGCGAGGCTTGCGGAAAAGTGGGTGTCCACGATTCCGTGTCCACTATTCCGCGGGCATCCCCGCTGCTTCAGCAATACAGGCCGGGGCCCAGTTCCTTGTAGATACGGGGCAGGAGGTCGCCGAGGCGCGTGAACTCCTTCACGTTGTGGCGGGCCAGGCCCTGAACCGGCGCGGCCGGCACGGAGACGCCCGGTGGGAGGCAGGATTCCGGCTTGCCCTGTTCGGCAAACCGGCAGCCCATCCAGAAACGCGTGCGATGCATGAGGCCGCCGGGAACCTCGTAGAATACGTGGCCCATGATGGCAGGCGCGGCGATGGCGCCGTCGCCCGCGTCCACCGGAACCGACCAGCCCTCTCCTCCGGCGAAGGTCGCGGCCACCTCGTTGAAGCGCTCCATGTCGAAGCCCATGTCTGCCGGAGAGCGGAAGCGGATGTCGATATTCTCCATGCCGCACCCGCAGTTTTCCGTCACATGGTGCGTGACGCCCCAGTTCTTCTCCCGGTTGGAGATGGCGGGATCCAGGACGCGGGCCCGGCCGACCGGATCGAGCATGATGCCGGCGTGCTGGGGCGGGTACCAGATGCGGTAGCGCAAGTCTTCGAGCGGGTGCCAGGCAAACCACCAGTCGATCATGTCCGCCGTCACCCCGGGGTAGAACATCCTGTTGGCGACGTAGCCGACGCCGTTGGGCAGATTGCACCAGCCGATCTCCGCCTCTTCGGTTTCCAGCCTCCGCACGTCCAGCAGCCGGTTGATTTCCCCGGGGCCGAATGCGCGGGCGGGATCCATGGGCTCATCCATCATCGCGTAGTGGGCAGGATCGCAGGGCTTGATCTCCTCGTAGAAATACCTGGCGAAAGGACGCGCCGCCTCTGCCGGCGTGAGAGGGGGAAGCGTGGCCTTGACCCGGCTGTCAATCCGGTTCTGGGCCTCGGTTTTCTGGGCTTTCCATTCCGGTTTGATTCTTTCTTCAGTCATTGCCGTCCCCCCCGTCGTGGAGTTTTCCGTTCAGAGTTCCCAGTTTAGAGTTCCCAGTTCCCAGTTTGCGGTTTCCGGGATGAAGATCTTTCTGTTTCCTGATTCTTGCCAGGCGCATTGCCGTCCTACCGGGGGCGATGCGGGTCACTTGGCCCTCGAGGCAACGAACTCCTCGCTTCCGAAGCTGCCGACGTTTCGGGAGCCCCGGATTTCGTTTCCGGAAATCTTGCCCTTATATTCGCACCTGAGCTCCTGTCCCTGCGCATTCAGCGTTTCGACGAACGTGACCTCGTCGCCCTTCACCGATCCTTCCGTCAGGACGGATTCGCTGGATTCGCCCCCCATGGTCATCACCGCTTTTCCCGTGAGTTTTTCCCCCTCGACCTTGAAGTCGAAGGTGTAGTTCATGTCGCCGATCGGGGTCTTGATGACGGCTGTCCATTTTCCGGTTATGTCGGCGGCGAAAGCCGAAACCAGGCAGAGCAGCAAAACAAAAGCAGCAGCCAGAACCATTTTGGATTTCATCTCTCATTCTCCTTTGAAATTCGATTGCCGTATACCGGTCTTGCCCGATCCTCGATTGGATCGTCTTACCGGGGTTTTTTTGCCAGCGAACACTGCCTGTTGATGGCCGGGTCCTTGACGGCCTGCCACAACCTGTAAAGATCGGGCAGGAATTTCGGGAACGTCGACACTTCCGCACGGTCATGCGCTTTCCAGATCTCGGGCAGGGCGGGGGGGACGGGACCGCTGAAGCGCATCGTGGAGCGCATCCTGGTCCCGCGCGGACTCTTCTCCCATTCGTGGAGGATCATGGCCCCCACTTTCCCCTCCGGATCGATGCCCGAAGCGACGATCGCGTGTTCGTAGCTGCGCGGGATGGGACATTCGTCCGGGTCATCCCACCGGATCCGGATCTTCATCGGCGTCATGGGGCCCATCTTTTCTTCCGCGATCTGGATCGCGCCCCGATAGCCGTTCACGGGCGGCGGCACTTCCCATACGAACGATTTATGGTCGTTCGGTTCCCACAGGGGGTATCCCTTCTCCATGTTGACCCACCACCAGTCGATCATTTCGGGCGTCACGCCCACGAGCTCGTCGTGTTCGACCACCGCATCCGGCACGGGCGCTGCCGTGCCGGGTTTGATTTTCATGCGCTCCACGGGTATGCCTTCGGTATCGATGGTCATTTCGTCTCCCACTTTTTTCACGATCACCCACTTCAACCAGTTCGCGTCGTCGCGCCGGGGATAATCCTCCCGGTAATGCCAGCCGCGGCTTTCCGTGCGCGCCAGGGCGGCCCTGAATTCGATCTCGGCGCACAGTGCGATGCAGCATGCTTCATGGCATCTGCACAGTTCGTGCGGATCCTTCGCGCCGAGCCCGGGCAGCGTGCCCTGAACGGCCGCTATTCTGGCCAGGGCTTCCTCCAGCCGCTCCCGGTTTCTGCGCATGCTGTACTTCACCGGGATCACCACTTCCTGAATGCTCCGTATGGCATCGGCCGCCCGCGCGCCGGAATCCCGCTCGAGCGGCGCAAAGATCGACTCTCGCGAACGCGCCACCGCGGCCGGATCCGCCGACGGGAGAGCCGCCTCCGCTATGTAGCGCGACACCGAGGGCCCCGCCATCAACGCGCTGAGCAGGGCGTTCATCAATCCCGAACCACGGAGCCTGCCGGGCGGGGCCTCCGTCGCGCCGGCCCACGCCGAGCCGGCATAGCTCGCATCGCCGATGGCCCAAAGCCCCGGGACCGTCGTCTTCATGTCGTGATCGACTTTCACCGGCGAGAGCTCTCCCGTAAAGCCGAGAGAGACCTCCACCCTCTTCGCAGGCGGCGGGCCGTATTGCCGCTCTTTGGCGTATTCGAGAGCGAACAGCGCCTTCAGGCGGGGCCGGCTCCATTTGAATATCCCCCCGTTTCCCATCGAGCTCCCGTACTCGGCCATGTCGATGTAAATGGGCCCGCGCCCCTCGAGGATCTCTTTCTCCATCCCGAGGATGATGGAAATCGGGATATCCGGCTGGGGGCCCTGCATATATTTCGGGCTGATCTTTTCGCCTTGCGCGTTGTAAAGGTTGTTGAAGCCGAAAACGACAGGGATGCCGGTGCCCTTGTTGATGACGTCGTAAAAATTGCCGAACTCGGCATTGCGCAGTTCGGCCCCGGCATGATAGGCGGCCGCAACCCCGTCTCCGGTGGCGTTCGCCCACATCCGCATGACGCCGAAGTCGCAGTCGCCGTTCGCCAGAACGGTCGCCCTGGCGTTGAAGACCGCCAGGCTGCCGTCGAGAAGATTGAATCCGACCGCGCCGGTGACGCGACCTTCCTGCTTCAACAGCTCGACGACGTGCGTCTTGTCCACGAGGCTCACGCCGAGTTTCGCGGCCTTCGCCCGCAGAGGCTGCATCATGTCCAGGTCCACGGCGGCCAGCGACCAGCCGAGCGGCAGGCGGCTGGCGTCCAGCTCGCCGGAAGGCGTTTTCAGGACCTTGACGCCCCAGTCCGCCAGTTTCATCACCGCCCCGTAGGATTCCCGCGCCATCGCGGCCAGCAGGTCCTGGTCGTTCAGGAAGATCCCGATATTGTTCACGTGATAGTCGACGAAGGCACCGACGTCGTCTCCGGGGGCGAGAACCCACAGCACTCCGGCGCCTTTGTTCGCCTTGCCGCCCCAACCGATGGTCTGCTTGTCCACGAGCGTCACGCTTGCGTCCGGAGACAACTCCTTGACCCGGATCGCGGCGGCGAGCCCTCCAAAACCGCCGCCGATCACGAGGACATCCGTGTTCGAAACCATCTCCGGACCTTTTGCCGTTTCCGCCATGCTTGACTCCTTTGAGGGTCCCCGGCAGGGGGGAATTCAGTACGGGTGGACCTGCTGGCCGTGCATGTGCGGGGTGACCGTGATGCACTGGACAGGGCAGTTGAGCTCGCAGGTGAAGCACCAGACGCAGTCCTGCGCGTAGGCGATCTTCGGCTTCTCCCCGGCATCGTCCCACCGCAGCACATCCACAAAACACGCTTCGACGCAGGTCTTGCAGCCGATGCATTCTTCCAGGTTGATTTCGATGCTGGCACTCATGCCGCCTCCAAAACTGAAGTGGTTTCGCAGTCCGGGATCGCCGAGGCACCCGATCGGTCCATGATGGAAAAGTACCGGGGATTGTGCTATTTGTAAAATGAATCATTTATATATAAACTGATTTAAATATTTAATGGATCACGGATGACGGATTTTCACAAGTTCGATGCCGGGCTGCTGGTGGCGCTGGACGCGCTGCTGTCGGAGAAGAGCGTGACGCGGGCCGGCGAGCGGCTCCATCTGAGCCAGCCGGCTACCAGCATCATCCTGGCCCGTCTGCGGCGCTACTTCGGCAACGACCTGCTGGCGCCGGCCGGGCGCAGGATGGTGTTGACCCCTCTGGCCGAAAGCCTCGTTCAGCCGGTACGCGACTGTCTGCTCCAGATCCAGCACACGGTGGCATCCAAGGCGGAGTTCAATCCCGCCGTCTCCACCCGGAAATTCTGCATGGCCGCCAGCGACTACGTGACGGCCGTCCTGCTGTCACAGGCTCTTCAGGAAGTCGCGCGGCAGGCTCCGGGCCTGACGTTCGAGATGGTTCGGCTGGATGAGAACATCGAGCAGAGGCTGGAAAAGGGCGAAATCGATTTTGTCGTCCGGCCGATGGTCCACGCGGTGGCCAACCACCCGAAGGAGCCGCTTTTCGAGGACAATCATACGTGCGTGGTGTGGCGCGAAAACTCATTGATCGATAAAGGCCTCAGCCGGAAGCAGTTTCTGGGGTTGGGCCATGTCTCCGTCCATTTCGGGCACGCTCCCGCGATCTTCGAGGATTGGTTTTCGACGCGCTATGGAGGCATACGGAAGATTGAGATGATCGCACAGGATTTCGAGGTCGGCTGCCGACTGGTCGTGGGGACGAACCGGATCGCCACGGTCATGAGCCGGATGGCGAGGCTGTGCTCGGAGCACCTCCCGATCAGGCTCCTCCCCCCTCCTTTCGCCGTTCCGGCCGTTACGCACTGCCTTCAATGGCATCGATATCAGGACCAGGATCCCGGAAGCATCTGGCTGCGGGCGCTGTTGAAGCAGGAAGCCGCCAAACTCAGTCCCGTGCATCCCTCGGGCAAAAGACCTGCCTCCTGAACGGGATTCCGCTTCCCGGGTTGAGAAACCCGAGGCAGGCATAGTCAAACGCGGACACCCACCCTTTTGGAAACGTGGACACCCACCCCTTCGGAGACGTGGATACCCACCCCTTCGGAGACGTGGATACCCACCCTTTTGGAAACGTGGACACCTACCCTTTCCACTCCCGCAAACCGCACCGGGCGAATGAGCGCCCGGCGTTGTTTCCTCCAAATAATCTATAGTAAATAAACGGCTTGTGAGGTCGGTTTTTCATCAGACGGAGTTTGTGGAAAGGTGGGTGTCCATTACTCGAAAGGGCGGGTGTCCAGTATTCGGAGGGGGGCGGTCGGACGGTCGATACGGTTTGCCGGCGGACTCGGGTGAACGGCTTTTTCGGATGGTTCGGGTCCGGAACAGCCCACGAATTGGGCAAAAGCGGGTCAGGGTTTTGATGTCCCCCGACACGAGCAGTTCCCGGATCTTCCGCCGGGTCCCGTCCTCGATCCAACGGTTGATGGTCTTGCGGCTGCCCTCGGGATCCGCGGCAAAATCCAGCAGCTCGAGCCCCCCCTGGTAATTCGTTTCGGCAAGCTTCAGGAATTCGTCCGAAAAGCGGAAATCCTTCTGGCCCCAGAGCCTGTTGGCAATCGCGAGTTCGTACGCGGAGGCGCCGCTGAGCCCGGACAGCAGGGTCGAAAGCGTCTTGTGGAGAGCCGGCTGCGGCAGGCCGAAATGCAGCGCCCGCGCCATCTGTTGTTCCGTCGCGCCCCGGGCTCCCGCATAGGTCATGGCCAGAGCCGTCGAAACGCTGAGCGGCGAAAAGAAGACGTTCCCGCCGCCGCCCCCGTCCTGCCTGACGGTGTTGTAGAGATCGAACGCGAAGCGCGTGTTTCCCTCTACCGCCGAATCCACGTCGGCCGCGAAGGCCGATGCCGAAGCGGCAAGGCCCGCCAGAACAAGGGTGAAACAAAGGCCGCGCATTCCCATGCCGGGCCTGGTGCCGAATATCATGTCTCCCGTTCCTTCCAGCTTTCCCCGAATACGGCCCGAGCCGTTCCGGCCGTATTCCCGCCTATCTTTTCGGCGCGGACACAACTAATAATCACGTAGATTTGGGAAAGGCCGATATAAAAACCGGGGCGCCCGGCGGAATGTCCGCCTCGCCGCATGGGGAAGGCTGCTTATGAGCAAAATCGCTTTCTTTTACGTTCCGATGGTCGTCTGTTTTCTTTCCTGCATGGTTTCGGCCCAGACGCGCTGCCCGATCGACGATACGGGATACGACGTGCTCGCGGCCGTCCTCTTCCCGAACGATCCGGAGATGCCCGATCCGGCGAAACCGGATCCCGGAAGAGGGGCCCAAAGGTCGCTCGAAATCGTCCGTCTGGACGGGTTTCACGGGTCTTCCTATCTCCTCCGCAGCGAGACCTTGACGTCCAGCATTTCGAAGGGATCCGATGGTCATCTGGCGGAAGACTTCAACCGGAAGAACGCCGGATCCTGCGTCCTTGATCGATCGAAGCTGCTGGCGCGTGTGCCTGAAGGCGGGCACGTGGAGTTTCGGGACGCCTCGAACCCGCGGCCGCTCGGGGCGCTGCAGATTCTCTCCGGCTCGGAAATCGCCACCCTGTCCCTTCCGGGCTTTTCGAAAAACGGCGCCGCTGCAGTGGTGGAAGTCGACATGAAGGCCGGTCCGGAAATGGGGACCCGCTATCTCGTATATCTCCAAAAATCCCGGAAATCGGGCAAATGGATGCTGATCGGCGCCGATCGAATCCGCCTGTATTGACCCGGTCCCCGCATCGCCGCCTGCCGCCGGCAATGCGGACTCCGACAACGGGCGCCCGCCGTGTCCTGCTCCGTGATTTGCGGTGAAGACCGCGTCCCGAACCGATCGCCGTGCCCTACGGCCGCCTGCGCGCTGCCTCCTTGAGCGTCTCGATCACGACGATGTGCGCCTCGGCCTCGCGCTGCTCGGTTTCGCCGGGCATCAACTCCAGGTAATAGCGCAGCTGCTGAATGGCATCGTCGTACCGGGCGCGCATTTCGTAGGCGCGCGAGAGGTTGTAGTAGGCGTTCGCCCACCAGGGCGCGAGGTCGGTGGCTTTGCGCAGCAGTGTGATGGGCTGATCGAGCGCATCGGGTTTCGAAGCCTGCCGGATCTGGTCCGTCGCCAGGACGAAGAGCTGGCGGGCGGCTTCGGGAACGGCCGGAAGCTCATGCAGAGTCGGGGCGAGCTGCAGGATCTTCTTCCGCAGGGCCTCGTCCTGGGGATTCCGGACGAAGACGCCGAGGTAGAGATCGAATTTTTCCTTCGTTCCCAGCGATTCCGACTGCTTGAGCACCGCGCGCTGCCGGGCGACGGAATCCAGAAACTCCGCGGCGGCCGGCGGCTTCATGCGGCCCGGGCACGTCATCGCCGTTTCGCCCGAGCCGCTCCCGGCATCGGGATCGGCGCCCCTGTCCGCGAGCAGCTTCAGCATTTCGAGCTTTTTATCGTCGGGGGCATACGTGGCACAGGCCGCGACGAGCAGCGGCGTTTGCCCATCCTTGTTTTTGGCTTCGATATTCGCTCCCTTTTCGAGGAGCAGCCGCATCGTCTCGATCCGGCCGGACCTGGCGGTGGCGAGCAGGGCGGTATTGCCCTGGTTGTCGCGGGCTTCCAGGTCCGCGCCCCCTTCGATGAGGGCGCGGACCGTGTCGACGAAGCCGTACGGGGCGCCGTAGATCAGAGGCGTTTCCCCGCCCGGATTCCGCGAGTCGACGGGCACGCCTTTGTTCAGGAAAAACCTGGCCGCGTCGCCCTTGAACGCCCGGGCGGCAGGGAACAGGACGTTGTTTCCCTGGCTGTCCGTCGTCCTTGGATCGGCGCCCCGTTCGAGCAGGAGTTCCAGGATTCCCACATGGCTGGAGTTCGCCGCCGCATACAGCGGACTCCCGCCGCCGCTGTTGCGGGGATCGATAGCGGCGCCGTTGTCCAGGAGCAGCCGGACCGTCGCGAGGGCCCCCATCGACGCGGCCTGGTGCAGCGCGGTGGAACCGGCGACACCGGCCGCGTTCTTGTCCGCGCCGTGGGCCAGCAGCACGCGGATCGCGTCGTTGGCGCCCAGCATGGCGGCGCGCGTGAGGGGCGTATCCCTGGTCGAGGAGCGGGCGTCGACCCGGGCGCCCTTGCTCAGCAGGAACTCCACCGTTTCCGCATGATTGCCTTCCGCCGCTTCGTGCAAGGCCGTCTGGTTCAGGGAGTCGGTCTCGTCGACGCGGGCGCCTTTTTCCAGCAGCAGGCGGACAAGCGGCGTGTGTCCGCCGGCCGCGGCCGCCAGGAAGGCGGTCGACCCGAAGTTGTTTTTCGCCTGGATGGAGGCGCGCTTCCCGAGCAGCAGCCGGACGCATTCGGTGCAGCCCTTCCCGGCGGCGAGGATCAATGCCGTTTGTTTGTAGTTGTCCCGGGCTTCGACGTTGGCGCCCTTTTTCAGGAGCAGGGAAACGACTTCCGCCGCGCCGGATTGGGCCGCGGCAGTCAGCGGCGTGCCGCACCTCTGCCGGTTCTCGCACACCAGGGCATCGATGCCCGCGCCCTGCTTCAGGAGCGACTCGACGGTTTTTTGCTGCCCGCTTTTGGCGGCCTGAACCAGCTGCCCGTCGAGATCGGACTGGCCGAAGGCCGCACCGCCACCGAGGACTGCGCACAGAACGGCAAAAACGATTATCGGTTTCCTCATTCGAATCTCCGCATCCGCTGAATTCCCGTTTCCGCTCCTGGGGATTGATGCCGGCTAATATTCCCGGCCTTTGGCTTCCGGACCGAGGATGTGCTCGGCCACGGCTTCGCTCATGTCGCTCACGGCATTGCTGATCTTGTAGTCCGCGACGCCCGAGGCCACCTCGTTGATCTTGCCCACCTTGTAGAGTTCGGAAGAGACCCTGTCGGCCTGGCGAATGACGGTGGCGAGCTGCTTTTTCTGTGCCTCTGTGGTGGCCGCGTCCTGCAGCATCTTTCGGGCCAGATTACGCTCCTGCCGGACGGCGTCGAACAGGACCTTGCGTTCGGCCTGGTCCGCGAGCAGCCCCCCCGTCGAAGGGCTGAGCACCTCGACTCCCACCTCGATCGCCGCCTTGCGCAGCATCGCGCCCAGGGCTTCTTTCGACGTCATCGCGTCCCAGACCACCGCGGCGGTGCTTGCGGCGCCGGCATCGGTTACGGTGCGGGCGGCCTGCACCATGGCCGGGTCCGCGTCGGGAGCTACCGGCCGGTTCTGGCGAATCTGCTGCACCAGGCGGGCGAACTTCGGCGCGCGGGCGGGGTCTTTCAGGTAGGCCAGGGCCGCGTCGTAGTCCCCGTCCTTCTTCACCAGGTACATGTACGCCCCGTCCTCGCCCGCGATGAAACTCTTGCCGCCGATCAGCAGCGCCTTGCAGGGCAGCGAAATCGACTTGCCCAGGACTCCCGTGATCTCCCAGGCCGCGATCACGACGTCGGCCGTGTTCATGAGCCGGTTGTCGTTGAGATATACCTTCTTCCAGTCGAGCGCGACTTCGTCGGGCGGCATCGGCGGCGGCGGCACCACGCCGGCCAGCCGGCGCGCCATCGGTTCGATTTTCGGATCGGTGATCGCCGACGCCCAGGCTTTCGAATCGGCCGGGCGTCGAGGCTCGTCGACCCCCTTGAGCCCGGATGCGCCGGAAGCGCCCGGCGAACCGTCCAAGCCCTTCAGGCTTGCCACCGCGCCGCTCCGGGCCGCGTCGAAAGCGGCCTGCTGGCGCCGCGATTCGGCCGCGGCCAGCCGCATCCGTTCGGCCTCCCGCTCCTGCGCCAGTTGGGCGTCCATTTTCTGCTGCTGGCCGGCAACCTCCTGCCGGAGGAGGGCGTCGGCTTCTTCCTGGGCGCGCTTTTTTGCCGCCGCTTCCGCCTCTGCCTTGGCCTTGCGCTCGGCTCCCTTCTGTTCCGCGCGCTGGCGCTGCCTTTCCCGCATCCGTTCCCATCGCTCGCGCCACACCTGCCAGGGATCGCTCCGGGGCTCGTCCGATCCGGATTCGGCGCCGCCGGAGCCGGAGGAGCCGGGGGTGCAGTCGATGGGCTGGCCCGTGATGTCGCTCAGCTGCTTGCAGGCGCTCTGCGCGATCGCGGGCTTCGCCGCTGCGGCGCAGACCGCCAGCGCCCACAGACACAGAAGACCAATTCCGATCCTTGGGCCGCGGGCATGCGAATGGATCGAGGCGACGGCCGAACGGCGGGAGGACATTGGGCGATATCCGCAAAGAGCTTTCATATGGGTACCTTCCGGGAAGGACATACGGCCACGCAATCGTCCCATTCCGCGGACGCACGCTTCCGCCCGCAGGGGCCGTTCATTCCAGGTATATCAGATCGGCTTCAACCGCCCGCGCCGTTATAGTTGCGCGCTTCCCCAACCGCAGCTTCGGGACCCGAAAGCCGGAATCGGCATTCTTCCGGCTTTTCGACTGACGCCATCCGCCTCGCGCATCATTCGATTTATCCGCTACAGCTTGCCGGATTTTGCAGGGAAAGGATTATAATGACCTCAATAAATCCAAAAAGAGGCAGCGATTCATGGAGCCGATGCGCCGGCTTTCCGCCGCTCCCGACGGGCTGCTTCCGTCCGGAGCCGAAGGACCCGGCAAGACAGCCTGGTCCGGGTGAAATTATCCCGGCGCAAGCCGCAGGCGGCGGGGCCGGTGTTGCCTCGATTTCGCAATCAGGAGGGGGAAACCATGAAAAAAATACTGTGGATGTTTTCGCGAATCCTGATCGTCCTGGCCGCGGCGCTGTTGCTGATGCCGCTGGCCGTTGCGCAGGACCAGGGAAACAACGACCGATATTGGGTAGGCACCTGGACCACGAGCCCGCAGGTTGCCACCAATGATTTCTTCGGACCCGCCATCCAAGAGGTCGACGGTGCGACCCTGCGGCAGATTGTGCATATCAGCATCGGAGGGGACACGGCCAGCGTGCGGTTCTCGAACGAGATGGGGGAAGCGCCGCTGAAAATAAGCGCAGCCCGAATCGCGCTGTCCGCGGGCGGTGGAAGCATTGTGCCGGGAACGAGCCGGGAACTGAGTTTTGGAGGGATGCCCTCCATCACAATTCCCCCCGGCGCCCCCGCCATCAGCGATCCCGTGTCGCTTCCCCTGCCTCCGTTGGGTGACGTGGCGATCAGCATCTATTTGCCGGACCCGACGCCCACGTCGACTTTTCACCTGACCGGGATGCAGACGACCTACCTTTCGGCATACGGAGACTTCACGGACGAGGTCAGTTTCCCGGTTTCGATGACAAGCATAAACTACTATTTTCTGACAGGCGTCAGCGTTCTCGCGCCCAAACGCTATGAAGCCGTCGTGGCTTTCGGGGATTCCATCACCGATGGACTCGCTTCGACGGTCGACGCAAATCGCCGTTGGCCGGATATTTTGGCCGCGCGCCTGCAATCCCGTCCGAGCATGAAAAACGTGGCCGTGCTCAATAACGGGATCAGTGCGAACCGCCTGTTGAACGATTACGTCGGTCAAAGCGCACTTCGGCGTTTCGACCGGGATGTCCTGAGGCAGCCGGGAGTCGGGTACGTGATCGTGCTGGAAGGAATCAACGACATCAATTTCGGGCTGCTTTTCCCCGACCAGGTCGCGACCCCCGACATGATGATCGCGGGATTCTCCCAGCTGATCGCCAGGGCGCATGAACTGGGCCTGAAAATCTACGGCGCGACGATAACGCCTCAGGGCGGTTCCTTTTTCTACAATGAAGAGAGCGAAGCAAAACGGGAAGCCGTGAATCACTGGATCCGGACCAGCGGCGCATTCGATGCGGTCCTTGATTTCGATATGGTGCTTCGGGATCCCATGAATCCCGCACAACTCCTCCCGGCATATAACAGCGGAGATTCCCTGCACCCGAACGATGCCGGGTACGAGGCGATGGCGAACTCCATTGATCTGAAGCTGTTCAAATAACCGGATTTATGGGTGGGTCAAAATCCGTGAAATCCGTGTAATCAGTGGCCGAAGCGGCCTGGAATAAGCCGCAAGGCTGGCCTGAGGCCGGCGCAGGCAAAAGCGACGAGTGTCGTCACGCGGTAACCGCATAGCCACGCATTGCACGGATTGCACAGATTTTAAAAATTGTGTTTCTCCGTGAAATCCGTGTAATCAATGGCGGAAGCAGCTTTGGACAAGCCGCAACGCTGGTCCTCCGTGCTATGATCGTCTCCACGGTATCGGTCCAACGAGCAGGGCAGCGGCCACGGAGGGCAAATGAAAGCGTCCGGCATCCTGTTGCTGATCTTCGGTCTTTCTTTCAATCTCGCCGCCGGTCCGCACACCTTCACCGCGCAGTGCCTGTTCGTTCTGGACGGCGACACGATGGAGGTTTCCAGGGATGGCGACAGGATTCGCATCCGCCTCGAGGGGATCGACTGCCCCGAGAAGGACGAGCCTTTCGCGCAGGAGGCGAAAGCGTTCACGGCACGGCTGGCGGCCGGCAAGACCGTCACCGTCATAGATAAGGAGCAGGACAGCTACGGCCGCACCGTCGCCAGGGTGTATGTCGACGGCCGGGACCTCTCGGTGGAACTCCTGAGGGCGGGACTCGCCCGGCACTACAAATATTTCAATCCCGACTGGCTCCTCGCCAGGCTGGAGCAGGAAGCGAAAGCCGACGGCGTGGGGATGTGGGCCGAGCCGGCAACTGCTTCGGAGGCTGTGCAATCCCTTCCGGCCGCGTCGGGCGCGATATCCGCAGCCGCGGGCGGCGCCATGAAAAGCCGGCAGATCGTCTATCACGGGAACACGAACAGCCGGATTTTTCACGCCCCGTCCTGCCCGGATTACAACTGCAAACGATGCACCCGAGTCTTTCAGTCGCGCGAAGCGGCCGTCGCCGCCGGATTCAGGCCGTGCGGGCAGTGCAAGCCGTAAGTCCTAGCCTGCATTATTCAGCTTCTGCTGCGGCGGCGGATCCGGGCATGTCTGCTGCGTCCGCATGCTTTTCATGCGCGCGCTCGGTTCCTCGACGTACTGGTCGAGGCCTGCAGCTTCGCTGCAGGACCGCCTCCGGAATCCTCCCTTCGCGCGCCTTGCAGCCACGCCCGTCTGCACCGCCTCGCGACGAACCATCATGAATAATATGGGCTAGATCCGCAGCAGAAGCTTCCTGAATAAGCGGATTAATCCTGCATCCTGATTTCGAAGAGCTTCCCGGCCGGCGCCGTGAGATACTCCTCGATCTTCTCGTTCAGCGCCTTGTGAACCTCGGGTGCGAAGGCGGCATCCTGCATCGCCTTCCTGAAGAGGGGCTCGAAGGTATCGTGCGGATTGAAATGCATATGCAGCACCGCACTCCTGCCCGTCGCCTTGTCGGTGAATACGGTCTTTTTGTCTTCTTCGGGAAGGAGCACCAGGTCGCCCTGCGACCGGAATGCGCCGAAATCGGTGCGGGCCCCGGTGATGTACGCCAATGCGTCCGCCTGGCAGCAATGGTGCGACGTCTTGACCCGGATGGCCTGGCGGACCGGGAGCTGTTTTCCATACAGCGATTTGAAGGCTTCCTGCGCCATGCGGAAGGCATAGGCGGCGCCTCCCCCGCAATAGCCGTGGACCTTCAAGACTTCGGCGTAGGTGATTTCCATGATCCCATCGGGCGAGAATCCGAAAAGCGCCAGATTCGGAGACTTCATGCGGATCAGCGCATGCGGTATGCGCACCGGCCGGGTTGCTTCGGCCGCCGGTGCGGCAAAAGACCCGTCCGCCGCCATCAGCCGGCAGCCGATGGCGGCGGCCGCCGCGATGAAGCACCTGCGGCTGCAGCCGCCGGGAGAGCCGGAGCCGGACTCCGGAAACTGCCTGCCGATAGGATGGGTCTGCTTTTTCATGGGACGGGCCTCCGCGATAAAATCCTTTGAGATGACGCAAGATTATATATGATAGTCAGGGAGGAACTGAATAGAGTGGGCTTGGATACTGCAAGGCGCTCCGCGGCCCCATGGCCGATCTCTGAAATGATTCGTAAATCATAGGGAAAAATCTCCTTCCGCGCGAAGCCGTTTCGGTGATAGTTTTGCACGAGGAAAAAGCCGGATTCTTGATCTATGTCAATTATTGCGTTCTGCAATCATGAATAATGGCAGCAGCGATAACATGCGATAACCGCATCGAAACCCTAGGAGTGCATCATGGCGGATCTAGCAGGAGTGAACGGAACCAGAAAAGATTTCAGGGTCGTCGGGAAGCCGAACCTTCCGGGAGTGCTGTCCTGGTCGCAGGCGATCGGCGTGGCAAAATTCGGTGCCGACTATGTCGTCCCGGGCATGCTCCACGCCAAATTCCTCAGGAGCCCCTATGCGAACGCGCGCATCAAAACGATGGACACCGCGAAGGCTCGCGCCATCCCCGGAGTCGTGGATATCGTCACCTGGGAAGACGACGACATAAAGAAGCTGAGCAGCGGCGGCGACGGCGGCTTCTTCATGGGAGCGAGCCAGGCTTTTCTGGATAACCAGGCCGACCAGGAAGGCGCCGAAGTCGGCGCGATCGTCGTTGCGGAAAGCGAAGAGCTCTGCGACGAGGCGCTGAGGGCGCTCGTAATCGAATGGGAAGAGATGCCCTTTGTCGTCGATATACGCAAGGGACGGGGGGCTGACGCGCCCGTCATCCGGCCGACTCCCCCGGCGAGCAAGGCCAAGGCCAAGGGCGGCATGGGCGGCTTCGGCATGGGCGGGGGCAACAATCCGCCCAAGCAGGGCAACGTCTCCTTCTCCAACACGAACGACGGCGACGTCGAAAAGGGATTCAAGGAAGCCGATCACATCATCGAGTACGACATGAACACGGCGGCTTTCTCCGGCCATACCCCCAATCCCCTGGGGACCGTCGCCTGGTGGTTCGACGACCCGCTCTACGGCGAGGGAAAGAACCTTCAGATCGAGGGCGTGCCCTGGGGACACGACCAGGTGTCCGGGATGAGCCGCGTGGCCTCGAACAAGGTCTTCCAGTCCTGCATGTTCGTGGGCGGCCGGTACTGCGACTGGGGCATCCGCAAATCGCAGCAGATCACCCCGATGCTGGCCAGGAGAACGGGACGGCCGGTTCGCTGCGTCAACAGCCGCGCCGAGCAGTACGATTTCAACCTCTGCCAGCGCTACGTGCACATGAGGATCGGGTTCAAGAGCAACGGCCTGATCACGGCCATCGAAGACTTTTCCATCGCCGACGGAGGCGTGCGCGGCAGCTCGATGTTCGGCAACACGATGGACCAGACCTATGGGCCCTACTTCACCACCAGATGCCCGAACGTGAAGCAGAGCATGGAGGTGGTCGACAGCAATACCGGGATGATGTACGTCAGCGGCCAGCACAACCCGATGGGCTGGGACACGCTGATGGTGGGGCTCTACATAATCGCGGAAAAACTGGGGAAGGACCCGATCGAGATCGCCACGCTGAACCTCCACGGGCCGAAGTCCCGGACGGATCCCGATCCGGTGCCCAGCTACGAGGCCTGCGTCGCCGCAGTGAAAAAACGGATGAACTGGAACTGGCACGCGGCCGGTGCAAAGAAGCTGCCCGACGGACGCATGCACGGGGCCAGCTTCCGCTACAACCAGTGCCCGCGCCACTCCGTTTCGGGATACAATCCGAAAATCGAGCTGCGCGGCGGCGTCATCCACCTGGCGTCCAAGGGGCCCATCATCGGCCACTATGGACTGGAAGCCAACGCGATGGTCATCGCCGAAGAGCTCGGCCTCGAGTACAAGGACATCCGCATCGACCTGGACCACCACGAAACCTACCGGCCGTTCGGGGGCGGCAGCGACGGGTCGACGGCGTCTTCCTGGGCGATCAAGGAATGCGCCAACAAGCTGAAGAAGCTGATCCTGGAAGCCGCCGTCGAGGAGGCCAACAATCCTCCCGCGGCCGGCGGGTTCGGCGGGATGGGAGGCGGCTTCGGCGCGAAACAGGCGCCCAACCCGTTCAAGGGCCTGAAGCCCGAAGACCTCGACATGCAGGACGGCAAGGTCGTGGTCAAGGCCGACTCGAGCAAGGGGCTCCCGCTCGCGCGGGCCGTCCGGGCCAACCTGTTCGCGACCTACTCCGGCAGGCCCCCGCAGGCCCTGTGGGCCACGCGGGGCAAGGAACTGGACACGATGAATGTGGCGGCGTGCGAGGTCGCCGTGGATACGGAGACCGGGGAAGTGGAGATACTGAGGTTCGGCGTGGCCGCGGATCCCGGAAAAATCATGCGGCGGACGTCGCTCGAGAGCCAGATCGACCAGGTGATGGATTTCACCCAGGGATGCCAGCTCCTGGAAGAGTTCATCTACGATCCGAAGACGGGCGTGAGACTCAGCACGAACATGTTCGAGTACAAGAAGGTCAGCATGCTGGACATGCCCAGGGTGGATTTGGACCTGCTCGAGACTCAGGCGGGCAACGCGTGCTACGGCGCGAACGGCATCAGCCATTCGCTGGCGAACACGCATCTCGTCATCATGGCCATCCACAACGCGACGGGCAAGTGGGTCGAATCGCCCGCGACGCCCGACCGTGTTCTCAAGGCGCTGGGCAAAGCCTAGCCTGCGCGAACCGTAAATAGTATTTCCACCAGACCAGGGATGCCGGGGGCACGCAATGCCCCCGGCATTTTTTTTCATCAAAGTGGACAATGCCTGGCACAGGTGTTATTCCGATCCGGCTCCTTCTCAGCTCGTGCCGTTAAAATAGCCGGTGCTTCTGTCGCCCGGCGTTGCTGCCGGGGCATCGGGCCTGTGCCGGGCCTCCGACGGAAAGCCGCGTGTTCGGAGGTTCGCTGAAAGGGATCCCCCGTGCTCCTCAGGATCTCCGCTATTTCCCCCACTTCGATTTGTCGACGGCGTAGGCCGCGGAGTCGACCTCGGGCGGCAGCGACTGCCAGAAAAACCGTATGGTGCGGATCTTGAGGCCGCCGGCGTCGTCGAGCATCAACTCGTAGAGCGGCAGGTATTTCTTGTTCACCTTGACCCTGTCGGCGGCCGTTTCATAGATGGTTGCCTCGACGTAGGTGACCGCGGCGAGCCGCCTTTCGTCGACGAAGATGTCGTGCACGATGAACCTCTCGTAATCCTCCGGGTGGCTGGTCAGCATGGTGTAGAACGCCTCCCTACTCCTGATGGCATTCTCGGGCCCGCCGAAGACATACATGTAAGGAATGAAATTGAGGTCCGGAGCGAAGTACTTGTCCATCCGGTGGACGGTCTTCGCATCCTGGGCGCTGCGGTTGTATTCCTCGAAGTATGCGTTCATCCACTGCACGATCTCGTCATAGGTCGGCTTCATGGTCTGCCCTCCGATCTCCGTGATGTTTTCGATATTTGCAGGTTCCCCCGCCCCGGCGCCCGGTCGGCGTGCTTCGATGACATGGGTTGAGATTCCCGCGTCCCGGATCCCGTGCCCGGATTCGCCGATTCTATCATACCGGCCGGAAATAAGGCGTGGACACCCACCATTCCCGGGCGCAGCCAAACGTGGAAGCCAAACGTGGACACCCACCGGAAAAAAGCGTGGACACCCACCATTCAGGAGGGGGGGAATTCAGAAGCCTCCGGACCGGATTTCCCGGCCCGGAGGCTTTCCCATATTGCTAAATAATTCAAAGGCTTATGGCGATCCGGCGAGCGGCTCCGGCCCGTCAATAAAAGGGTGGGTGTCCACGATTTTCGTCAGGGCATCGTGCACCGGTAGGAGTCCGCCTTTTCCGTCGGCCCCCCCACGTATTTCGGATATGCGGGATAGGCGCACATCGGCAGGCTGCGTTCTCCCGCGGTGACGGTGACGGCCTTCCCCGGAGGCGTATCCTTCTCCACCCAGTCGACCAGCAGGGCAAGACGGTCGAACCTGCCGGGCAGGGGCTTCACCGGAAGGGATTTGCCCTCTCCGTCGAACCCGTAATTGGTCCCGCTCAAACCGTGGCCCGTCTGCGGGAGCACGAACAGGCGCGCGAACGATTCGACCTTTTTGCGGCCCATCTTTTTGGTCACCGCCTCGAAGTAGTCGAGCTGGGCGCCCGGGGACGCCAGCGTGTCGTTCGTGCCGATGGCGACGATCAGTTTCCCTCCGCGCTTGCGGAACGCATTCAGGTCCGGATTCGTCGAATCCAGCCACTGCGAAATCTCGCGCCTCCTTGCGTCCAGCGCTCCCCCCTCGACATAGTCCAGCGGATTGGCCTCCAGGTTTTGCATCAGGAATCCGGTCACCCCCAGAATGCCGAGCTGGCTGTGCATCGGCGCGTCTTCCGCGGCGCCCTCCTGCCCGCGGAACCGGTTGGGCACGATCAGGCCGCTGCCCGACGGGTCCGTATTCGGCACCCACATGCCGAAAGATTTGGTTCCGTTGGCCAGCGGGGTCGTATAGGGATAGCGGCTGTACACGAAATTCAGCGTCCCGATCTGGCCGTCTGTCAGGCAGGCATCGGCGCTCGTGTCCTGGGGATTCGGATCGGCATTGTTCGGACAGCGCTTCGCCTTCCAGGGATCGCTGCCGCGGCGCACCTGGGTGAGGTCGAAAATCCTGCGGCAGGCCACGTAATTGTTGATGACCCCGTCGGCCAGGCCGTCCAGCGCGTCGCATTGGCGCATGAATTCGCCGCGGATCGCGTTCACCTTGGCCGGCGGCACCCAGTTGGCCGTAGGTTTTTCCCGGATGCGGATCAGCTCGGGTGCCAGCATCAGCGTCGAAAGGCTCACGATCGGGACATTCGCCGAGACGCCGTCGTAATCGGCCGGATACCTCTGCGCCACCGTGAGTCCCTCGCGTCCGCCCTGGGAGCTGCCGAAGAAGTAGTTGAACGCGGGCTTTTCTCCGTACATTCTCCCGATCAAAACCATGGCGGCGTCGTGAGTCTTCTTCAGCTGCATGTAGCCGAGGTTCTTGACCGCCTCGTCATTCAAGGCCCACGCATCGCCCGATCCCGCCGGAGGCGCTCCGGCCGGTCCTGCCGGCGGCGCGCCCGGTCCGGCGCCTCTGCCGCGTCCGAAGCCGCCGAAGCCGCCGAAGGACATCTGGTGCCCCGAGTCGCTGCCGTATGTGGCGAAGCCGAGCTGCACCAGCGAGGAGCCCGGAGCCATGTCGACGCCGCCCAGCAGGTTTGGAATCGAGCCGTTCATGCCGCCGCCTCCAAGCTGTGCCGCACGCCGGCTCCAGGTCGCCGGCAGCACGACCCGAAACTGGATCGGCCTGGCATTGGGTTCCGTGGAAACGGGAGCCATGGACCCGTTCACGGTGCAATAGGCATAACCGGATTTCGCTGCGGGCGTCCATGCCGGAGCGTCCAATTTGACCGCAGACACCGGCTCGCCGATCTCCGAGACTGGGATCGACGAACCCAGCTTCTGCACGGTGCAGTCCGCCTCCGTAACGACCCTGTCTTCACCCGTCGACGGCAGGCGGTACGTGGAAGCCGCCCCGGCGGGGACGGGTTTCCGCGCCGCCGCGCCGGGCGGCTGCGCCTGCCCCTGCGCTTTGGCGCCGGTGGAAAGAAACAGAAATGCTGCCAGTAGAAAAAATGCGGGTCTTCGGATGCTTTTGTTCATCGTACGCTCCATATGCCGTGCCGATCGGCTTGCCGATCGCGGGAAAACGTTTGCCGAATACAGGGCAACAGGCCCTGTTACACAATCGTATAAACGGTGAGAAAAATCAAATACATACTATGTTTCACGTTGCCGCGGATGCTATATGCTAACCGGACTTGCCGGCGAAGGTTCGCTTCGAGGCGGTCCCGGCGGCATGAAAAACCGATTCCAGGTTCCAGATTCGAGACGGCGTCTCCGGATTGTCAATCGCTCCAGGCTCCTTGCGCCGCGGCCTGTTCGCCGGCGATGCGGCCGAAGACGATGCACTCCAGGATGTTGCCGCCCCCCTGGTAATGCCAGCTGTAGAGGGCGCCGAGTTCTCCCGCAGAATAGAGACGCGGAATCGGGTTGCGGTGCGTGTCGAGCACCTGCGCCCGGCTGTTGCGCCGCGGCCCTCCCTGGGTATTGGTGAACGCGGGGACGAACTCGCACGCATAATACGGCGGCGTCCGGATCGGCGCCATCTTCTTCGGGTCCCGGCCGAATTCGGCGTCTTTTTGCGCGGCGCAGGCCGTGTTCCACGTCCCGACGGTTTTTTCCAGCGTGTCCGGATCCTTGCCGATTTTCGCGGCCAGTTCCTTCAGCGTGTCCGCGCGGACGATCCAGCCTTTTTCGATTTCGGCGCTGCTGTCGGAACTCCACTGGTATTTCTCGATCTGGGCCCACCAGCAGAAGAAATAGTTTGCAGGATAGAGCGGCCCGCTCTTGCGCATCGCCTCGTCGAAGACCAGGTGAACGGGCAGGGGAGCGGGGACGTGGATGTACACGCCGTGGAAGGGGATCTTCCCGTGCTTCGTGGAATAGGTTTCGTTCGTGAACCGCGTGGCGTCGCGGGCGATCCAGATCCAGCCGCTGCCCGGGGGGCTGAAATTGTAGCCGAAGGCCCAGTCCTTGCCCGGGATCCTGAAATTGAAATCCGGGCCGGCCTGGTTGTCCATGTGCCAGAGGTCGGCGCCGACGGCCATCGCCATCCGTATGCCGTCCCCGGTGTTGTACGGGCTCCCTTTGGGATAGGCGTAGGGCATGCCGAGGTAATCGCGGATCATCTCCTGGTTGTTTTCGAAACCGCCCGTGCAGAGAACCACCGCCTTGTTCGCCTTCACGTAGAGCTTCCCGCCTTTGTTTTCCGCGACCACGCCGCGGATTTCCCCGGTGGCGGTGTCGCGGATCAGCTCCACCGCGGGCGTTTCGTAGCGGACCCGGATTTTTCGCTTCGCGAGCGCGTTTTCCATCAGCAGCAGCCACAGGCGCTGAAACCCGTTCCCGCGCGTGGACCAGCAGACATTTCCGGCGCCGCCCGCGAATTCGGGGTATTCGCCCGCGGTCGGGATGGTCCGCATGTCCGCGCCCATTTTGGTCAGCCAATCGGTTACCTGGACGGAATATCTGTGGAAGACCTCCGTGACGTCGTCCGGGATCGGGAAGCCGTCGCTCATGGCCTTCTGATACTCGATCGCCTTGCCCGAATCCGGAGGGCACCAGTACCCCTGCCCGCTCACACGCGTATTCCCGCCCGCGTGCGCTTCGGTCGCTTTTTCAAGGATCAGAATGTCGGCGCCCTGGTCGCGGGCGGTGATTGCGGCCATGAGACCGGCGGCGCCGATGCCGCACACGACCACCTCGGCTTCCGCGTCCCACCGGGGGACCTTGTCGTACCGGGTCGCCCCGGCCGCAACGGCCCCGATTCCGGCCAGTGCGGCCGAACTCACGCCGGTGGCGGCGGACTTGAGGAAGAACCTTCTCGATGTTTTCATGTTTTCCTCCTTCCTTCTGACGGGTAGCAGGCTACGGACTCGTCGCTTCCGCCCCGGGGGCCCGCAGCGACGGATGCACCGGAGGACGCGCGAAGATCAGCGCCGCGAGGCCGATCGCCAGGACCAGGATCGCCAGCTTCCACGCCGTCGCGTAGCTGCCCGTGATGTCTCGGATCCATCCCGTGAGCGGGGAACCGACGCTGCCCAGAATGGTGAAAAACGGCAGCGCGATGCCGAAGATCCTCGGGTAGTGCGTCTTGCCGAAGTAGAGAGGCATGAGGTTCATGGTCGCCACGTAGGTTCCCCCCATGCCCAGCCCGATGAGGATATTGTAGAAGAAAATCGCCGGCAGCGTCTTCGCCCACAGGACGACGGCCATGCCCGCAATCAGCAGGAGCATGGACACGATGGCCAGGGTCCGCGTCGGATACCGGATTCCCAGGAAACCCATCCCCAGCCGGCCGGCGGTGCTGACGCCGACGAACAGGCTGTAGACGCTGCCCGCGACCGCCGCCGAAATGCCGATGTCGAGCAGAAAGGCCACCTGGTGCAGCATGAAACCCTGCAGCCCGATCATGAACGTCGTGCTCAGGACCGTCAGCCACCAGAACGCCGGGGTCCGAACCGCTTCGGCCGCGGTGAAGTCCACGGGGGTCCCCTCCAGTTTCCGCGCGCCCGGAGCCGAAGCCGCCTTTCCGGCGGCCGGACCGCCGTCGGGCAGCTGTCCCAGGTCTTCCGGTTTGTTGACGACCAGGAGCGCCGGCAGGAGGACCAGCAGCGCGAAGATCATGGCGGCGATCAGCAGGTAGGCGTTGCGCCAGCCGAACCGGTCGATGATGGCCACGAGGCCCTTGACGATGACCACTCCGCCGAGACCGCCCGCGGTCAGGAGAACGCTCAAGGCCAGCGGCCGCCGCCTGACGAACCAGTTGTTGACGACCGTGGTCATCGACAGCATGCCGCAGAGGCTGCCGCCCAATCCGAACAGAAGGCCGTAGGCCAGGTACAGCTGCCAGAGCCGGGTGTGGAACCCGGCGACGACGAAGCACAGGAGACACAGGATGCCGCCGAGAGCGATCGACTTGCGGGCGCCGCGGCGGGCGACGTACATTCCCGCGACGGGACTGGCGATGCCCGTGACCGCCATCGCGAACGAGTTCGCCCAGGACACCGAGGCCCGGCTCCAGCCGAAGGCCTCGCACAGGAATGGAAGGAAAACGGGAAAGGAGTACAGCAGCAGCCCCGTCATTGCAAAATACATGACGGAGGAAACCGCCAGCGCTTTCCAGCCGAAAAATTTATCTCTCCGGGTCCAGGCAGCCGTCATCTCGCTTCTCCCGATTGAAATGTGGTTTCGTGAGCACGCATCACGCGGCGCATTTCACTTCTGCGGAACCCTTTCGCCGAAAGCCGGCGCCTCGTAAACCGCAGCGGGCCCTCTCGCGCCCTTCCTGTATTTTTCCGGGTAGGCGTCGGGCAGCGGCACGTTCTGGGCGATCAGCCGCTTGCGCAGCGAGGCGAAGTCCACGTCCCGGACGCTCACTCCCTGCCGGATTGCGAGCGCCGCGGCGGTGCCCGCCGCCTCGCCGAAGGCGACGCAGTGCGGGATGAGGTTGAAGAAGTTGTTCACTTCCTGGTCGGAGGAGAACGCGCGGCAGCCGACCAGCATGTTTTCGACGCCCCTGGGCAGCAGCGAGCGGTAGGGGACGAACGTGTTCGGGTGCGCCAGAGACGCCGCGCCGCGGTCGAGGTCGGGGAAGACGGCGATCGTGTCCTCGAACGGCTCGCTTGAGAGCAGGTCCGCGGACGTTAGCATGTAGTCGCCGTGGACCCTGCGCGCGCCGCGCGTGCCGAGCTGCGGGCCGGACAGAACGATGAAACTGTCCTCGAACCCGGGGATGTGCTTTTTGTAGAATTCGTGGGTGAGGAGCATCTTTTCGCGCCCCAGGAATTCCACGCGGGTGAGTTCCTCAACATCCGTCTGGCTCGAAGTGGCGTAGCGCGGGTGCACCCAGACGACGCTCTCCTGCCCCTTCAGGTTGCTCCTCATGAAAAACGGGTGCCCGCCTTTCTGCATCAGTTCGCGCATCAGCGCGTCCCACTTCCGGGGATGGGTCTTGCGGAAGTCGTCCGCCTTCAGGAACGCGACGTTGTCGATCCAGTAGCTGAGGGAAAGGTTCGCAATCCGGAGCCGCGGATCGATGTCCGTGTCGAAAGCGGCGCCGGCGAACGGCAGCAGGTCCCCGTCTCCGGTCGAGTCGATCACGACTCTGGCCAGGATGGCCTGGCGGCCCGACTTGCTTTCGAACACCACGCCCGCGGCCCTGTTGCCGTCCATGACCGGCAGGGTGCCCCAGGAGTGGAGGTAGGTCTTCACCCCGGCTTCCGTGACCATGTCGTTGAGGACGCACTTGGAAATCTCGGCGTCGATGAGCGAGGCGTAGACGATGTGGCCCTCGCGCACCGTGAAAAAGGACCGGTCGTTCCAGTAGGCGATCAGTCTCTTGTCGGTGGAGCCCCAGATTTCCTCGGGCGGATGGGTTTCGGCTTCGCGGAGGGTCAGCCGCTCGATCCACTCCTGGTTGATGCCGCCGATCTGCATCGTCCCGTCGAAATCGGAAAGGCACGGGATGATGGTGACCAGGCCGCCGGTACCCATGCCCCCGAGGTAGCCGTACCGCTCGATCAGGACCGTATCGGCGCCGTTGCGGGCCGCGGCGACGGCCGCGCCGATGCCGCCCGGGCCTCCGCCGACCACGACGACATCGCATTCGCGCGCCACGCGGACGGTCTTGTTCGGCTCCGGAATCGTTCGAATGGTTTCGGTCATCGGGCCTCCTGGACGATCGGGTCGATTATCGCGTTGCCGGGAAATCTCGTGGATCGATCATAATGGCACCGGGATCGGATGACAAGCGGCGAAAAACATGGACACCCACCCTTTTTCGATTGTGGACACCCACCCTTTTTTTGCAGTGGACATCCACGTTTGCGCAAAAACCGGGGACCCCTTCCCAATGCGGCACCCAAGGCATCTTACTCGGTATACGAACCGGATCTGTTCCATCATGCTATTTTAGGAGCCGGTTTTTTGTCAACGCCTTAATATTACATATGGCCTATATATGTAATATCATTTCAAGAAAACCGGTGGTGCCGGAATAAATGCAAATTCAAAAATACTTTATCGCATTTTACCCTGTCAGTTCCTGTTGCTTTAAATAAGAGGAATGCCTTTCTTCAAGTTGGCATGTAATGCAAAATACATTGACATTTATGGAAACATGCTGCTATTGATTGGCTCGCAGGTATGCAATATTGATTTTGCCTCGGAAGGGTGAGTCCCGTCGGGAAGCACGCGGCTTTTCTGCGCGAATGCGCCGGCTGAAAAAGGGCGCCTCATGAAAAACCAGGTTCAGCTTATTACTTACGTGGATCGACTGTCGGGTGGGGGGTTCGGCGAGCTGAACCGCCTGTTGCGGGGGCCGCTTGCGGGGCTTTTCGGGGGGGTGCACCTGCTGCCCTTTTTCACTCCCATGGACGGGGCCGATGCCGGATTCGACCCGATCGACCACACGCGGGTGGATGCGCGCCTGGGAACCTGGGACGATGTCCGGACGCTGAGCGAAGCCGTCGAGGTCGTCGCGGACCTCATCGTCAACCACATCTCCTCGTCCTCCCCGCAGTTTCTGGACTTTTCGCAGAGGGGCGCGGCTTCCCGGTATGCGGGCATGTTCCTGACGTATGACCGGGTCTTTCCAGAAGGCGCGCGGGAACCGGACCTCCTGGGCATCTATCGCCCGCGCCCCACGCTGCCGTTCAGTCCCGTCACGCTGCTCTCGGGCGAGAGAAAAATGCTCTGGACGACGTTCAACCCCGAGCAGGTGGACATCGATGTCCGGCACCCGGAGGCGGAAGCGTACCTGGGTTCGATCCTCCGGGAATTTCAGGCAGCCGGCGTCCGGATGATAAGGCTGGACGCGGTCGGTTACGCCGTCAAAAAACCCGGGACCAGCTGTTTCATGATCCCCGAAACGTTCGACTTCATCGCCGAATTGACCGAAAAGGCGCGGGCGCTGGGCATCGAGGTCCTGGTCGAGATCCACAGCCATTACCTGAAGCAGATCGAGATCGCCCGCAAGGTGGACCGCGTATACGATTTTGCGCTGCCGCCGCTGGTGCTGCACGCGCTTTTCCGCGGCGACGCGCGGCCGCTGGCGCGGTGGCTCTCCGTCAGCCCGCGCAACGCCGCGACCGTCCTCGACACGCACGACGGCATCGGCGTGATCGACGTCGGGGCCGATGCGGCCGGCGCTCCGGGGCTCCTGTCGCCGGAAGAGATCGACACCCTGGTCGAGACGATCCACCTGCGGAGCCGCGGCCAGAGCCGCAAGGCGACCGGGGCCGCCGCCAGCAACCTCGATCTCTACCAGGTGAACTGCACTTTCCTCGATGCGCTGGGAGGCCGGGAAGACGAATACCTGATCGCCCGGGCCATCCAGTTCTTCGCGCCCGGCATTCCGCAGGTTTACTATGTCGGCCTCCTGGGCGGGACCAACGACATGGAACTCCTCGCCCGGACGAAAACGGGGCGCGACATCAACCGGCGTTACTATTCGGCGGCCGAAATCGAAACCGCGCTCCGCCTCCCGCTGGTTCGAAAGCAGATGGATCTGATCAGGCTGCGGAACGCCCATCCGGCCTTTGCCGGGGAATTCCGGGTGGAGGTTCCGGCCGAAAACCGCATCGAGCTCCACTGGGCCCTGTGCGAACACCGGGCGAGCCTGCGCGTGGACCTGTCGATCCCCGCCGCTTCGATCGAAGCCACGGCCCCCGGCGGAAAAATCCAGCGCCTGAATATTCCGGACGGGGCCGAGTGCGCCGCCGGATCCTGCTGAGGTGCCCGCATGAGCGACCCGACCGTCCCGAAGCACAATTTGAAGGCCATCCAGTGGCTCACCTTCCTGATGTTTCTGATGTTCGCCATGACGACCGACTCCGTCGGCCTCATCATCCCCGAGGTGGTCCGGGAATTCCGGCTGAGCATGACGGCGGCCGGAGCCTTTCATTACGCCAACATGATCGCGATCGCGCTGGCGGCCATCTTCCTCGGCTATCTGGCGGACAGGTTCGGGCGCAAGAAGACCATCATCCTCGGGCTCGTTCTCTTCGCGGTCAATTCGTACCTGTTCGCCGTCGGTCATACGTTCCTGTTTTTCCTCGTCCTGCTCGTCGTCTCCGGGGCCGCGATCGGGATATTCAAGACGGGGGCCCTGGCGCTGGTCGGCGACATCTCGCGCTCCACTTCCGAACACACCGCCACCATGAACACCGTGGAGGGCTTCTTCGGCGTCGGGGCCATCATCGGGCCGGCGATCGTGACGAGGCTCCTCGCGGCGGGATTCAGCTGGAAATGGCTCTACGTGATCGCCGGCACCATCTGCGTCCTTTTGATCGCGACGGCGCTGCTGGTGCGATACCCGCAAACGCTGAAACCGGCGGACGCGCCGATCGACTTCCGGCGCACGCGGGCGATGATGAAGAATCCTTACGCGCTGGGCTTTTCTCTCGCGATCTTTCTTTACGTGGCGGCGGAGTGCGCCGTCTATGTCTGGATGCCCACGCTGCTGGCCGGGTATACGGGCTCTTTCGCCTTCCTGGCCGCGTACGCCACTTCGGCGTTTTTCGTCCTGCGCGCCCTCGGCCGGTTCCTGGGAGCGTATATTCTCGCGCGGTTTCATTGGGCCTCCGTGATGGTCTACTTCAGCCTGGCGATCCTGGTCTGTTTCGCGGGCGCGATCGCGGGCGGCCTCGCTTTCGCCGTCTGGCTGCTGCCTCTTTCCGGGCTCTTCATGTCCATGATCTATCCCACGCTCAATTCGAAGGGCATCAGCTGTTTTCCGAAAGCGGAGCACGGAGCCGTCGCCGGCGTGATCCTGTTTTTCACCTGCGCCGCCGCCGCCCTGGGTCCCCTGGCGATGGGGGCCGTCAGTGACCTGTTCGGGCACCCCAGATACGGGTTCGTGCTTGCCACGCTGTTCGCGGCCCTGCTCTTTGCGCTGATGCTGCTGAACAGGATCTACGACCCGGCCGGGCAGCGGCTGCGGAAGCTGGATTCGAGCGAATACCAGGCCGCAGGCTCGCCCGAACCGCAGAAAGCCGGATAGCGTGCGTCGCGGCCAACCGGCCGCCGGCGGTTCGCCATCTTTATGAAGAAAGGATGCATGCCATGAGTCTTTTCCGGACAATCCTTCTGACCGTTCTCGCCGCCGCTGTCCCGTGCGGCGCATTTGCGCAAGCGACGGAGTCGCAGTTCCGGGCCGGCGCGGCCAGGGTCGACGTCACTCCATCCGAAGGCGAGCTGCCGAAAAACATAGAGGGCATCCTGGACCGGCTCTATTCCAGGGCGATCGTGGTGGACAACGGGACCCGGAGCGCCGCCCTGGTCACCGTAGACACCGGCGCCATTCCCGAGGCGCTCTGGAAAAGCCTGACGCAGAGGATCGAGAAGGAACTCGGGATCCCGTCTCAGAATGTGCTGCTGACGGCGACCCATACCCATGCGGGATCCATGCGGCCCGGGCGCGGCTACGAGGAGAACATCTTCAAGTCCGTGAAGATGGCGAAGGAGAAGCTCCAGCCGGCGCGCATCGGCTACGGGACGGGGGTCTCCTACCTGAACGTCAACCGCAACATCATCGACCCGAAGACGCGCCGCTGGTGGGAAGGGCCCAATTACGACGGACCGTCGGACAAGACGGTGGCCGTGGTCAAGTTCGAGTCGCTGGACGGCGACCCGATCGCGGTCTACTACAACTATGCCATGCATGCCGTGACCGTGGGCCAGCTGGACCGCATCAGCGGAGACGCGCCGGGGGCGGCATCCAGGTACATCGAGGATTCCTTCGACGACCGGATTGTGGCCGTGTGGTCCACGGGCGCCTGCGGGGACCAGAATCCCGTCTACTTCCAGCAGACTTACGACCTGCGGGAGATCCGCATCAAAGACTACGCAAAACGCGGCCAGGACATCAGCAACTCCATGCCTCCGGGAGGGCAGGGCCTGAACAAGCAGGACCCCACCGTGATGAAGCTGATGAACCAGCAGAAACAGATGATTCTCTCCATGGGCCAGTTCCTGGGAGAGGAGGTCATGCACGTGATGCGCGGCATGGAGCGCATGTCGACGGGCGGGGAAATTTCCGGCATCCGGAAAACGGTGAGTTTCCCCGGACGCGACAGGACCAATGCCGGCCGGGCCGGTTTCGAGGGCACTTACAAGGACGGGAATCCGGTGGAGCTCCGTCTGGGGCTTCTGCTGATCGACGACATCGCTATCGGGAGCATCAACGCGGAAGTGTTCAGTCTGATCGCCCAGCGGCTGAAAAAGGAGTCTCCCCTGGCGCGGACGATGATGGTCACGCTGACCAACGGGATGGCGAACTCGGGCTATATCCCGAATGATGCGGCATTCGGATATCTGACGTTCGAAGTGCTGTCGTCGCGATGCAAGCCGGGGTATGCCGAAAACGCCATCGTCAACGGAATCCTGGAGCTGATAGACGACGCGACGCGGAAGTAGTCAACCTGCAGGGTCCGGGCCGCGCCCGGACGCGGGGGCCAAAGCTCCCGCTCACTTGTCGGAATCGCTTTTTCCTGCGCCGGGCTCAGGACGGCCCTGCGGCCTTGCCCATGCTGCTCCCGCCACG
>CAZTHE010000043.1:0-30679 GCA_964613495.1 uncultured Acidobacteriota bacterium | reverse complement strand
AAAACCCTGCGGCGGCCCGCTCCTGCGGTTGACCCGGATGTATTACGCATACCGCTTCGGAACCGCAAACACCCCATTCGACCGCACCGAGGCGCAGACGCAGCTTCGCCGGCTGCGGGATTCCCTGCGGGAACCGTAATCCGGAATATTCGCGTGTGAAGCGGATTCTGCCGGGAGCTATCGATGGCAGGCGGCGCAGCTCGTCACCGGATAGGCGGAGTGGTTTTCCGGGAACGGCTTTAATTTCCCGATGCCATGGCAGTCGAGGCAGTTTTCGTATGGGCCGGTCGTGGGATGCGGGACAGGCCTGGGACCGGCGGCCTTTTGCGCTTCCGGCTCGCCGGATTTTGCCGCCGCGGGAACCGCGGATTTCGCCGCGGGCTTCAGCTCGTGGCAGATGAGGCAGGATTCCGCGGGTCTCCCCTCGTGGTCGGCCGGAACGGGACTTGCCCCGGTCCCGCCGTGGCATGCGAAACAGCGTTCCTGCCCCTCGATCGGGTGTGGGACCGGAGGCGCGGCAACGCCTGCGGGCTTTAACGCAGCCGGGGGAGCGGACGTTGCGGGACTGAACACTTCAGCCGGGGACGCCGGCGCGGGCACGGTCGCTATCGCCGTCGCCTCGGCGGTGGCCGCCCAGTAGATCCCCCCGGTCCCCAAAGCGGCAAACAGGATTGCCGACGGGATGAAAACGATTCGCCGGCGGCGCAAGGCGGCAGGCGACGGCCCGGGAGGAACGACGCCGGCCAGGTAGCCTCTCCATTCCGCCCCGTGTTCCGCCTCCATCTGGTGCCGTGTCAGATTCCCGGTGAACATGCTTTTGTTGAAGGTTCTAAGATGGACGTGATAGAAGTGCCAGACGATGATGGCCAGCACGGCCAGGACCGCTTCGCCGCCGTGGGCGGCCTTCGCTGCCGGGATGACCTGGCCGGGCAGGAAGAGCGTCGTCAGCAGCGGATTCCAGAGCATGAAGCCCGTCATCAGCATGATCAGGCCTCCCCAGACCAGGGCCCAGTACTCCAGCTTTTCCACGAAGCTGTACCGCGGCAACTGCGGGCTTTCCCTGCGCCGCGACAGGCTGCTCCCGATGAAGCGGAGCCCGTCGGTGATATCGCCGAGAGACGGCATCAGGGTCATGGCCACCCGGCGCACGAAGAATTTATAGGCCACCACGAGGATGTGGTACACCGCGAGCAGGGCAAAGACGACGGCCGCGGCCCGGTGCAACACCCTCGTCATCTCGATTCCCCCCATGAAGGCGATGAGCCGCTCCGACCAGCTGTTCGTCGCATATTTCTGCACCAGCCCCGTCAGGCTCAGCGCGGTAAAGGAGAGGGCAAGAATCCCGTGCTCGATGCGTTGCGCCATCGTGAACCGGCGAAAGGATTCCAGGCCGTGCGGCGGCATCTTTCGTTCACTCATGCCCCTGCGCCCCCTTTCCTTTCGCCCGGGGCCGCCTGGGGAAGCGGCGCGCGGCACGGCTGCCGGCATCGATGGCAACGAACAGCAGCATCCCGCCGATCGTGACCGGGATCAGGACCCGGTAAAAGACGTCGACCCAATAGACCATGGGATAACGGTCGCGTGTCGGCGGGAAATGGCCGACCCAGCTGTCGGGAAAATTCACGGTGGCATCCGGGTGGCATCGGCGGCAGGTATTCAGGAGGTTCTGCTTGATGACGGCCGAATTCGCGTCACTGGTCCTCTGGATGTCGTGAATCCCGTGGCAATCCGTGCACACGGCCGTATTGATCCGCTGGTCGGGGTGCTTCCGGTCGAACAGGGTTACGGTCCTGCCGTGAAAGTCCGCGACGTAGGTGTTGAACACGTCGGGCGTGAGATCGTACTTCCGCATCAGTTTCGCGTCCGCGTGGCAGCGGGCGCAGAGCTCGGGAGACTTCAGGCGGAAGGCCTGGGTCCGGGGATCCTCCTGCCGGTGCGCCTCGTGGCAATCGGCGCAGGAAGGCACGTCGGGGTTGTCGACTTCCAGCAGGGAACGGCCGTGGGCGCTGCTGATGTATTGCGCGTAAATGGCGCCGTGACACCGGCCGCATCTGCTGGCCATTTTGTGCCGAGGCGAGTCCGGCCGGCCCACGTCATGGCTCCCGTGGCAGTCGACGCAGACCGCGGCGTCGCGGTTCCCCGCGGCGAGGGCGCGCGCATGCATGCCGTCCCGCGCCTCGTTTGCCTGCGCCTCGTGGCACGCCCGGCATCGAGTACCGCTCTCCAGCTGAAAGTCCCGGTAATCCCGGGCCGTATTGGGGGGATGCGGGAATTTCGAGATCCCGGGGTGGCAAGCCGCACAGCGCTCCCCGCCATGTGCCGATGACCGCAGCGCGGCGACGTCTATCGTAAGCGGCAGCGGCTCGGAGCTGGGGAGCCGCACGCTCAACCCCGGAGTCGAGTGGCACCCGGTGCATCCCGCGTCGCCCGAGTCTGCCGGGAAAGCCGCGGCCGCGGCGCCGAAGGCAAGGCAGACGAAGGCGGAAACACGACGCGATTTGCGGAGACTCCATGAAGCGGAACCGAAGATTCGCATACCACTCTCTGGCCGGAGTTCGCCGCACGCGCGGCGCCGAGCCTCCGCGCTCGAGCAGGAAGCGGTTCCCCGCCTCAGTTCCAGAAACGCACGGAACGCACGTCCGACCGCAAATTGGTCTAACAATAGCATCCCCGGCCGCAATCCCACAATACCGGTCTTCCGCCGAATCGCGCACACGGCCGGTCGCGGGAAGGTTCCGGCGCCCGAGGACTGATCCTCAACCCGAAATCCGAGATGCGAGATCCGAAATCCGAGATCGGGCCCCGGGTTCTCCGCAACCCGGGAAGCTTCCCGCGCCATGCGATTCATCCCCGATCTCGCATCTCGCATCTCGCATCTAAATACGCCCTCTGCCGCTGCGAATGTTTCAGTCGGCATGCAAATCAAACAGGCGTCCGCCGCCATCTCGGTTTTGTGCTACTATTTCACGTCCTCGGGAGCGCAATGTGGCAAAAATCGGCTTTATGAGTTTGGGATGCCCGAAAAACCTGGTCGACAGCGAGGTCATGATCGGCCTCCTCGAGGCCCGTGGACACCGTCTGACCCCGACCCCGTCCGACGCCGACGTGCTCATCGTGAACACCTGCTGCTTCATCGAGGATTCCAGGAAGGAATCGATCGAGACGATTCTCTCGGCCGCGGAATGGAAGACCGGCGGGTCCTGCAAAAGGCTGATCGTCACGGGATGCCTCGCCGAGCGCTACGCGGCCGAGATAGGCGCGACCCTGCCCGAGGTGGATACGATCCTGGGGACCAACCAGATCGAAGAAATTGTGCGGGCCGTGGATGGAGCCTCCGTGCCGTTGCCGGACTCGTACGGGCGCCGCGATGCCGTTTTTTACCTCTACGACCACACCACACCCAGAACGCTGATCGGCCCGCCTTATATGGCCTACATGAAAATCGCCGAAGGCTGCGACCATACGTGCGCCTTCTGCATCATCCCGAAGATCCGCGGCCCGATGCGGAGCCGCAGCCTGGGGTCATTGGTCCGGGAGGCGAAACAGCTGGCGGACAGGGGGGTCCGGGAACTGGTCCTCGTTTCGCAGGACACGACCGCGTACGGGCGGGATCTCGGCATGCGGGACGGGTTGGCCCGGCTCCTGGAGGCGCTCGACTCGGTGGATGAGTTGCGCTGGATCCGTTTCCTGTACGCCTATCCGAACGAAATCGGCCCGCGTCTGCTGGACGTGGTGCGGTCGAGCGGAAAGATCTGCAAATATATCGACATGCCCCTGCAGCACGTCAGCGCACCCGTCCTGAAGGCCATGGGCCGCGGGGGCGACCGGGGGAGCCTCGAAGGGATGCTAGAGCGCATCCGGGAGGGCATCCCCGGAGTCACCCTGCGGACCACGATGATCGTCGGCTTCCCCGGAGAAACGCGCGCCCACTTCCTCGAGCTGAAAAGGTTCTGCCTGGACATGGAATTCGACCGGCTGGGCGTGTTCTCCTATTCGGACGAAGAGGACACGCCGGCGCATGGATGCTTCCCGAAGGTCCCGAAGCGGACGGCGGAACGGCGCCGGGATTCCCTGATGGAGCAGCAGGCGGCCATCGTTCGCCGTAAGCATCGCGCCCTGATCGGCAGGGATTTCCCGGTCCTGGTCGAAGGGGTGTCCCAGGAAAGCGAACTGCTTTTGCAGGGACGGCTGGAATCGCAGGCGCCCGAAATCGACGGCGTGTGCCTGATCAACGATTCCGATGCGGGCGAGGTGCAAGGCGGCGAATTTCGAACGATCCGTATCACGAAGGCTCTGGGCCACGACCTGCTGGGAAAGATCGTGCATTAGGGGAGGCGCCCGAAGCGCGCGGCATGCCATGATAGCGAAATGTCCCCGGTGCGGCAAGGAATCGGAAATGTCCGGCAACCCGTTCCGGCCGTTCTGCAGCGACCGGTGCCGGACCATCGACCTGGGCAACTGGATCTCCGGGACGTACCGGATTCCCGCAGACCGGACGGGAAGAGACCCGGACGAGGGGCCCCGCCCGGGGAAGGATCGGAACGAGGAATGAGACACCGCATATCGATAGCCATCGCGAGCATGCTGCGCATAGGATTCATTCCCGGGGCGCCCGGAACCTACGCCTCCATCGCCACGACGCTGGTCTTCCTGCTCGCCTACCTGGTTTCCCACCGCATCCTTGCGCCGCTGCACCTGAGCGCCGTATGCCTGATTACGATCCTCGGCGTGTTCACGGCAGCCGATGCGAGCAGGAGCACGGGAAACGAGGATCCTTCCTTCGTGGTGATCGACGAGGCGGCGGGGCAGTTGCTGACATTCCTGTTCCTGCCGGTGAGCGCGCTGAATTTGATCGCCGGCACGCTGGCCTTCCGGATATTCGATATCTGGAAGCCGTTCCCGATCCGCAGGCTGGAACGCCTCGGCAAGGGGATCGGGATCATGGCCGACGACTTGCTGGCGGGCGTCTACGCCAACCTGGCGCTTCAGCTGCTCGACCTCGCCATCTCATCTTTTCAGGGATGGACCGCATGAAGGCCGAAATCATCGCGGTGGGCTCCGAGCTGCTGACGCCGGACAATGTCGACACCAATTCGCTCTACCTGACCGACCGCCTCAACGACACCGGATGCGAGGTGCGGTGGAAAACCGTCGTCGGCGACGATCTCGGAGACATCGCGGAGGCCCTTCGGGAAGCGCTCCGGCGCTCGGACATCATCCTCTTCAGCGGCGGCCTCGGCCCCACCGAGGACGATCTGACGCGGCCGGCCGTCGCCTCCGTTCTCGGCCGCGCGCTTTCCATCGACGCGGGCAGCCTCGAGACGCTGCGGCGGCGGTTCCTGGCGCGCGGCTTCCCGATGGCGAAGATCAACGAAAAGCAGGCAGAGGTCCTGGACGGCGCGGAGACGCTGGACAACCCGTTGGGCACCGCTCCCGGAATGTGGATCGAGGACAAGGGGCATTATATCGTCCTCCTCCCCGGTCCCCCCAGGGAGCTCAGGGCCGTCTTCCAGCAGGCGGTTTTGCCCAAAATCCGCCCGCTCTGCGGCGGGCTTCACCTCGTGCACCGGTCGTTTCACGTCACCGGCATCACCGAATCGGAGCTGGATTCCCGGATCGCGCCGATGTACACGGGCTATCCGCGGGTGCGGACGACGATCCTGGCGGGCACGCGGCACATCGCGATCCACCTCTACCGCTGGGCGGACGGAGCGGCGGCGCCTGCCGACCTCGAAGAGTTGAGCGGGAAGATCCGGGCGGAGCTCGGAGACTCGATCTTCACCTCGAAGGGGGAATCCATGGAGGAAGTCGTCGGCCGGCAGCTGCGCGAAGCGGCCCGGACCCTTGCCGTCGCGGAATCCTGCACGGCGGGGATGCTGGGCATGCACATCACGCGCGTGCCCGGCAGCTCCGCATATTTCAAGGGGGGCATCCTCTGTTACGGCAACGAGGCCAAGATGGAGCTCTGCGGCGTCGAGCCGGAACTGCTCGAGCGGCACGGGGCCGTCAGCGCCGAGGTGGCGGAGGCCCTGGCACGCGGCGTGCGGCGCGCGCTGCACAGCGACATCGGATTGTCCATCACGGGCATCGCCGGCCCCGGAGGCGGCACGCCGGAGAAACCGGTCGGGCTCGTGTATATCGGGCTGTCGGACGGGGAACGGAGCCTCAGCCGGCACCGCGTCATGCCGGGAGACCGCGAATCCATACGCGAACGGTCCACCTACCTCGCGCTTTCCTGGCTGCGGCGGTTCCTGATGCGTCGCGACCTGCCCGGTGCGTCCTGAACGGCGGCACGAGCCCCCGAAAGCGGCGGAATCCGAAAACGGGCATGAGGGCACAATGCGGACTTTCATAGCGATCCCGCTCCCGGCGGAATGCCGGGAGGTGCTGGACCGGATGCAGCAGGCGCTGCGCGCGCACAGGGCGGAAGTGCGGTGGGTGGCGGTGACGTCGATCCACCTGACGCTCAAGTTCCTGGGGGAAGTCGAAGCGGAGCGGATCCGGGCCCTGAGCGTGTCTCTCCGCGACTGCGCCGCGGCGGAACGCCGCTTCGATTTGCGCCTCCACGGCCTCGGCTGCTTTCCAAACACGCGGAATCCGAGAGTGCTCTGGTGCGGGATCGACGGCCAAACCGACAACCTGCTGCGCCTCCAGCGCGCCGTTGAGACGGCGTGCACGAAGCTGGGATTCGTTCCGGAGGAGCGCGGTTTCCGTCCGCATCTGACGCTGGGCCGGATTCAGGGCAGGCCGAATCTCCGGCCCCTGATGGGCGCGGTCGCCGCGGGTTCGGACCTCGCCTGCGCGTTTTCCGTGGAACGCTTCCACGTCTATAAGAGTTCGCTCCGCCCTCAGGGCGCCGTGTATACTATCCTGGACACTATCGAACTGCCCCATGCAGATTGAGGAGCGTGCCGACCATGACCGTGGAAATCCTGATTCCGGTCTTTTCCTACCTTCTGGGGTCTGTCCCGACGGGATACCTTCTGATCAAGTACAAGGAAGGGCACGACATCCGCTCCAGCGGAAGCGGGAACATCGGAGCCACGAACGTATTCCGCAAAAGCAGATCCATCGGGATTCTCACCTTCGTGCTGGACGCGGCGAAGGGGGCGCTGGCGGTTGCGATCGCCGCGGCGCTGGGCGCCGGCCCCGCATGGAAGGCCGCAGCGGCCGTCTTCGCGATCCTCGGGCACGTATTCACCGTCTGGCTTCGATTCAAGGGGGGAAAGGGCGTCTCCACGTGGATCGGGGCCTTTAGCGTGCTCTCCCCGCCGGCGCTATGTACCGCCATGGGACTGTTCGTGGCAATCGCGGCACTGACGCGCACCATCTCCGCCGCCTCGATCGGCGGGGCCGCCCTGTTCCCGCTGTGCGCCTTTCTGTACGGGGAGCCGGCGTCCGTCGTCGCGGCGGCCTGCGCCGGGGGAGCCGTCATCATCGTGCGGCACCGCGAGAACATACGGAGGCTGCTCTCCGGCAAGGAGAACAAACTCGTTTTCAAGCGCAAATCATGATCTATCCCGCGGAGGAAGGAATGGCAATCAGTAAAGAGCTCCTGGATATCCTGGCGTGCCCGCTGTGCAAGGAGGCGGTGCGCCTGACGGCGGACGGCACCGGCCTGCAATGCGGCAAATGCCGCAGGATCTATCCCATCAGGGACGACATCCCGGTGATGCTGGTGGACGAGGCGAAAATGCCGGAACCCTGACGCGCGTGGTCAAGATATTATGATCGAACCGCGCGCGTCCTTCCTGGGCAGGACGCGGGCCAGAAAATCTACATAGCCCGATTCCGGCTGCTTGCCCGACTGGAAGGCGACGACCATGGACCGGACGCATTCCAGGCAGTCGATGACCACGCCCAGCGGCAACCGCGCGCTCTGGGGATTCACGATTCCGGTTGCCTCGTCCGCCTTCGGATTCCGCAGGGACTCCACGACGCCCCTCAATTCGCGCCGCAGCGACTCGATGCGAAGATCATCCGACGTCTTTTCGTACAGCACTCCGTTGGCTTCCGTCCGGTAGGTGTCGAGCAGGATATCGACGGCCTGCGCCACATCCCGGTCCGTGAGGCTGCGGGACGCGAGGCGCTCCCCGGCGATCGTATATTCGAGGTGCGCGATGACATCCTGGTGATCCTGGAAAACCCTTGCGTTCCGGTCGTGATCCGCGACGGTCAGCCGGCCGATGCGGCGCATATAATCCGCCATCTCGTGCTCGCGCCCGGCGATCAGGTACGGGCAGCTTTCCGGGCAATCGATTTCCAACACGCGTTTTTCGCCGCAACACTGGGCGCAGATCCCGGCGTTTTTCGCCGGGCAGTGCCGTTTTGCCGTCCTGAAATCACAAAGGCCGCATTTCATATCCAAAGATCCCCCGATAAAATTCTGGCCGTCGGCCCGTCTCCGCCGGACCCTCAACGAAGCTTTCTGCAGTACTCGCCGAGAAACTTTTTGGCGTCCTCATAGTAGGGGAACGCCTCTTCCGCGCGCCGGAATTCCGCGGTGTGATGCCGGCGGCGCCGCCCGGGCGGGCCGGACTCGAAAACGGCATGCAGCATTTCGTGGTAGACGATATACCGCACGGCGAAACGCGGCACTCCGGCGGCATCCAGCACGGGGCTCAGGGTGATCGTGTGGTGCACCGGGTCGTAATGCCCGAGCCGCCTGCGGCTCCTGCGCAGCCCCCAGCCGATCCGGGCTACTTCGACCTGATCGTTGAAGTAGGCGCCGTTGAGTTCCCGGTAGATATCGCCCAGGGGGTGGTGGCGGCCGCCGTCCCCGCCCAAATTCTTCCGCCCCTTCTGGAGCCGCCGCGCGCGCAGCGCCTGCTCGACCGCGGGGTCTCTGCGGAAACGGTCGTACAGCCGCAGCGCCTCCTGCCGCGGCCTCCGGCGCAGGACCTTGCATCCCAGGATCTGGATAATAGCCTCCAGCACCGGCCTGGGCGCGTGGCGGCAGTGGTCGCTGAGCCGGACGCGCCAGCCGCGGCCCGTACGCCGGATGGTGTGGGTCAGTCCGATGTAGGGATAGAAGGCGGCGTCGATCGCCGCGCCGCGAAAATCCGCGAAGGCGCCGTCCAGCACGGAGCGGCAAAGCCACTGCAGTTCGGAAGGCTCGGGCCGTTCGAGCCCGGCCGAAATCGGTCTTCTGTTGAGCATGATTTTCGTTCGAACGCCGCTCGGCGCCGCGGGAACTCCCGGGATCACTTGTCCCCGAGCGCCTTGCGCAGCCGCTCGACTTCCTTTTTCAGCGCATCGATTTCGGACTTCATGTCCGGCAGGCGGCCGAACAGCGCATTGAGCCGCTTGTACTCCCGGAGCGGGCGCACCGGCACGCCCCAGTACACCTCGCCGCCGCGCACGATTTTACCCGGCAGGATTCCCGCCTTCGACCCGATCACGGCCCCCGACTGGACGCGCGCGTGATCGCCGAAGCCTACCTGCCCCCCGATCACGGCGAAATCCTCGATGACGGTGCTCCCGGAAATGCCCGTCTGCGCCGCGATCACGACGTGCCGGCCCACATCCACATTGTGGCCGACGTGGACCAGGTTGTCTATTTTCGTTCCGGCGCCGATCCGCGTGACGCCCAGCGACCCGCGGTCGATCGTGGTCTGGGCCCCGACCTCCACGTCGTCCTCGAGGACGACGCCGCCCGCCTGGGGAAACTTCCATTGCCGTGTCCCGTCGAAAACGTAGCCGAACCCGTCGCTTCCCACAACGGCGCCGGCGTGCAGGATCACCCGGTTTCCGAGGCGCGCCCCGGGATACAGCACGACGCCGGGGAACAGGATGCACGCCTCGCCGAGGCTGCACCCATCGCCGATCACGGCTCCGGCATGCACGACGCACCCCCTGCCGATCCGGGCGCCCCGCCCCACGACGGCGTAAGGCCCCAGGTCGGCCGACGCGTCCACGACCGCATCCCGCTCGACGATGGCGGCCGCGTGCCGCCGGCCGCGGCCTTCCGGCCACGGGCGAAGCAACGCGGCCGCCCTCGCGAAATCGAGCTTCGGCTGGCCGGAAAAAATGACGTTGGCGCCCTCGGGCGCGGCATCGCGGGGAGCGATGACGCACGCGGCCGAGGCCGCCCTGCGCTGCCGGATCCCGGCGGGCTCCTGCTGGAGAAAAACCAGCGAGACCTCGTCCGCCGTCTCCCAACTCGCTACCTTCCCGAGGACGCGCGCCCCGTCTCCGCGGTACTCCAGGCCGAGCAGCGCTGCGATTTGCGCGATGGTGTGGCTCATAAGCGGCGTCGAGGGTCCCGGAGGGCGTCCGCCGGAAATCCGCCCCGGGACCGGAATCAAGCGTCTATTTCCCGCCGTTTGCCGGGCCGGCGTTCCCGAGCACGGGAAGCACCAGTTCGTGTTCGGTCGTGGCCAATTCCACGGCCTTCCCTTTGGCGTAGATGTCGTGCCTGCCCCTGGCGGCGTACCAGTCGGCGAGGTTTGCGGTCTTGTGCCGGCTCTCGATGATCTGGCGCCAGCCGAATCCCGTGTTGTAGGCGCAGAACGAGATCTCCCCTTCTTCCGTGCCGTAAGGGATCACGCACATTTCGGTCCGGCGGAAATCGTACGTCCACAGGTCCTGGAACCACATTCCTTCCACGCACAGGACGCGCCACGCGTCTTCCTGCGAGCGGGTGCGCATCCGGTCGTTCCTGTCGCTATCCGACTTCTCCGACGCCGGCCGGAAGAGGCGGATCAAGTGCGACAGGGGAAATCCCTTCGGGGCCTCGCCCGGCCGGTAATTGCGCAGGATGGCCAGGGCGAGCTGGGCCTCGGTGAGCCGCCTCCCGCGCGCCGTATCCGTGATCACGGCGACGTCGCGCATGAACCGCTCGTAGTCGAAAAACCGGAAGAGCGGGACCCAGGCCCCCGTGCGGCGGTTCACCACCAGCAGCGTAAAGACTCCGCAGTCGGGATGGCAGTTGCAGGCGCTCCATCCCCACGCGGCGCGCGTCCCCTGCAGGATGTCCATCAGGCCGGTGAACGCGCTGTAGGTGGAGAGCGGGAACCAGTCGCGCATCGGCTCCAGGTTCCCTTTCAGCTGCATCTTCATATCCTCCGCCATCTGGGACAGGGTGTACCGCTGGGTGCGCCGCGACACGTCGTCGATCCCCTCGTCGCGTCCCGTAAAGGAGACCGGCTGAAAAACCACGGTCTGGACCTTGTCCACGTTCCGGAGCGCGAAACCGACGATCTGGCCCAGCGTTTCGTTGTTCACCGTGTTGATGACGGTGGTCACCAGCGTCGTCTTCATGCCCACGCGTGCCATGTTTTCGATCGCCTGCAGCTTCACGTCGAAAAGATTGGACACCCCGCGATGCAGGTTCTTCTCGTTGCCGATCCCGTCGAACTGGAGGTAGGTGCCGTGCAGGCCGGCGTCCCGCGCCTGGCGGGTGAATTCTTCGCTCTGCGCGAACCGGATGCCGTTCGTCGCCGCCAGGATCCGGTAGAAGCCGATCTTCCTGGCGTAGGCCACCGCTTCGAGAAAGTGCGGGGCGATCGTCGGCTCCCCGCCCGAGAAAAGGATGATGACCTGCCGGCGCGGCTTGAAGGAAACGGCGCGGTCCAGGATCGCCTGGATCTCCTCGAGGGCCGGCTCGTGGACGTACCCGACCTGGTTCGCATCCGTGAAACAGGGCGTGCACATCATGTTGCACCGGTTGGTCAGGTCCACCGTCAGCACCGTCCCCCGGCCGTACCGGATGGACGAAGCGCCGTGCCGGTGAATCGTCCCGTCCCGCACCGACTCGAAGTCGCGCCCGAAGAAGAGGTCCTCGACCCGCCGCGTAAAGGCGGGATAGGTGGAGAGCACGTCCTCGAAACTCCCGTGCTTGCCGCACGTCTTGCGCATGAGGATGCGCCCGCCCTCTTCCACGAGCCGCGCCTTGATCATGCCGGGATTTTCGTGCAGCAGGAGATCGGCGTCCACCCGGCCCTCCACGATCTGCTGCCGGATTTCCGGAACGCACCGCGGGCAGAGAGAATCCGTCTCCCTGGGAAAGCCGAGGGGGGGCGAAGACCGCTCCCGGCTCTTGGCAATCCTGCCGGGAGCCCACTGGGGCGTGGGAAGCTCCCCTTCCGGCAACCGCGCATTGATGGACTGGAACACGCGCCACGCGAGCCCGGCCCCTCCGGAAAGGAGCGACGCGGCCACCCGGCCCATAAGGGTCCCGTTTCCGCCGTTGCCGCCCGACACCGCTTCACCGTTCATGCTTCAGCCTTCTCCGTGCGCCGCCATGGCAAGGCGCACATAAACCCATACAAAATAAACAAATACAGGGATAAACTATCAACTTTTTGTCCTGGCGTCCATGCAATTCTCGAATGCCGCAGGGCCTTAAAATAATTCCGGATTCAAGATTCCAGATAAAGGCCGCGGTTTGATCTGGAATCTGGAATTGGGGATCTGGAATGAATTTTTGCCCGCGCCACCCCGCCCCTTCAGGAATGATGCGGGCTAGCGGATGACGACCGGCACGCGCCGGAACAGGTTGGCGCCGGCGACGCAGTCGCGTACGTGAACCTGCAGCGCATAGGTTCCCGTCTTGAGGTTTTTGAGAGGCAGGGAGATCGCGACGGTGGATTCGCCTTCTCTCTCCCCCGGACCCGGCATGCCCGGAGGCGCACCCATCGGCCCCATGCCCCCTCTGCCGGGAAATTCCATTCCGCCGGGACCGCCGGGCGGAGGCCCGCCACCCCGGCCGTCCCCGGCGGGCGCGCCCATCGCCCCCCGGCCCGCCATCCTGGAGAAGCCGCCTCTCTCGTTCGTCCACTCCCGGGTGTACTGCGGCACGGTTTCGAGGATCTTCGTATTGTCCCGGATCAACATCAGGTCGGTTTCGATGCAGGGCTTGCGGGTCTGGGGATCCTTTGCGGCGCCATAGACCTGGAAATAGACGTACACCGTCTGTCGTGAGAGAAAAACGTTTCCGATGCTGGGCAAGACTTTCCTGTTGCCGAAGACCATGGGATCGTAGGCGGGCATCCTCTGCTGAAAGCGGCGCATGGCCCCCTGGTGACGCACGCCGGAATCGGCGTCGCCCGCGGCGCTCGACAGCTGGTTGCCCAGCACGATGGAACTGAGGGCGAGTTTCTTGAGATCGAAGACCGGCACCCGGACCGGCTGCTCGAAACTGCCCATCTTCCCCGTCACATTGTCCCGGACCAGGAACTTCAGCCGGTGCTCCCCGGCACGCAGCTGAAAACCGGTCGAGTAAAAAATGCCGCCCGCCTTGAGCCGTTCCGCCTTTTCCGCCGGCAGTTTGACCTGGACGGAGTCCCGGGCCACGCCGGTCACCCTCCCCTTCGGATCCGCCGCCTGGGCCACGAACTCGAACCGGGCCTCCCGGTTGTCGCCCTTTTCCTCGAACTGCAGCCCCTCGCCGAGTATTTCGATCGAGATCGGAACGTAATTCGTACCGTCGTCCTTCCTGAAAACGTCGGCCTGCAATATCAGGGGGACGTCGACAAAGGGACGCTCGACGCCCATCGCCTGGGTCAGCTGCAGATCCTTCTCCTGCTGCGTCAGCTGTCGGAACGATTTTGCGGCGAAATAGCCGGGCCGGTGGGACGCCTTCAGGCCGGGCCGCGTCACGGCCACACGGATTCTTCGGTACTTGCCGTCCTCTTTTGCGTTGGTGCTGAAATAGCCCAGGACGTAGTAGACGTTCGTATCGGCCTGAACCTGTTTCAGCGCAAGACTCAGGTCGTTCGAGTCGGCGAAGGAGCGCCCTCCCGTATCGTTCGCCAGCGTGACCAGCGTCTCCTGGGAACCCGACAGGCTGTTGCGCTGCTGCATCATTCCGGAACCGCCGAACGCGCCGCGCCCCCCGCCCCCGCGCGAGGCGTCGCCGCCGGGAGGGAGCGCGACGAGGCCCTGGCTGTCCACCGTGTAGATCGACAGGTTCGAACGGTTGGCGGTATCGACCGTCGACCGTATCTGCGCGTTGTTTTCGACGCCCGTCGTCGTCATGCCGCTGGAGAAATAAACAAGCGATTTGCGCTCGGGAAACTCGCGGTACATCTTCGCCAGGGTTTCCAGGGCGGAGAGGCGGCGGTCGGTATTGAAGATATTGAACTGGACGCTGTCGGGCACGAACACGTCCTCGGAAGATTCCGAAGAGCCGTCGGTTTCCGCCGCTCCCGCTTCCTGCTCTTCCGAGGCGATTTCGCCGAGGATCCCGAGCAGGAGGTCCCGGTCGTTGGTGAAATCCTGAACGAGGCTCAGCGTGCTGCTGTAGGTGGCGACGGCCATGAGGTCCTGGGGCCCCGTCTGAGCCGCGATGAAATCGCGGGCCGCGTCCACGGAGCGGACGAGATTTTCGGTCTCCAGGGAACTGAGGTCGAAAAAGAGGATGATCAGCCGCTTGTCGGCCAGGTCTTCCTTCCGGACGGGCGCCGCCGGGTCGAGGGAAAGGTTTACGACGGACGGGCGCACGGGCGGGGCGGCGCCGGGGTCCTCTGCCTGCGCTGCCGCCCGGGCCGCGGAGCCGATCGGAACGTTTTCGGAAGTGAACGTCACGACGCCCTGCGGCACGTTGTCTTCGAAGACCTGAAAATCTTCCTTTTTCAGGCCCTCCACCAGCTTCCCCTTCCCGTCGCGCACGGTCACATCCACGACGACCATCGCCGACTCGACCGAGAATACGGGCATCCGCTGCCGCGCGGAAGGAGTCTCCTCCTGCGCTCCGGAGGAAACGAAGGGTCCCAGGCCGCAGGCCAGGCATACGAGCCAGCGGAAGAACAGCCGTGCCGGTTTCCCGGCCGATTTGGTTCGCCAGTCAAACATCGCGCGCCTCGAGAAAAGTCCTGCAGGGAACATCGATTAAAACCGGACCCGGAGATCGAACCGCATCGACCGCATCGCCCGCACGCCCGTCACCTGCCCGTAATTGAGCGCGTTGACGGTGGTACTGACGCCCGACCAGTTCGGGTGGTTCAGGAGGTTCTGGACCTGCCAGCTGAGGTCGACCCTCCGGTTGTTGTCGTCCAGGCGAAAGCCCTTGCGGACCGAGAGATTGATCGTGCTGCTGCCCGGGCCGGGAATGATATTGCGCCCGGCGCTGCCGAACTCCCCGGACGGGATGGAAAACGCGGCCGTATTGAAAAACCGCTGAACCGAGCGCTCGCCCCCGGGCAGAGACACCTCCTCACCCGTGGCATCCGGACGCAGCGCGTTGTAGAGTGCGGCGCTCGACGTGCTGCCGCTGCTGCTGGCATATCCCGGGTTCAGGGGATTGCCGCTGGCGATCGTCAGGTTGCCGTTGAACGTCCAACCCGAGAGGATGTTGAGCAGCCGGGGAGAGGCCGTCGCCAGGAACCTGCGGTTCTGGCCGACCGGCAGTTCATAGGAAAAATTCGTCTGGAAATTGTGGCGCTGGTCCTGGCTGCTGAGAGATCGTTCCGCGTCCAGCGCCGCGTCGTTCTGCGCGACGGGAGACCCGCTCCCCGAGGCGCTGTCGATGGCCTTGGAAAGCGTGTAGGAATTCGTCAGGTTGAAGCCGCGTGAAAAACGGCGGGAGAGCTGCAGGTTCATGCCGTGGTAAATGGAACTGCCGCCGTTGGTGTGATAGGTGAAATACCCGGCGTTGCCGCCCCGCTTCGGTGCGCGCACGATGTCCAGCCCGGTCCCCTTCGACCCGGTGTAGGAAGCGTTGAGGACGAACAGCCGGGAAATCTGCGTCTGGATGTCCAGGTTCCATTGCTGGGCGTAGGAGGGCTTGAACCCGGGATCGACGCCGAAAGTGTTCAGGACCGTCAGCTCCGGGTCTTCGGGAAATCCGTTCAGGATCGTCAGCGGATCGGCTCGGTCCGTCGCGAGGTCCTGTGTGACGGCGAACGGCGGCTGGTTGACCAGCTGGCCCACGATGGAGGAATAGGAACCCGGATTGTAACTGATGCCGTACCCCAGCCGGAAGACGAAGGGCGATCCGTTCGTGGGCCTCCACGCCAGGCCCACGCGCGGGGCGATATTGTTCCGGTCGGCACGCACCAGCGACCGCGGGAAATACCGGCCGCTCAGCGGCCCCGTCTGGTCCGGGAAGACCTGCGCCAGCTCCGAAAAATCCCGGGTGGCATCCAGGCTGACGAGGCGGTCGTATTTTTCGAAGGACGGCCCCGAGTACTCGTACCTCACTCCGTAGTTGACCGTCAGGTTGGAGCGGACCCTCCAGTTATCCATGACGTACAGGCTCCAGCTCCTGTTCCGCAGGTACAGGCCGTTCCCCTGCGGGTTCACGGCCGGATCGACATAGCGCCGGGAGGTGGAATAGGGCAGGCCCAGGAGAAAATCCGCGAAGTCGCTCCCGGTCCCCGCGACCTGGCTGCCGTCCCCATTGAGAAGGATCGTGGCATAGCCGGTGAACCTGAAAGTGCCGCGGCCGTTGGGATCGGTTTGGGAATTGCGCTGCGCCCAGCCGGCGTCCACGCCCGCGCGATACGAATGCCGGCCCGCCATCCGCGTCACCCCGCCCGAGACCGAAAAGGTCTGGTTGCGCGACAGGGACGGATTGCCCAGCGAGATGCTCCCGTAATTGGAGAAGCTGAGCGTGGGCGGTCCCCAGTTGACGGGATCGCGGGAAACGCCCTCCATCCCCAGGTCCCCCTCCACGTCGCGCACATAGGAGAATGCGTTCGTCGATTCGGTCCGCATTCGGTTCAGCGAAATTCTCCAACTGGAGAAAAGCCTCGAGGCGAACGCGTGCGTGCCGGAGACGCCGACGTTCTGGCCGAAATTCCTGCGTTGCGTGTCCAGGCCCGGGAAGGCGGCCGCGGCGAGGGAATTGCCGCGGCGCATGCTGTAGTTGATTCCGATGCTGTCCTTCGAACCCAGCCGCAGGCCACTGACGCTGGCCTGGATTTCGTCGGACGAAGTGGGCAGGCTGCGCTGGTAGGCGTAGTTGTTCACGCACGGGCTGCCGGGGGCGCAGGGAAGATTGGCGTGCGGGATGAATTCCAGCAGGCCGGAGGCCGCCGGATCGATGGAATCGATCCGGGTGAACCGCGACGCCGGATCGACCGGATCCGCATACAGCGCGACCGGCTGCACGACGACCGACGGCTGTCCCGTCTCTGCGTCCACCGCCAGCGTCTGCACGTAGCTCTCGGAGAAATCCCCGGCGCGCTCCAGTTCCGTCGGCACCGTGGTGAGGACGTCCATCGCACTGCGGTTGCGGCTCCCGCCATAGGTGAAGCTCCAGCCGGGCCGGCTCACGGGCCCCATCCTGCCGGCCCCGCGCGAAGCCGTGGTTCCCGATTTGATAAACGGGATCGCCCCGCCGAGCGTCAGGCTGAAGTTGTTCTGAATCTGCACCGGCTTGTCCAGTGTCCGTCCCGTGAGCGAGTAGTTGCGCGCGTTCAATGCCGAATTGGCGTAGGATTCGGTGAGACTCCCTTCGATGGCGGGCTGCCGGAAACCCGCGCCCCGGCCGCCTCTGCCCATCATGCCGGCAAATCCCATGCCGCCTCCGGGACCACCGCCCATTCCGCCCCCGGGACCGCCGCCCATTCCTCCTGGACCGCCACCCATTCCACCCCCGGGGCCGCCGCCCATCTCTCCGCCTCCTCCGCCGGGGCCGAATTCCTGAATCTGGAAACCCATCTGCCGCGCGGCATCCATCATCGGGCCTCGAAAATCGGGGTCATTCAGATTCCCCGCATCCAGGTTCACCGTGTTGCCGCTGATGAATAACCGGTTGTCTACGGTTCCGGCCGCCGACGCCGCCTGCGTCGCATCCGAAGTGAAGTCCTGGAACAGATTCAAGCCGGGAAGGTCTGTAACCGCGGCCGACTGGAACGCGGGGGCGTTCGCCGTCGGAGCGGATTCGCCGGTCCGGGCCTTGCTCGGAGCCGCCGTTGCCGTCGAGGCGGGGGGCGCTACCGCCTCCAGGCGCAGGGTCAGGCCGGGGCCGCGGTCCGCGAGGACTTCCACCGCCTCGATCGTGAATTTCCGGAAGCTCACGATCTCGGCCGTGAGCCGGTAAACGCCGGGGACGACCGGTTCAAACCGGAACCGCCCTTCCAGGTCGGTCAGCTGTTCGGCCAGCACGTCGGGGCCGCTTGCGACGGAAACACTGGCGCCCGGGATCGGAACTCCGTTGGAATCGGTGACGGTTCCCGCGAGATATCCCCCCTCCTGGGCCGGCAGGGAGATGCCTCCGGCAGGGAGAAAAGCAAGCACCAGAGACAGCACGCTTTTTCGCATGAGTTTTCGCATTTGAGGCTATATACGCGGCGCCGGAAAAACGTTACAGGAACCACCCCCTCTTGAATTCCTATGCGAGGAGGCTACTGGACGAAATACTTTACCAGGAGGATGGCTTCGGCGACCAGGAGTCCTATGACGTTGCGGTGTTCGCGGTTTTGGACGACGCGGGACCAGAGAAAAGCGGAGGATCCGGCTCGCGCTTTCCGGAACGCGGGCAGGAAAGCGGGCACCCGGGCCGAGTACTCGGCAAAGTCCTGCCCGTACACGCGACGCAGCGACTCGGCCTCGGCCTGCATGACCGGGATGTAAAAGGCCGCGAAAAAAAGGCCGAACGGCGGCAGCAGCCAGTAGCCCTGCCCGCCCAGGATGATGCCCAGCGCCATCAGGAAGGATCCCAGGTAGAGGGGATTGCGTGTCAGGGCATAGGGACCTCCCTGGGTGAGGGCCCGCCCCTTGTCGATGTGCCCTGCCGCCCACAGGCGCAGCAGCGCCCCCGGCAGCGTGATCGCGGCGCCGATGCACAGCGACCGCGCCGAAGGGTGCATCAGGACGAGAAAAAGGATCCCCAGGACCGTGCCGGCAGGCACGCGGGTCTTCTGAGCAAATTCCTTCCAGGAAGTCATAGGGGAAACCGATGGGTCCTCTTGTATCAGGTTTACGGCTGCTTCTCGATCGTGGTGCGCTCCCGCACGAAAGGCGCGGCAAGCCATTTCTGGGCCTCCGCCTGCGCGCCGAACGTGTCGTCTTTCGTGTTGACCGCCTTGGTGTACTCGGCCATCGCCCGCTGCCGCTGGCCAAGGATATCATAGATTTTGCCGAGGTAAATGTAGCACCAGACCTCGATCCATCTCGGATCGCGGTCTCCGTTGAGCGCATCCCGGAAGGAATTGGCGGCCGATTGCAGATTGAACTGCTCGTAAAAGGTCTCCGCCAGGCGGAAATGCGCGATGGAGCGGTTCGGGCTGAGCTTCAGGGCGCCTTCGTAGGCCCGGATGGCTTCGACAAAATCCCCCTTCTGCTTCAGGTCGTTTCCGATCGAGAGTTGGACGGACGTCTGCAGTTCCCTGGAATCGCGCAGCAGTTTGTTGCCGGGATCCAGCACCACGCTTTCCGGCATGCCGAAGCTGGCGAGTTCAAACGCCGTCGATTTGCCGGCCACCTCGACCGTCTGCTTGATTTCTTCGCCGCGGCTGATTACGGCCACCTCGACAGGCATCCGGAAAAGGTCCCGCTCCTGCTTGATGGTCCCGGTGATGCGGAAGCCGCTCGTGGTCTTGGACACGACATAGTCGACCTCGAGCTCCGGGACGCCGATGGTGTCGATCCACTCGGCGAAAAACCATCCGAGCTCCCGGCCGCTCTGCTGCTCCGCCAGCTTTTGAAAATCCGCCGTGCTGCCTCCAACGCCGGTGAACGCGCGGAGGTACCGCTCGACGAGGCGGCCGAACTCCTGTTCGCCCAGGATGCCGCGCAGCATGTTCAGGACCCACGCGCCTTTGCCCGCGACTACCGATTCGTATTGCTCGGTGCGATAGCCCAGCCCGGCTCCGGACCGGACCGAACTCTTTTTCTCGAACCTGAGGGCGAGGACGGACAGGGCGTCGATTTCCTCCTTGTACGCCGCGGCCCCCTGATCCTTGCCGATGTATTGCGCCGCGGAGAGATACGCCAGGCCTTCGGCAAGCCACAGGTCTTCGGCCGTCTGCACCCCGACGGATTCCAGCCACCACTGCATGGCGATTCTCCGCGCGAGTTCGCGCACGGGCGGCTGTTCCTGCGCGAGCTCCCGGTGCGTGACGAAAATGGTGCCGAGCATCCCGTGGTGCCTCGATAGCAGGTCGTCGACCGCGACCAGGCGGAAATTGCCGCCTGAGGCGGAAGGGCCGTAGGTCTGCGCGAAATACTGGAGGATCTTTGCGGCGGCGTCCGCGCTCTTTTGCGCTGCATCCAGCTCATTTTCCCTCGCGAAACACTCGATCGTGAAATCCCCGGCCTGGACCCTGCGCTGGAAATACTGTCCCGCCACCAGCGAGGCCGGGAAAACGGGCACGGCCGCAGTCCACCCGAAGACCTCGCTGATTCCCTTCGTGACCACCGGAAGCCGCGTTCCCGGACCGATGACGGTCATTCCCAGGGGAACGGCGACCTCGAGCGTCACCGTCGCCCGGTCCGACAGGAACCGGCCGATCGGGAGCCATTTGCCGGGATATATCAGGTACGTCCCGTCCATGCCGATGTATGCGCTGGTCTCGTCCCGCGTAAACATCCTGCTGAAGCGGTCCCGGTCGAAGCCTCCCTGGTATTCGACGCGGATCATGACCTCCGTGCCCGCCTCCAGATCCTGCGGGAAGCGGACCGTCAGGTAGCCCGGCCCGATCTCGTCCTGCCCGAAGTCCAGCTCCACATTCTGGGCGTTGAGCACCCTGCGAACGGACAGGTTTTCGCTGATTTCAAAAATGACGAAGTCGGTCTGCTCCAGGGCCTTGAAGTTGACGGCCGCCGCCGCTTTGATTTCGTGCGCGTCGGGCGCCAACTCCGCCTCTAGCGTGTAGCCGAGGATGTCCATGCGCGGAGGCGACGCCGACGGCTTCCTCGTTTGGGAAACGAGGGACGGGGCCGTTCCCGCGATCAATACGCAGAGCAGAAGCCTGCAGGGCCAAACCATCGTTCTTTGCATGTCCTATCCTTTCAGATAGCCGCTTACGACTGCCGCGGCCGAGGCCGAGGCGCAACGGACGCTGAGCCGCTCCCGGATCGTCGCCAGCCGGCCGCACATCGCGGCGCACCTTTCGGCGCTCTCCAGATGATCGTGCGCCTGCTTTGCCAGCGCCTGCGGCGTTGCTGCGCTTTGATACAGTTCGGGCACGACCTTTTCGCCGGCGATGAGGTTCGCCAGCCCCTTCATGGGGGTTCGGATCAGTGCCGACCCGATCCACCAGCTCAGGGGGGATATCTTATAGGTAATCAGGAACGGGTTGCCAACCAGCGCCGCCTCGAGCGAACTCGTTCCGCTCTTCACGAACGCGAAATCGGAATTCGCCAGAATATCCCGGGACTCGTGATCGACGAGCCGGAAAAAGCGGCTGCGCACATCCCGCGGAAGGACGGAATCCATGATCCGCTCCATGCGCGACCTGTCCACCGTGGGCGCCGCGGAAATCAGGAACTGGGCGGGAAGTTCCGCCATAAGACGCAGGGACGCGCCGAGGAGCGTCGGGAGTATATAGTCGATTTCCTTGCGCCGGCTGCCCGGCAGCAGCGCCACCGTCTTTCGCGACGGGTTCAGACACAGGCCGCGCAGGAAACCCTCCCGGTCGCGACGCGGCGCGAAATCCTCCAGCAGCGGGTGTCCCACGAATTCCGCGTCGACGCCCCGGCCGCGATAATATTCTTCCTCGAAAGGGAGGATCACCAGCATCTTGTCCACGTAATCCCGTATGAGCCGTATGCGTCCGCTCCGCCACGCCCAGATCTGCGGGCTGATGTAATAGACAACCGGGACGCCCAACCTTTTCAATTTTTTTGCCAGCCTGAGGTTGAAATCCGGGAAATCCAGAAGGATCGCCACGTCGGGGCGTTGGCGTTTACACTCCCCGGCCAGCGTCCGAAAAGTCCGGTAGTAGGTCCGCAGACCGGACAGGGCTTCCCGCACCCCGATGTGCGCCAGGTCCCGGATATGGCAGCGCAAATCCACGCCGGCCGCCCGCATCGCATCGCCGCCCGTGCCGAAGAAGGCGAATCCGGCCGGACCGCCGTGCATGTCGTGAAGACTGCGGACCAGGCGGGCGCCATAGCGGTCCGCCGACGCTTCCCCCGCCACGATGAGAATCCGTTTTCCCGCCATCGCCGTCACCGGACCGCCTCAGAGTACCCGAGGCAGGGCAAATGGCGGCGACGAACCGGAGCACCGGGACTCTTCATGAAACCATCCCCCCCGAATCAGGCTGTCCCGCCGGACGGGCGATCCACCCGCCGCCCACAACGGTTTCTTCCTGATAAAACACACAGGCCTGGCCGGGACAGATGGCCGCCTGCGGGGTATCGAACACCACCGACACGTCGCCGCAGTCGAGGGGCTCTATCGTGGCATCCGCCGCCGGATGCCTCGACCGGATCTTTGCCTTTACCCGGAGAGGGGCCGCAAGCTCCGGTACGGAAATCCAGTTCGGCCGCGTGACCCGGCAGCGCGATTTGGCAAGCTGGGACCGCTCGCCCACGACTACGACGTTTTCTTCGGGCCGCAGTTCCAGGACGTACAGGGGCGCCGTGTGCGCGATGCCCAGACCCCGTCGCTGGCCGATCGTAAAGTGGTGGATGCCGGAATGCAGTCCGAGCGTCCGCCCGGCGCCGTCCGTAATGGGGCCGCCGGCAAAGGACCGGGGCCACGGTTCCCCGGCGACGGTCTCGTGATGCCGCTCGATAAAAGCCGCGTAGTCGTTGTCCGGAATGAAACAAATCTCCTGGCTGTCCGGCTTTCCGGCGACCGGCAGGCCGTGCCGGCCCGCGATCCGCCGCACCTCCTCTTTGCCGAGATTCCCGAGCGGGAACATAGCCCGGGCGAGCTGCTCCTGTTTCAGCTCGAATAGAAAATAGGACTGGTCCTTCTCCTTATCGCGCGCCTCGAGCAGGAGGTAGCGTCCGTCCGCATCCCGCCGCCCGATGCGGGCATAGTGCCCCGTGGCTATATGGGACGCCCCGACGTTCAGCGCCAGCTCGGCCAGATGATGGAACTTCAGGGCGGAGTTGCACAGCACGCAGGGAGACGGGGTCATGCCGGCGCGGTAATCCTCGATGAAGCGCCGTACCACGATGCGCCGGAACTCCTCGCGAAAATCGGCCACATAAAAGGGGAACCCGAGTCTTGCGGCGACTTCCCGGGCATCGTGCATGTCGTCCGTCGAGCAGCAGCGTCCGGATTGGGATTCGGCCGCAGCGGGACCGCCCTGCCGGTGATCCCAGAGCAGCATCGAGAAACCGACGACGTCGAATCCTTCCTCCCGGAGAATCGCGGCCGCCGTGGAACTGTCCACGCCGCCGCTCATCGCCATGGCGACTCTGCCCTTTTCCATTCACGCCGCCTTCGACGGCATCCAGAGGATGCAGTATCGAACGATGTGGATGTCCTTCAGGTTCGGGTGAACGATGTATTCGTCCGCGGACTGCGCCTTTTCCCTGTAGGAATTCCAGAGATCCTCGATCGCGCGCTGCGCTTCCGCTTCCAGCCCCGCGAGCCGCTCCCCCAGCTCGGAAAAACTCAAGGGGATCTGGAACCCTTTCCGGGCATACAGGCCCGCTTCCGGCTTGGCCCTCTGGAAGAGCTCGGCGATACGCTCCAGGTATTCGCTGTAAGAATCCCGGCCCTGGGAATCCAGCTTCGCCAGCTCGAAACTCTCGGAGACTTCGGCCTTCAGATACTTCTGCCCGAGCTGCCCGAGTCTGCGGTTATACACTTCCTGAAGGTCGTCCAGATCCCGGCGCCTTTCGTTGGCGAGCAGGTCGAGGCACCGGGCCGTAAAATCCTCCAGCGATTCCCCGGCGTTCGAGTACAGGTTTAGCAGGTAATTGCGATACACGCGAGCCTTGAACGTATTCAGGAGGTACCGGATGAAATGCGATTCCATCTGCGCCATGAATCCCGGGTCCACGAAATCGGGCAACGGCGCACGCTGCAGCGACGCGGGCGCGACCGAGGACACTTTCTGCGGATCGACGTCAAGGACCATGTCCTCGGCCCACAGCGAATCCGAACCGACCGAATGGATCTCGAGCGCCTTGCTCAAGCCGACGGTCGTCCGGAATCCGGTCCGGACGTCGTTGAAATCGATCCGCGCCTCCACAAAGAAAAACGGGACAAAGGCGGCGGCCGGGCCGTCGCCTTCTTCGTTTTGCAGAAAGAGGTGTTTGACGCCGCGGGGCGCCGGAGTCTGATCGTAGGGCGGATTCTGTCGCATCGGGGATGGATCCTCTCCTGTACCCATTGATCTTATCACGCGGACAAAATCATACTCAATTGCGGATCATGGAAGGGGGGGAGGGGGGAAATGGGGGGAGAGCGCGCTCCGGCTCGCGGTGAAGACGGCCCCGCGGTCAGGATGAACGCCGGGTGACCGGTCCGGACGGCGAACGGAATCAGTTCAGGCCGGCGGAGGCGGCACGGAATCCGCCGTTCATGAGAGAGTTATATATCGCCTTGAATTCCTGCCGCCCGTAGAAAAGCCGGGATTTCACGGTTCCCGAAGGGCAGTGGATGATTTTGGCGATCTCCTGGATGGTGTAGCCTTCCATGTCATGGAGCCGCACCACAATTTCCTGCTTTTCCGACATCCGTTCGAACGCAGCCCGGACCAGGGATCTCTGCTCCTGCAACGATGCATAAGCCAGGGGATCCGTATACGCGGTCGGTTCGGCCGGCACCTCGCCCGTGGATTCGTCCTCGAGGTCGATCCACTGCCGGTTCTTTCCCTTCCGGAGCATTCCCAGGCATACGTTGATCGTGATCCGGCTGATCCATGTGGAGATCTTCGAGTCTCCGCGGAAATCGGAGATCCCGCGATAGACGTTGAGCAGAGTTTCCTGAAGCGCGTCCTCCGCCGACGATTCCTCGCCCAGGATGCGGTAGGCCGTGTTGAAGATTTTGCGGTTATAGAGCTCGAACAGCTCGTTGCAGGCTTCGGGATCGTTGGTCCGGCACCGCGAAAGCAGCGCTGCGTTCAGGTCTTCTGCGGATTGAGTCTCGTTTGCCAGCATCGGTCCTCCTTCAGCGCAATATCTCAATGAAATCTCCATTGCGCCACCCGATACCTAGCAATAAAGGTGCCAATTAATCATACACATCTATATTCTTTATTTACTTATACTTACACAAAACATGCCGAACATCCGCTTTCTAATAACCTGACAAGAAAGTTGACAGCTTTTTGCGAAACAATAATAAATGCTTTTTTTATAATTACTTACAACTGCCTAATATATTTACACATTTTGTACGGTTAGGAACGACCAGGCTGGTTGGATTCGCAGAAATTGCGCAGAGGGGCAATTCTTCGCAGGCGTGTATTCGTCTTTTCCCGCAGAACGGCGGCAGGAATATCACCGGACTGAGAAAGGATGTGGTTTTCGGATTCCAGATTCCAGAGGGGATGATGCGAGATCCGGGAAAAATCGCGAAATCCGGATACCGGTTTCCCGATCTCGGATGTCGAATTTTGGATCTCGGATCTCGGATCTCCCCTAACTCCATCTGGAATCCGAAATCTGGAATTTATTTTTGCCGGCGCGCACCGCAGGCTCCGGCAACAAAGGACTGTAATTCCCTGATTTTTACGGAGAAAGGCTATGCGTTCATGCGTCGCAGCTTTTCGAGCAGCGCCTGCCGGCTGATGCCCAGGGCGCGGGCGGCACGCGACTTGTTGCGGCCGCAGCGGTCCAGGGTGCTGCGGATCATGGCCTCCTCCAGTTCGCGGACGGCCGATTTCAGGTCTCCGTCGGAGGGAAACGGCTGCCTCTGCCCCTGTCGGATGTGGTCGGAGAGCAGTTCGGGCGCGATCTGCTTCTCCGCATCCGCGAGGAGCACGACGCGCTCGATTTCGTTCTGGAGCTCCCGCACATTGCCGGGCCAGGCGTAGTCGAGAAGAAGTTCCTTCGTCCGGTCGCCGAAGTCTCCGGTCCTGCGGTTGAGCTTTTGCGAAAACTGCCGGAGAAAATATTCCGCCAGGGGCAGGATATCCTTCCTGCGCTCCCGGAGCGGCGGGATGGTGATTGAAAAAACGTTGATCCGGAAAAACAGGTCCTGCCGGAACCTTCCGGCCGCGACTTCGGCCTTGAGATCCCTGTTGGTGGAGGCGAGAATGCGCACATCGACCTTTTTCGGCTGGTGGGTGCCGACAGGCATGATTTCGCTCTCCTGAATGACGCGGAGCAGCTTCACCTGCAGTTCCGGGGGCGCTTCCCCGATCTCGTCGAGAAACATGGTGCCGCCGTGCGCGATTTCAAAATACCCCTTTTTCTCCTGGGTGGCGCCCGTGAAGGCCCCTCGGGAATGCCCGAAGAATTCGCTTTCCACCAGCTCTTTCGGGATGGCGCCGCAGTTGACGGGTATGAATATCCGGTCGCGCCGGTTGCTTTCGCTGTGAATGAATCGGGCTACGAGTTCCTTGCCTGTCCCCGTTTCGCCTTGAATCAGCACGGTGGTTTCCGTGCCGGTAACGCGGCGCAGCAGGCGCAGGATATTTTCCATTTCCGTGCTCCCGTAGATGATGTTCTGCGGGAGGGAATGTTTTTCCATCTCCTGGCGGAGAATGGTGTTTTCGCTCTTCAGCCTCTCGTTGGCGGATTGGAGCTCGACGGCCAGCCGCGCGTTTTCACGCACCAGGTCCATCTTCTCGAGCGAATCCCGGACGGCGATCCGCACGTCTTCCGGCTCCCAGGGCTTGGTGATGTAGCGGTGCACCTTGCCCGTGTTGATCGCCGCGATCAGGTCGTCCACTTCGGTGAATCCGGTGAGCACGATTCGAACCAGGTCCGGATAGTCCTTCTGGGACATCTCCAGGAATTCTATGCCCGTCATCCCGGGCATTTTCTGGTCGGTGATGATGGCGTCGATCCGGGCCTTCCCGAGAATTTCGAGCGCTTCTTCGCCGGAGCGGGCAAGGTGCACCGTGTACAGGTCCAGGAACGTCCGCTGCAGCTTCTGCAGGTTGGCCGGCTCGTCGTCCACGAGCAGCAGTTCGTATTTCCTCTTTGTCACGCGGATTTCTCCTGGAGAACCGGCAGGCGAATGGTAAAGGTGCTGCCCTTGAGGGGCACGCTGGCCACGATGATTCTGCCCTGGTGCTGCTCGATGATCCCGTAGCTGATGCTCAGCCCCAGCCCCGTTCCCTGCCCCACCGGCTTGGTGGTATAGAAGGGTTCGAAGATGCGCTTCAGGTTTTCTTTCGGGATGCCGGCGCCGCTGTCCTCGATCTCCACCTCCACCCATCCGTCGACCGGCCTCGTCCGGACCCAAACCTCCCCGTTCCCTTCTATCGCCTGGATGGCGTTGGACAACAGGTTCAGGAACACCTGGTGCAGCTTTCCGGCATATCCCTGGACTCTGGGGATATCCCCGTACTCCTTGTGGATCGCGACGCGGTTCTTGTACTGGTTTCGCAGCAGGTTGAGCGACAGTTCCAGGGACGCGTGGATGTCCACGTCGGTAATTTTGTCGGCATCCATCCTCGAGAATGTCCGCAGGTCCGTGACGATGGTGTTGATCCTTCGGGCGCCTTCGGCGAAATTGTCGATCAGGACCTTCAGATCCCCCTGGATGAAGGAGTAGTGGATGGAGTCCTTCAGGCGGCGCATCTCGGCCCGGTCTTCCGCGGAAAGGCTCGGCAGCCGGTCAAACACATCCACGAGGCCCTGCATTTTCTGAGTGTAGTCGGCCAGGAAACCGGTGTTGCCGTAAATGAAATTGAGCGGATTCTTGATTTCGTGCGCGATCCCCGCGACGAGCTGCCCCAGGGAAGCCATCTTTTCGGTCTGCACAAGCTGCTCCTGGGCGTTCTGCAGGTCGAGGTAGGCCCGCTTGAGCGCCTCGTGGGAGTTTTCGAGCTCGAGCGTGCGGTCCTGCACCATGCTCTCGAGATTCCGGTTCAGATCCTGAAGCTGCTTTTCGCGGAGCGAAAGGGCGCCGGCCATCTCGTTGAACGCGGTCGCCAGGATTCCGACTTCGTCCGAGGAACGGATCGGGACGCGCTCGTCGAAGTTCCCCTGGGCAATCTTCAGGGCCGACCGGATCAGCGTCTTCAGGGAGACGGAGATGCCCCGGGCAATCAGGAAGGTGAACAGGACTACCAGCGCGGCGAAAAGGACCGTTGCTCCCAGCAGCCAGAATGCGAGGGCCTGGATCGGCCGCAGAAAATCCGATTCGTCGATCACCACCCCGACGGTCCACCCGAAGGCGACAGCGTCAACCGGGGCGAGCCCGCAGATCCTGTTCCTCCCTTCCTGCGCCGCATAGTCGAAATCGCGCAGTCCCTCCCGGATCGCCCGGTGGAGGCTGCCCGAACCATGATCGGACACCAGCTTCGTGCCGTAGTAACTCCGGGCCGGGCTTTTCTCATCCACCCCCCGGCGCCCCCGGCCCATGCGGTTTTTATGGGCAATCAGGGTGTCGGCGTCTTTCGCGGCGAGGAATCCGTATCCGGTCTCGAAGCCCTGGGCCAGGAGGTCCATTTCGACGCTGTCCAGGATATTCTGGAAATAGGACCAGTTGAGCACGTTGATCCAGACGCCGACGATCTTGCGGCTCCGGGGATCCCGGATCGGTTCGGAGAACGCAATATTGTACCGGTGGCTTTCGTCCCGTGCCCGGTAGCCGTACAGCCGTTCGACCAGCTGGGAAGGATACCAGTCGCGATGATAGCTGGTCCCGGCAACCGACGCGAGGAACATCGAGTGCTCCTCCGGGAACCGGGAAATATTCGTACCCACCAGTTCCGACAACTGCTTCGCCGGCAGCGGATTCTCGTCGCGGTCCACGGTGTTCAGGGCCACCAGGTTCCCATCGCTGTCCAATACCATCAGGAGATCGTAGGCGTCGTAGGTCAGGCAATAATTGTTCAGCAGGAGGGTGAGATCCGTATCGCCGGTCCCGTCGAGGCGGCTGCGGACAAAAGCGTAGGTGGTCGCCATTGACCGGATCTCTTCCTTCCGGCTCCTCAACGTCAGGTCCACCTTGTCCGCCGTGTCCTGCGCCATCTTCCCCAGCGACAGACGGATACTCTCCTGAATCTGCCGCCTCCCGATCCAGTAGGAAAAAGCGGACATCCCGATCAGCGGCAGGAGCGACAGCGCGATCATGAGAACAAGAAGCTTGTTCTGCACGCTGCGGAAGATCCTGAAGGAAGGTTTGCGTTCGGTCCCGGCACTCTTCCCGGCCATATCCCCGTTTCATTCCTCTGTTGATTTCAAGCCTGGCAATTGGAAAAGACCTGCAGCCCCGGCAAATGGTTCAAACGTGTTGACTAATCGGGCCAGCTGTCAACAAACCGTACAGGTTATATTGTCAAATTAGTTAACAGTTTTGTCAACCGGATGATTTATCGGGCTACATCAACAGATTCCACGGGGGGGCAAATTTCGTTTTTAAATTCACCGGCGGCTCGCGGGGACGGGCAGGGCCTGCCGGGTGCTGCATAGCGCCAGGCCCTGATTTTCGCAGGTACCCAGCTCTCGTGCCGCGGCATCGCAGCAGGACGGATGCCGGCGGTTTCCCCATGCACCCTGGGGCTTCGCTGTGCTATTTTTACAGTGCCACCTGGAGGAATTATTCATGGGTATCACGGTCCGGATTCCCTCGATGCTGCGGCAATATACGGAAATGAAATCGGAAGTCGAGCTGGACGGCAAAACGGTGCGCGAGGTCATCGAGAGCTTCAAGGCCAGGTTCCCCGATGCCGGGAACCGTTTCTTTTCCGAGAAAACCGCGCGCTACATGAACCTGTATTTAAACGATCAGGATGTCCGTTCGCTGGGCAATCTGGACACGCCGGTCAAGGAAAACGACGTGGTTTCCATCATCTTCGCGATTGCCGGGGGGTAATCCACGGCTCTTTGGCGAGAGCCCATGCCACCGCGGCTTCGGCCAGGATCCGGGTGGTGTTCAGGACCGGGTACCGCACCTCTTCGGGATCGAAAGCGAGAGGCACTTCCGTGCAGCCAAGGATAACGGCATCGGCGCCGGCGCCGGCCAGGCGCTCGCCCACGGACTGAAAAGCCTCCTGCGTCGGGCGGCCACAGTCGCCTGCCTTGACCCGGGCGATCCCCCATTCGATCCGCTGCTGGCCGGCTTCGTCGGGCGCCAGCATTCGAATGCCTTCCTTTAAAAGCGCTCTTTCGTAAACACGGCTGCCCAGAGTACCGAGGGTGGCGATCAATCCGGCGGTCTTTGCGCGGGGCAGTCTGCGCCGCAGGACCAGGCAGGTTTCCTCGACCATGTCCAGGAATGGAATCGAAATCTCCCGCCGGATCTCGGCCAGGTAGTGGTGTGCCGCGTTGCACGGCATCGCGATGATGCCCGCGCCGCCCTCTTCCAGAATTTTGGCCGCATCGACCAGGTACGGCAGCGGGCTTTCGCCGCCTCGCGTCAGCGCCAGCGTCCTGTCCGGGATCTTCGGGTTGGAATAGATCAGCACCGGGACATGGTCCTGATCCCTGTCGGCCGGGGTGAGGCAGAGGATCTGCCGGTACAGATCCAGCGTGGCCTCGGGCCCCATGCCTCCCAGGATCCCGATCACCCGGCCCGGGACCATACGCGCCCTTGATTTCATAGCGACTGATTATAGAACCGCTCCGGAAGGGTGTCCAATCAATGAATTGGTTTCTGTCGCGAAACCGGACCTCGGGGAATAGTCGGCAGTCGGTAGTCGGTAGTCGGCAGTCGGTAGTCGGTAGTCGGCAGTCGGTAGTCGGCAGTCGGCAGTCG
>CAZTHE010000042.1:16168-31180 GCA_964613495.1 uncultured Acidobacteriota bacterium | reverse complement strand
ACGGATCTGGTGGCAGTTTTGGTGGCAGAATACTGGGAAAATTGAAATAAACCGGAGTAACTCAGAAACACTCAGGCGGCCGGAAACCCTTGCCAGCCGCCCATTTGCGTGATTTGCAGTAATTGCCAGTTGCCGCTGCCAGCCGCTCTTAATCAGTAGGTTGAAGGTTCGATTCCTTCACGGCTCACCATGAAAACAAAGCACTTACGGGAATTCCCAAAACAGCAAAAAACGCGCCGGTTAACACATGGTTAACATTTGGCGTTCGCTTGGAAGGTTTTTGGGCGGACCTTCGTGCGGGTGGCGAATTCATGAGATCACGTGGCGACAGGCGGGTGATACAACCCTCGACGGTGCTTCTGCCAGCCGTACGAAGCAAATTCTATCGGTGAAGCCCGTCCCCCAGCTATCGGCTCAGGCAGCTGCCCTTCCAACCCGGCATGTGTTCGATATCCATTACTACCAGCACCCGATGCGTTCGTAAAGGGAGCGATTCACGGCGAAAAACGTCCGCGCTCCACAAACGGTCCTTCATGTGACCAGGGGAAGCGAGCCAGGAGGGGCCAGATGAATCCGGTTCTGGTTTGTAGTGAGCGGCGAGAATCCGCCGAATCCCATCCTTGTTGATCGGAATATCGAAAGCCAACGCTATCTGCTGAGCGATGCGCGGACAGCCCCAGGTTGGATTATGTTGCTTCATCCGGACAACTGCGGCGATGACTTCACGGCCGGGTCCTTTGGGACCTGGTCTCTTCCATTTAGTTTTCCTGCACAATCGTATACGATCTCATCACTGTTTGTTGTCGGGAAAAGGCGGATATCGGTCTAATATAGTCCACGGGAGGTCACGGATGAAACAATTCAACTGCTGCGTGCGAATCCTTGCTCTGTTCGCTCTTCTCGGCACAAGCTTCGCTATTGCCCAAAACCCTCTGGTCAGGGACCAGTTCACCGCCGATCCGACCGCGAGAGTGTTTGAAGGCATCGTATATATCTATCCGTCCCATGATATCCCTGCAAGCCCGGGCAGGGGACGAGCCAACTGGTTCGTCATGGAGGACTATCATGTGTTCTCTTCCGAGAACCTGACGGACTGGAAAGATCACGGAGTCATTCTGACTCAAACCGACGTCCCGTGGCTGGGCCGCGAATCGTTCGATATGTGGGCCCCCGACTGCGTTTTCAAAAACGGAAAATATTATTTCTATTTCCCCGCCGGGGGCAGGATCGGAGTTGCCGTAGCGGACCGGCCTTTCGGGCCTTTCAAGCCAGAACCGCAGGCCATCGACGGGGCGCGCGGAATCGATCCCTGCGTATTCATTGACAAAGATGGAACGGCTTATTTGTACTATTCGATGAATGCCATTTTTGTGGCCAAACTGAAAGACAACATGGTGGAGCTCGATTCGCCCGTGCAGAGAATTGAAAACCTGCCGACCAAAGGACTCGTGGAAGGCCCCTTCGTTTTCGAACGTAACGGCATTTATTACCTAACCTATCCTCATGAAGTGGACGGCGCCGAGAGGCTGGAATATGCAACCGCCAGCAGCCCGATGGGGCCTTTCGAACAGAAAGGCGTGATCATGGACAAATCCGCCAGCGGTTGCTGGACCAATCACCACTCCATCGTGGAATACAATGGCCGGTGGTATCTGTTCTATCACGACAAGGATCTGTCCCCGGAATTCGACAAGAATCGTTCCATGAAGGCGGATTATTTATCTTTCGATGAAGACGGCGCCATCAGGAAAGTGATTCCGACCCATCGTGGCGTCGGGATTTCCGATGCCCTCAAGGAAATTCAGATCGACAGGTACAGCGCCATCAGCCAGGAAGGGATGTCCGTGGCATTTGTAAATCCCGACCGGAAGCGGGACGGCTGGAAAGCAGTCCTGACCGCCCCGGAAGCATGGGTGCAATACGACAGGGCGGACTTCGGGGCACGGAAGTTGCGCAACGTCATGGTCCGGACATTGTCGTCATCCGGCGGCCGCGTCGAAATCAGGATGGACAGGATCGATGGGCGGCTGATCGCTGAGGTTAATGTTGCGAACAGGGCAGACTGGAGCGCGGTTCGGGCTCCCCTTTCTGAGAGCCCTACCGGGGTCCACAACCTGTTTGTAATTCTCAAGGAAGGAAAGAACGTTGAGATCGATTGGATCAAGTTCGAATAATCCGGCCTATTAGCGCCTGTAGGGCGTAATGGGACTAATCGGAGGTTTTATGAAATCCAGGTCATCGCGCAGGAAGTTTTTACAGGCGGGATTAAGCCTGCCCGCAGCCGGATTCGTTATCAGTCCAATGAACCTTCAGGCCGCTTTCCAGCAGGCCAAGTCACAGGCGAAGCCTTCAGGCTTCGCGAGCAGCGGGAATGCAAAGACTGACTCCAAATACGAAAAATACATTGCAAGAGATTTGTGGCATAAATCGTATCCTCAGGATTTCCATCCCGAGGTTACGGCGCCCGTTCTCGGTTATAGGATGATGAACAAGGACGAAGGTACGACCTTTGCTCCCTTTGCAGTAGGCTGGGTGCCGATAACGAAAGCCTTTTTAATGGCGCCTAAACCTCACGTCCATGACTGGGACGAGTTTCTCATGTTCCTCGGCGGAGATGCTGCCAACCTTTTAACCCTGGGGGGTGAGGTCGAATTTTCTTTGGGGGATAGTGAGAATAATCTGGAAAAGTTTGTCTTTACATCGCCCACAATCGTTCATTTGACAAAAGGATTGTGGCATTGTCCACTCAATTTCAAGAGAGTCGATGATCCTGCCAAGCCGGTAATTTTTTTGAACCTGATGTTTAGCCCGGCTGGTTACACGGTGAGTAACCCAGAGAAGAAACAATAATACGGGTGTCTCGTAGCTTCTGGCAGGCACAGTCGGTGGCAGCGCTGCCCTGGCAGGTCGAAGCTACTTCAGCAGGTGGCGGCGCATCTTCCACTGATCGCCGTTGCAGAACCCACAGTTGTCGCCAACGAACATGGCGCGCGCCTTGGCGTCACCCTTGAGCTGCCACTGCAGCCACGCCAGCGGGCCGCTGGTGAAGGGACCGCCGTTGGGCTGGTTGTAGGTGGCGCCATGGCCCACATCCATCTGCGCATTCAGCGCGGGGATCTTGCGCGTCTGCAGATCCTTCCAGTCGACCTCGGAATTGGCGTAGGCGATGTCTGATTCACCGCCGATGAAATAGGCAATGGGCGCGTGCATCTGGTCGAGCACCGAGCGCTTGAGTTCGTGGCGGATCATGTACTGGTCTTCGTCGGTGATCATGCCGCTGTTCAGTACCAGAGCCGTGGTGATGCGCGGATCGGTGGAGACCTTCACGGTCTGCAAGCCGCCGCAGGAATGGCCCATGGCGGCCACCTTGTCGGCCATCACCTTGCCGTTGAAATCGCTGCCTGCGCGCTTGCTCTCGGCGGTGATCCAGTCCAGCGCTTCCAGCATCTGCTTCCAGCTGGTTTCGAACGGAGGCCACTCGCCCGGATTGGCCGGACGCTGCTGGCGCGGCGCGGGTGTATCGCGATACGGCCCGATGGCCAGCACGATGAAACCATGCGAGGCGATTTCCGACAGGAAGTTCCGGTAGCCGAAGCTGCTGTTCACGCAGGAACCATTGCCCCACAGCACCACCCGGTACCTGCCCTTCAGGTCCGCGGGCCGGTAGATGGTGTGAGTCGGCAGCGAGCCGTCCGAATACACCCTGGCGGGCTCCGGACCGGACCCGATCGGGTCCGCCGTGAACGCACTGCCGCCGGCCAGCATTGCCGCCAGCAATGCGCCGCCCAGCGTCCCGATGCGCTTGTTCCACATGGCTTGTCTCCGCTCCGTCTTCTTTCGGTTCAGTCGACGATGGCCTGGTAGACCAGCGTCTCGAATTCCGCTGCCATCCGCGGCCCGTCGGGCGCGCCCATGACCTGGATCATGAACACGGCCACCAGGTCTTCGCTGCGATCCACGAAGAAATGTGTTCCGGCAGCGCCGGACCAGCCAAAGGTGCCCTTCGAGGCGAGGTTGCCGGCCATCGCCGGATCAGTGACCACGCGCACGCCGAGGCCATAGCCTTCGCCGCCCACGGTGCCGCCACCGGCCGCGCCGCGCTGCACGCCGTCGGGCAGGTGGTTGGAATCCATCAGGTCGATGGTCTTGCGCGACAGGATGCGCACGCCATCGAGCTCACCCGAATTCACCAGCATCTGCGCGAAGCGGCCGTAGTCGGCAGCGGTGGCCGAGATGCTTAAGCCACCCAGCACGCGCGTTGCCGCGCCGGGCGCATCGAGCGCGCCGGTGGGCATCAGCTTGCCGCTTTCGTCGGGTGCATAGATCACCGCAAACTGGTCCTTCAATGCATCCGGACGGCCGAACACCATGTGCGTCAGGCCCAGCGGTTCGATGATGCGCTGGCGCACGAATTCATCGAAGGGGATGCCCGACAGCACTTCGACCAGCCGCGCCTGCACGTCGTGCGACACCGAGTACACCCATTGCGTGCCCGGCTCATAGGCCAGTGGCAACTTGCCCAGCCGCAGCGTCAGGTCGGTCAGCGTGCCGCCCATCAAATTGGCTTCCCGATAGACCGCGTCGATGCCGCGATTGCCGGCCGGCCCGTAGAGAAAGCCGGCCGTGTGGCGGAACACGTCTTCGATGGTGGGCTGGCGCAGCGGCGCACGCGTGATCATGCCGCCGCGGGGGCTTTCGCCCACGTAGAGCCGTAGGTTCGCCAGTTCCGGCAGGTATTTCGCCACCGGATCACCGAGCTGGAACTTCCCTTCCTCATACAGCATGAGCAAGGCCACGCTGGTGACGGGCTTGGTCATCGAATAGACGTAGAAGTAGGCATCCTTCGACATCGCGCGATCGGCCTCGATGTCGGCCATGCCGTAGGCATCCTCGTGCACCACCTCGCCATGACGCGCGACCCAGGTCACCACGCCGGCCATCCTTCCTTCGTCGACCAGCCTGTGGAAATGCGCGTTGATGCGCTGCAGGCGCTCCTGCGACATGCCGGCGCGCACGTCGGCTCTGCTTTCGTTCGACGCGCGCTGGCAACCGGCGATACAGGTCGCCAGCAACACGAGTATCGCGAAGCGCGAACGCATGGCGCCCGCCGCGCTGTACAGGTTCTTCATGGATTCCCCCCAGGTATTGTCCTGATCGGTCGATTATGGCTGCGAGTCAATCAACGTGCCCGATAGTGCAAGGATAGTCGGAATAAATTGCCTTTGGTCGGGAAATCCGGCCGTGCAGGCTTCTCAACAAGTACTGATATGTATGCCTTATGTTAACTACGGGGTTAAAATTGCCCCATTGATCGAATTCGCCGGATCGTAACACGAAATGAAGGCCGTAAGGCAAAAATAATCAGCCGATCTTCAAGTGGTTAAAACAAATGAGTTTAGGCGCAACTGCGGAATTCCTTTGTTGGCTGCGGTTGACAACCCACTGCTGATTCCGGATGCTGTTTTTATATTACGCCAGTATTCCGGAGTTCTATGAAATTTGCACTACAATCCTGGCAGTTATTGCTCTTGATCCTCGCTGGTTGGATCAACCATCACCAGCAGGACGTGATCGAATGCCTTCGAGCCGAGAACAGAGTGCTTCGAGAAAAGGTCGGCAAGAAACGCATTCTTTTCAACGATGATCAACGGCGGTACCTGGCATTGAAAGGCAAGGTATTGGGCCGAAAGGCACTGAAGGAATTTGCCACGATTGTGACTCCAGATACACTTCTGCGATGGCTGCGATCCGTTTGCAGCCATCGGGGGCGGCCGCTTCGGCGGCAGACGAGAGTAACGCGATGTTTTCGGGATTCTGCAATAAGACGGGGATTTGCCCAAAACCCGTTTCCCGCACCCGGGTTTCTGCTGTAAAATCCATATGTAACCAGCTCCAATGCATCGAACATGCTATCCACAGTTGAAAGAGATCGGGAGTGCATCCGTGCATGAGGTTGGATAGGAAGACCCGGAGCCAAAACGGCAGCCGATGTTTCCTGTCCATATTGTCTTGCCCGAGCACGGCCGCAGATCTCCGGCGCAGGGAAACCCGGACCCGGCCCTGAGTGGACACCCACCTTGGCCGGGCCGCTTTCCCCCGCGGATCCGGCAGGCGCGTCACGTGGCGGAAGTGGAACGGCGGCTGAACGTGGCGGAGGATCCGGGGCCGATAGCGACGGCAATTCCGCGACGAGCGGTCCGTTTGCGGCAAAGCATCCCGCAGAAAGCCTTCACAGGAGAGCCATGAATAACCAAAAGGGAAATCCCGCCCCAATCATTTCCGTCACGAAGCCTTTGCCGTCGCTTGCCGGTCGCGTGGCGCTGGCCATGATTCTGATGATCGGCTTTTACGTCCTGGCTGTGGTGATTGCGTGCGGATTGCTCTACATTCCATACGCCGAGATTGCGTATGCCCACCGGCTGCACCTAAAGCTCACGCTCCTCTGCCTTGGCGGCGCGTTTGCCATCCTGTGGGCGGTCCTTCCCCGGATTGATCGCTTCGAGCCGCCCGGACCGGAACTGAGCCGCAGCCGGCATCCCAAGCTTTTCTCGGAACTGCAAGGGGTGGCCAAATCGGTGAATCAGGGCATGCCGGCGGAAGTTTACCTCCTGTCGGATGTCAACGCCTGGGTGACGCAGCGCGGGGGCGTCATGGGTTTTGGCAGCCGCCGGGTGATGGGTGTGGGCTTGCCGCTCATGCGCATGCTGACGCGCTCGCAATTTCGCGCCGTGCTCGCCCATGAGTTCGGCCACTATCACGGGGGCGATACGCGGCTGGGCCCGTGGATTTACAAGACCCGCGGGGCGATTGGCCGCACGCTGCAATCGCTCGGCGACGGTTCATGGCTTCAGGCCCCGTTTCTCTGGTATGGCAAAATGTTCCTGCGCATCACGCATGCGGTGTCGCGGCGGCAGGAATTCGTGGCCGATGAACTGGCTGCGCGGGCGGTTGGTTCACAACCGTTGATCGGGGGGCTGCGGACGATTCACGGGGTGGCGCCCGTGTTCGACTCCTATTTGTTTCAAGAATGCGCCCCGCTGTTGAACGCGGGGTATAGTCCGCCGCTCACGGAAGGTTTCCAGCGGTTCGTGCAGGCCACGCCGGTGGCCGAGGCGATCACCCGGCAGTTGGACGAGGAATTGAAGGCCGGCAAGGCGGATCCTTACGACACGCACCCGACGCTCAAGGAACGCATCGCCGCCGTAGAACATCTGCCGGCAGGGAATCCCGGTGACGATGACCCGGCGGCTACGGTGCTCCTGAATGATCTGCCGGGATTGGAGCGTCAGTTGATTGCCACGATGGTCAAACCCGGCGTCGCCGAAAAGCTGAAGCCCATCAATTGGGATGACGTTGTCTCCTCGGTGTATATGCCGCAATGGACCGGGCTTCTTCAGGCCAACAATGCCGTTTTGAGCGGTCTGGTGCCTGAATCACTGCCGCAAGCGGCCGCGGACCTGAAAGCCTTCGGTCTCCGCTCGCGCACACCGGGCGGCGAATCGCCCGACGACGAAGACGCGGAGGGTTTGGCCGGCGCCGTCCTGGGGGCCGCGCTGGCCGTTCTTCTGGCGCAACGGGGCGGCACGGTCAGCAGCTTGCCGGGGCAGCCTGTGTCTGCAACCGTCGCGGCCACCAGTATCGAGCCGTTCGGAGTGCTGCGCTCACTCGCGGACGGAAAGCTCACTGCGGATGTCTGGCAGCGCCGGTGCGGCGAGTTGGGTATTCTCGGGGTGGACCTGGGTAAAGTCGTGCCCGCCCCGGAGGCCCAGGCATGAATCCCTCTACATCCGAGTTTGAATGAGCGAGGTGGAGGAACTGGGGTCGGTGGCGACCGCAGCCTCTGGCGCGCCACGCGCCCCCGCCAGTTCATCCCTATTGCTCCAGTTCCTTGCGCGCTCTCCGCTATCCTCCAAAACCATAGCAGGTGAATGGTGCAGATGGCGACCCGTACCAGTTGCGCCACTTCCGGCCCCGGCGTTATTGGATAGCCGGTTTCGAGTCCGGCAGGAGTTGACGAGGGGGATTGGAGGCGCGATGCGGCCGCATCTTGCCATGCACCCGCACTATTCATGAAGCTTCTGCTGCGGCGGGTCCGGGCATGTCTGCTGCGTCCGCATGCTTTTTATGCGCGCGCTCGGTCGGATTCCCCGACGTACTTGTCGAGGCCTGCAGCTTCGCTGCAGGTACGACTTCGGAATCCTCCCTTCGCGCGCCTTGCATCCACGCCCGTCTGAGCCGCCTCGCGATGGACCTTCAGGAATAATGCGGGCCAAGTCGTCGTTCATTCAGACGGGCGCGCCACGGTGACGACGACGCGCCGATAGCGTGTCAGGGGCGGCGTCCCGCTGTCGCTCGCTTCGAGGATGAGATGGACCGTCTGCCCGGGCGCCGCATCGGCAGGGATGCGCAGCTTCGTTGCCCTTGCCGTGGGATTGTCGAAGACTACCGTGCCGGGATAGCTGCCCACCCGGTATTGCCACCACTTCACGGCGATTGCGTCCCCGTCGGGATCGGAAACCTTTCCTTCAAGCCGAATCGTCTCGCCGGGGCGCGCCGTTACATCGAGAGGCCCCTTGATCCGGGCCTCCGGCTCGTGATTGGCATCCGAGAAACGCGGCGTCACCGACCACCGGAGACGCGCCGCAAAATCACGCTGCATGGCCGGGAAAAAATCGGGCTGCGCAGAATCTGCCGGTAGTGAAGTTGCCGGACCGGCGGTTTGCCAGCCGGCGAAGTCCGATTTGCGGCCTCCCCAGCCTCCGAACGACGCCTCTTCGTGCGCGCGCAGCCCGTTGTCCAACAGGTTCAGGAAAGTCGGCGAGTCGCCTTCGCCCAGCCAGGACCCGGTTTCCTGAATCGGCGTCCACACGATGTAGCCTTTCGCCCTGAGTTCCTCCGCCGTGAGACCCGAGAAACCGGAATAATCGAAAATGTCCCCCGGGACCATCTGCCTGCCGTCCCCCCAGACGCGGTAGAAGGCGCCCAGGGGGCCGCGGCCGGATACATGCTCCTTCATCCACTTCGCGCTCAGATACGCGGCATCTTCCGGAGCGGCTCCGTCCTGGGCGCCGTAGGCGAGTCTCGGCCCGCCGCCGAACTGGTAATAGCGGATCTCCGGCCAGTTCGGCTTTATGTACCCGGCGTAGGTGTCGTCCTGATCGCCGGAAGGAAGCAGAATGACCTTCCGCGAGATCCCGGCCTTCATGGCGGGCCATCCGGGCGCGCTTTCGTACTGGTCCTGAATGGATTTGAGCGCCCGGGCGATTGTGCTCTGCCCGCCCCAGGCCGCGAGATAGAGGGGGCCGGCCCGGTCGTCGAGAATCAGCGATTTGATCAAATCGGAACCCGGCGAGTCTTTGGATATGTCCCCGTCAAATTCGATATTTCCGATTCGGATCTTCCGTTTCAGTTCCGAGGGATCGGGATAGTCAGGATTATGAATCTTCAGATTCGGGTATGCCTTTGCGTAGGCCTCAACGGCATCGTCGATGAAGCGTTCGCCTTCCGCCCAGCGCCAGGACGTGCAGGGGCAGACGTCCTTCAGGCCGAAGCGCGTGTATTCGCGGCCGGGCACGAACCACTTCGTTCCCTTGCCGTCGCCTTTCCAGTGAAACTGGCTGCTGGCATAGACGAGCCCCTCTATGTCGAAATCGGTGCTGTAGAGCAGGAATCGGACCAGCGAGTTCGAATCGTCGAGTTCGGGATCGGCGGTGACGACGATGCGCGGCCTGGCATTGTCCGCATTGGCCGGATTGTCCCCGTTCAGGAAAAGCGGTGCCGCCAATCCGATGCCGCCCAGCAACGCGAGAGCGGGTATTACAATGCTGTTTCTGAGAGTGCCCATTTCCTGAATTCTCCATTATCGGTGCTCAGCGAGATCGGAATCTCCAATTCCTTCTCAAGTCGCATCAGCAATTCTCCTGAATCCCGATAGGGCGATAATATCCCGAATCCCTCTCTCCATTATCTGCGAAAAAGGTACTTCGGCCGGGCGCGCCGCGTCCATTCCCCGCGGGCCTTCATCAACCGGACGGACTAATCGCTTGACAGGGGTACCCGTGATGCCATAGCCATAGGATTGTAAAATGACGTTTTGCACCGTGCGGCGGATAAATTGGCGAGGAGGCTGCCGTGAAATGGCCGCTCTTGCGCATTCTCTCCGTCGCGCTTTTGTGCGGCGCCGGGCTGGCTCAGACGCCGCCGGCTGCGCCATCGGCGCCCGATCTGCCGCCGGTCCCTACGGCTGCCACCCCGCCGGGCACCGGACCGTTCAAGGCGATCAGGGTTGCGCGGACCCGCGGCGGATCGTCCGCAAGAAGAAGATCGATTGGTACACGCTGAAACCGGGAGGATTCGACATGCAGCACGCGAACAATCACCCTCGGCGCGGGCATCTCCGCGCAGCGGCGGTTCTCGCCGTCATCGCGTTTTCCGCATTTGTCCTGAAGGCGCGCGAATCCGGCAAGCCCTCAGATATCGTAAACACGACCAACGGGCCCGTCCGGGGATATTCGGACGACAGGGGAGTGCACGTGTTCAAAGGCGTTCGGTACGGGGCTCCTCCCGTCGGCGAACTGCGCTTTCGCCCGCCTCAAAAGCCCGCGCCCTGGACGGAAGCCGCCGATGCCACGCAATACGGGGCCCGGGCCATGCAGGCCGGCGGCGGGCCCGGGGCGGGGACCGCTGCACCGGGCATGAGCGAAGATTGCCTGTTCCTCAACGTCTGGACTCCCGGGATCGACGCTAGAAAGCGCCCGGTCATGGTCTGGCTGCATGGCGGCGGCTTCTCGTCCGGCTCGGGAGGAGATGCTTTCAGCGAAGGCGGGAATCTCGCCCGCAGAGGCGACGTGGTGGTGGTGTCCGTGAACCACCGGCTGAACGTCTTCGGCTTTCTTCAGCTCGGACGGGAATGGGGCCCCGAGTATGCTTCGTCCGGGCAGGCGGGCATGCTCGACATCGTCCTGAGCCTCGAGTGGGTGCGGGACAACATTGCCCGTTTCGGCGGGGATCCCGGCAACGTGACCATATTCGGCGAGAGCGGCGGCGCGCGCAAGGTCGCCATGCTGATGGCCATGCCTCCCGCGAAAGGGCTCTTCCACAAAGCGATCGTGCAAAGCGGTTCCGGACTGGACGCGCCGTCCCGCGAAGAGGCGGAGTCCCTCGGCCGCGCATTGCTGAAAAATCTGGAAATCGCGGAGGGCGACCACGCGGCGCTCCGGCGCGCCGACGCTCCGGCGATTTTCAAGGCCCAGCCGGCGGCCGCCCCGGCGGCTTCTCCCTCGGGGCAGTTGACCATGCCGGTCGCCGGATTCGTCCCGTGCGTCGATGGGATCGCGCTGCCGCGGAGGCCGTTCATCCCGGATGCCCCGCCGCTGTCCGCCGGGATCCCGATGCTGATCGGTTCCAACAAGGACGAGATGACCATCTTCCGGGCGAGCGATCCCAAATCCGGCAAGTCCACCGACGAGGACTTTTCCGCGTATGTACGCGCGCAATTGCCGGCAAGGGCGGATGCCCTGATCCCGGCCCTGCGCGCCGCCTTCCCCGGCTATTCACCGGGCCAGCTGATCGCCGCGGCGGATACGATGAAGGGGTACTGGATCGCGACCGTGATGCAGGCCGAGCGCAAGGCCGCGCAGGGCGGCGCGCCGGTTTACGTCTACCTGATGGCCTGGGAGACCCCGGTCAACGAGGGACGGCTCCGCGCGCACCACGCGCTGGATGTGCCGCTGGTGTTCGACAACGTCGAGAGCAACCGGAACATGGTCGGGCCGGGACCCGGGCCGCAGCAGATGGCCGACATTATGAGTCCCGCCTGGATCGCGTTCGCCCGATCGGGGAATCCAAACGGCGGCGCGCTGCCTCACTGGCCGCCCTACGACGCGAAGGACCGGGCGACGATGCGATTCGATCTCGACAGCCGCGTCGTGAAGGATCCCTATTCGGATATACGCCGTATCCTGCTGAATTTGGACAAATAGCAGCATCGGGCTTATACATGAAAAAAATCAGGCTTCTGGGAGAAACGGGTATCCAGAGCCGTCCGATCCCATTTTCAAGGACGGACGAGGCCTGCGGCTTGGACCTTGAAAAACAGGAGTCGTTCCTTATGACCCGCCTCATCGCGATTCTGTTTTCGATATGCCTGGCAGCCACGCCTGCGTACGCCCAGTATTTCGGGCAGAACAAAGTCCGGTATAAGAGCTACGATTTCAAGGTGCTGAAAACCGACCATTTCGACATTCATTACTACGACGAGCATGCCGGGGCCGCCGTTGTTTTCGGCCGCATGGCGGAGCGCTGGAATACGAGGCTCAGCGAAATCCTGGGGCACGAACTCTCTTCCCGTCAGCCGATCATCCTGTATGCCAGCCATACGGATTTCCGCGGAACCACCGTGCTTCCCGACTATATCGGGGAGACGACGGGGGGCGTGACGGAAGGGCTGAGGCGCCGGATCGTCATGCCTCTCTCCGGGCCCCTCGGCGACACGGACCACGTGCTGGGCCACGAGCTGGTTCACGCGTTCCAGTTCGACATGTCCTCGCGCATGAGCTCGCTGGGCGGCAGCGGCCTGCCGGCTTCTCTGATGCTCCCGCTATGGTTTGTGGAAGGGATGGCCGAATACCTGTCCGTCGGCGCGACGGATCCGCACACGGCCATGTGGATGCGGGACGCGGTCAAGCGCGACGACCTGCCTCCGATCTCGAAACTGAACGACTCGAAATACTTCCCCTACCGCTGGGGACAGGCCTTCTGGAGTTATGTTGCGGGCAGGTACGGCGACGAGGCGGTGGCGAATATTCTCAAGGCGGCGGCGCGCAGCGGGAACGCGGAAGGAGCCATCGGCGGCGTCCTCGAAATCACGATCGACCAGCTCGGCCGGGACTGGCATGCCGCCATGAAAGCCGCTTACGGCCCCGTGCTCGAAGCGACCGTAGCCCTCGATCCGGCGCGAGAACTGATCGGCAAAAAGAAGGGGGGCGGCGGCATCAACGTGAGTCCCGCCCTGAGTCCCGACGGCAAATACGTCGCTTTCTTTTCGGAGAAGGACCTGTTTTCCATCGACATCTTTCTCGCCGATGCCGAGACGGGAAAGATCCGCCGCAAGCTTACGAGCACGGCGCTGGATCCGCATTTCGACAGCCTGCAGTTCATCAGCGCCGTCGGCGCCTGGAGCCCCGACGGCGAGGAATTCGCGTTCGGGAGCATGCGCGGCGGCCGGCCGGAGATTTCCTTCTACAACGTCGCCGCGAATAAAATCAAGCGCAGACTCCCGGTTTCGGCCGTGTCCGATCTGTTCAGCCTAAGCTGGTCGCCCGATGGCGCTGCCATCGTTTTCTCCGGCATGACCGGCGGCACCATCGACCTTTTCGTGCTGGACCTGAAGCAAAGGAGCGCCCGCCGGCTGACGAGCGACGCCTATTCCGAGCTGCACCCCGCGTGGTCGCCCGACGGCAAGTCCATCGTGTTTTCGACCGACCGGTTCAGTTCCGACCTCTCCCTCCTGTCCTTCGGCGACCTGCGGTTGGCCGTGATCGATCCCGTGACCGCGGAAATACGGTCCATCCCCGCCTTCCCGAGCGGCAAGCACCTCGGAGCGCAGTGGGGCGCGGACGGGGCGTCGCTCTATTTCATTTCCGACCGGGACGGGATCCCCAACATTTACCGGCTGGATACGGTCAGCGGCGAAATCCGCCAGTTGACCAACCTGCAGACCGGCGTGAGCGGCATATCCAAATGGAGTCCCGCGTTCTCCGCGGCCGCCCGGGCCGATCGGATCGTTTTCAGTACCTTCGTCGCGGACGATTACAGCATCTATCGCCTGGACGGAGCGGAGGCGCTGGCGGGCAGCAGGCTGAACGGGGCGGTGGCTCCTCTGCGCGCGGGACTGCTGCCGCCCTTCGAGCGCAGAGGGGAGCTGGTGCGGCCGCGGCTGGAGTCTCCCGGTCAAGGGCTGACGGAATCCGCAGGCTTCCGGAAAACCGACTACCGGCCCAGCCTGTCACTGGAATACGTGGCGCCGCCTTCCGTCAACGTCGGATTCAGCAACTTCGGCTCCATGCTCGGAGGCGGGATCGGGCTCTACTGGAGCGACCTGCTCGGGCAGCACAACCTCATGACCGCCTTCCAGACCTCCACGACTACCGACGGCGGCAATTTCCTCAACAGCCTCGCGGGGATCGTAGCGTATGAAAACCAGAAATCCCGGTGGAACTGGGGAATCGCCGGCGGGCAGGTCCCCTATCTGACGGGCAGCTACGGCCGCACGCTGGAATTCATCGGGGACGAGCCGTTCATAGTCGACCAGACCATCCGATACTGGGAAATCTCCCGCCAGGCGTCGATGACGCTGTCGCGGCCTTTCAGCCGCGCACAGCGGATCGAGTTCGCGGGGGGATTTCAGAATATTTCCTATGACGCGGAAGGCACGATCGACGTGTTCTCGGGAGTGACCGGGGAGTATCTGGGAAGCCAGGAGTTCGATTTTGACGTGCCGGACTCCCTGAACCTTGGCATCGGCAGCGCGGCGCTGGTCTATGACACCGCGATTTTCGGCGGCACGAGCCCCATCATGGGCCAGAGCTACCGCCTGGAGGCCGGCATATCGGGCGGCACGCTCAATTATGCTACGCTGCTGGCCGATTACCGCAAATATGCCCGGCTCACGGGCCCTCTCAGCCTGGCCGGGCGCGTCCTGCACTACGGCCGCTACGGGACCGATTCGGAGGACGAGCGCATGAGCGATCTTTCGCTCGGCTACCCGTCGCTGGTCCGCGGCTATGAGGCGGGATCCTTCACGCCGAAGGAGTGCACGCTGGTATCGGAGCAGTCTCTCTCCTGCCCGACATTCGACCGCATTTTCGGCAGCCGCCTGCTGGTGGCAAACGCCGAGGTCCGGCTGCAGACGCTCGGCGCGCTGGGAATCATTCCCAGCCGCGGTTTCCCGCCGGTTGAAACGGCCATTTTCTACGATGCGGGATTGGCCTGGAGGTCGAAGGACGTCTCCCA
>CAZTHE010000042.1:10467-16158 GCA_964613495.1 uncultured Acidobacteriota bacterium | reverse complement strand
GTCGTTGGTGTAGAGGGAGTAACCGGCGCACACCCCCCGCAGGCCGGTGTCGAGTTGGGGCGGATCGCTCCGGTTCAACGCCATGGGATTTTTCATCGCACAGCTCAGCTATGTCCATGCGAACGACCGTCCGCAGAGGCGTTGGGGGTGGGAGTTCGCCGTCATCCCGGGTTTTTGAACCGCATAATTCAAACGCAAATTGTATAGTATGGAATGTCATTGTGCGAACGACCGCAGTTTCAAGAGCGACGCGGGCCGTGTCGTGGACCTCGTGTGCAGGAACACAGGAAGGAGCGCAGCAATGAAGAAAGCAGTATTCATTCTTGTTATCGGGTTCACCCTGTCGGGCGCCGTTGCTTCCTTTGCCCAGAATCCGCTCATCCGGGATCAGTTTACGGCCGATCCGACGGCGAGGGTGTTTGATGGCAAAATATATGTGTATCCTTCGCACGACGTCCAGTGCGGCACCAACTGGTTCTGCATGAAGGATTATCATGTGTTTTCATCCGAAAACCTCGTGGACTGGACGGATCACGGCGTCATCGTCGATCAGGAGACTGTGGCATGGGTGGACGCCTCCAGGAACAGCATGTGGGCGCCCGACTGCTACGAGAAGGGGGGCAAGTACTACTTTTATTTCCCTGCCATCGCCAAAGGCACCGCCGGCGGGCCGCAGGGGATGACGGTGGGAGTCGCCGTTTCCGACAAGCCCCATGGCCCTTTCACGCCTCAGCCGGAGCCCATCAAGGGCGTTTCCGGGATCGATCCCAATGTCTTCGTCGACCGGGACGGGCAGGCGTACCTGTACTGGGCCGGCGTGGGGCAGGGATTGACCGGGGCCAAACTCAAAGACAACATGCTGGAACTGGCCGGAACGCCGCAGGTCATCAAGACGCTGCCCGAAGGCATGAAAGAGGGGCCGTTTCTCTTCGAGCGAAACGGCATCTACTATTTCACGTTCCCGCACGTGATCAAGGAGACGGAGGCGCTTGTCTACGCCATGGGGAAGAGCCCGCTGGGACCTTTCGAGTACAAGGGCATCTTCATGGATGAGCACCCGTCCAAGTGCTGGACCAACCATCACTCCATCCTGGAGTACAAGGGGCAGTGGTACCTGTTTTATCACCATAACGATTTGTCCCCGTCCTTCGACAAAAACCGCTCCATCCGCGCGGACCGCCTGTTCTTCAATGAAGACGGCACCATTCGGAAGGTAATTCCCACGCTGCGGGGCGTGGGCGTGGTTCCCGCCGCCCGTGAGATACAGATCGACCGGTACAGTGCGATCAGCGAAAAGGGCGCCGCGGTCGAGTTCCTGGACGCCAAGAAGCCTTTTGAAGGGTGGAAGGCCATCCTGAGTGAGACGGGAGCCTGGGTCCGGTTCGACGCCGTCGATTTCGGCAACAAAGCCGCGAGAAAAGTCAGGATCAAGGCCATGTCGGAGTCGGGAGGCGCGCTCACGCTTCGCGCCGGCAGGGGGGGCGCGGCGGTCGACGTCACCGCCGATGTTCCGAAAGGCGTGGGGTGGCGGGTGGTGACCGCCGAGGTGAAGAAGTTGCCCTCCGGCGTCCAGGACCTGGAGTTGACGCTGCGGGACGGTGGACGCGTGGAAGTCGACTGGATCCAGTTTGAGTAGCTTTGCCCATGCCATGTATGAAGTCCCGTCGCGAGGCGACAGGCCTATGATTCCAGATTTCAGATGGATTTACCGCAGAGAATATGTGCGGTTATCCTTCGAGCCGGGCCGGCTCGAGTGAAGGTGGACGGCAATGATCGATTTTGAAGGAAGAATTCTCATTAACGGATTCGGCATCGTGGCACGGGCCGCGCTGCCGATGCTGCTGAAGCACCTGCGCGTTCCGCTGTCCCGGATCACCGTCGTCGATTTCGCGGACGTCGAGGCCGCGTTGAAGCCCTGGGTCGACAAAGGACTGCATTTCGTCCGCGAACGGGTGACTCCCCAGAATCTGCCGCGGATGCTGTCCACGCATGTCGGGAAGGGCGGCCTGATCATCGATCTGGCCTGGAGCATCGATTGCTTCGACATCATGTCCTGGGCGCATTCCAACGAGGTGCTCTATGTCAACGCATCCCTGGAGTCGTGGGACCCCGCGGCGGAGATGCACACCAAGACCTGCATGGAGAAGTCCCTCTATGCCCGGTATCAAAAGGTCCTGGCGCTGGCCGGGCAGTGGGGCAAATCTTCCACGGCCGTCATCGACCATGGTGCCAATCCGGGCCTGGTGTCGCATTTCGTGAAGCATGGGCTCCTGGATATCGCCGCCAGGGAGATCCGGGAAGCAGATCAGCCGCGTCCGCGGCTGCGCCGGCTGGAGCGTTTTGCGGAGGATGAGAATTTCCCGGAACTGGCCCGGCATCTGGGGATTAAGGTCATCCACTGCAGCGAGTGGGATACGCAGCGCGCCTCCAGGATCAAGGCGCAGGACGAGTTCGTGGGGACCTGGAGCGTGGAAGGCATGTGGGAGGAGTCGATCTCGCCGAGTGAATTGGGGTGGGGCACGCACGAAAAATGGCTGCCGCCGTTCGCGATCCAGCCCGAGACCGGGACCGCCAACCAGATCATACTTCCCCAGATGGGCCTCAATACATGGGTGCGTTCCTACGTGCCCGACCGGGAAATCGTCGGCATGATCGTGACGCACGGGGAAGCGTTCGGCATTTCGCACGCGCTAACCGTCCAAGAGAACGGCAGGGCCGTTTACCGGCCGACCGTGCACTATGCCTACATGCCGTGCGACGATTCGCTGCTCTCCCTTCACGAACTGCGCTGCCGGAATTACGAGCTCCACCCGCGGCAACGCATTCTCGCCAACGAGATCGCGGAAGGAGGGGACCTCTTCGGCGCGCTGATCATGGGGCACCGGTATCAGTCCTGGTGGACGGGCAGCATCCTGAGCATCGAGGCGGCGCGCAGGAAGGTTCCCAACGTGAACGCCACGGCGGTGCAGGTGGCGGCCGGCGTCCTGGCGGCCGCCCTGTGGACGATCCGCAATCCGCGGCGGGGAGTCTGCCTCCCGGAGGACCTGCCTCACGAAACGGTTCTGCGTGATGCGCGCCCGTATCTGGGGCAGGTGGTTTCGCAATCCTCCGATTGGTCCCCGCTGCGCAGGCACCGGGTGTACTTCGACGAAAACCTGCAGGCGCGCCCCGATTGGAGCGATCCCTGGCAGTTCACCAATTTTCTTTTCCGTCACTGACCGCAGGTCTCCGCCTTCGATCCGCGGACAGGCCTCGCAGATTCGCGTTTTCCCGGTCCGCGGCGCCGTTGCGGCCGGTCATCGCCCGGAGAAACACAGCCCGTCCGCGCATTCCTTGTGCGCGGGCATCCGGAGCGGCTTCGCGTCGAGCTTGAGCCCGTCCTTGGGAATCCACTTGTCCACCGGTGCGGTCTTGTAGTGGACATAGTCGGTCGTGTGAACGATGGGATTGGTTTCGCCGCCCACGACTACGAACTGGATGCCTTCCGGGCGGAGGAACGGCGACTTGGCCTTTTCCGCCAGATGCCGGCTCAGCTTGTCCGGATCGCTCCATCCTTCGGCTTTCAGGGTCTTGGCCGCCAGAGGGTCCATCACGAAGGTGTAGGTGCCCATGGAGTTCATTGACCGGATCTGCTGCAGCAGCCCGTCGGTCGTGCCGATTCCCAGCGTCAGGACGTTCCAGCCGCGGAAGATGCTGACCGTGCTCTCCTCCGGTTTAAAGCCCTGGCGCGCATGATACGGCTTCCAGGGGCTCTTCTCCTCGTTTTCGGCGCAGCACTGGTTGGTGAAGCTCAAGCCGTTGCCGATCGTCGCCATGAAGGTGTCCCCTGCGCGCGCGTCGCCGAAGTTGATGCTCATCAGCGTCCAGGCGCGTCCGATGACGGCGTTGGCGTAATTGAACGGTCCCAGCGCCCCGACGCCGCTGTTCATGCCGATCTTCCGGCCGACAGGACCGTTCACCACCACCATGCTGCCGTAGGACCCGGTGGAACTGGGCATGGCGGGATGCTGGGTCGAGGCGATGGCCAGGATGACCGGGAGGTGTTCCGGCCGGGCGCCGGCCATGACGGCGTTCACGGCCACCTTTTCGACCGTGTATTCCTTCATTTCTTCGTGCGTGGTGACCGACATCATGCCGACCACTTCCTGGGGGGCGTGGCCGGTCCCGGTGAGCATCTCCCTGACGCGTCCCTCCGTCGGCAGCACGATGGGCAGCCCGTCGGTCCACCCGTTTCTCAGGAACAGGCGCTGAAGGTTCTCCTCGGTGTCGGATTCCACCAGGCGGGGCCTTTTGGGCCGTTCGGATATTTCGGGATTCTTCTCTGCTTCGGTCAACGGCTTCGTCAGCGCGTCGACCACTTCCGTCATCAGCTTCACGCCGGTCACGGGATCGTCGCCGTAGATGTACTGACGCATGGTTTCCTGGGGGATCCAGGCAACGGGATAGGGAGGGAACGACCAGCGCATGTTCATGCCGTGCGAGTGACCGTCCCGCAGGACGTATTCCGCAAACCGCGAGGTGACGATGGGGGCCGTGGGTACGCCGAACTCGCCCTCCATGGTGCGCGCAAACTCGGCGAGACTCGCCGAGCAGCCGTCTCAGCCGCCCACGCCGAAGACGACGCCATACGCTTCCTTCTTGATCTCCGCCCAGAGCTCGGGGCTGTCCGAAAACGGGGTGCCGCTTTTGGTCCGCAATACCGTTTTGACCGAAGGCATGTTTTTGGCGAACCACTTCTGCATTTCCTCGAGGAACTCCCGGCCTCCGGCAAAACCCACGTCCACCAGGTAAATGGTTTTGTTGTCCAGGCTGCCCGTCCGGGGCGCCATCCTGAGGGCGACCAGTTCATCGCGGGAGATCCGGGGGTGCGTTTCGGGATCGAAGATCGCCATCATGTGCGAATCCGGTTCCCCCCTCCGGCCGAATATTCCGGACGGCTGGCCCCGCGGGTCCAGCACGGTCAATTTTTCGCCCCCGGAACCGGCGGATCCGGGCCAATACCTGCATCCGAATCCGGATGCGGCAAGGATGGCGCCGTAGATGAACAAGCCCCAATACCGTCTGGATCTGGAATGTAGTGCGCTCATAGGCTCCCCTGTATGCGGTTAAAACGGCGGGGCCATGGGACCTCCAAACCGGACGCCGTCCCGGGCCGCCGCCGAAGGGGCGATTGTAGCACTATCTCCATTTGCCTCCCCAAAATTCACTCGGAAAACGCATGCGTGCCCTGCAGCATAACGACGTGGACACCCACCATCCGAAAAAATGTGGACACCCACTATTTCCCGATAAGCGTGTGAGTCGCCGATTCGGGCACGCGCGGGTGGGATCGGGACGGAGGATTATTGGAGTTCGTTCGGTGATATGCCATCTGGAATCCGGAATTTGGAATCGATTGATTCGACTCGTCTGCGCGGCTTTGCGGCAAACCATTATGAATAAAGCGGATAATTAGTGGGTGTCCAGGATTCCGGTCCGGGATCTTCGACTATCGGTAGAGCGCCGAACCTGGCGTGATGCTGACCTCACCCGTGGAACGGAGCGTCACATGATAGACCTTGTCGGGTTCCAGGCGCGTGTATGGGGCGTCCCCGTGGATGGCGCGCACTCCGCTTTCCCTGGCGAGGTCCTCGTCCTTGGCGAGGTCCCAGAAGCGGCGCCAGAGGTTTTTTTCGAATCCGGTGGCGGCTT
>CAZTHE010000042.1:0-10457 GCA_964613495.1 uncultured Acidobacteriota bacterium | reverse complement strand
GTTCGGCATAGACCTCGGGCGGAACTCCGTCACGGTCCAGGACGTACCCTTCCTCGGGACGGATGCGGCTGGTGAAGATCCGCCGGAACAGCATCAGGGCCCGCCCCTTGAGCGGATCTCCCTGCTCCACAAAATGGTCTTCGAAGCGGATAGTCAGCGTGTCTATATACACTTCCAGCCCGGTCAGCGTGAATTCCCTCGCCACGGTGACGGGAGCGCCGTCCGCGTCGATTTCCGTAAACCGTATCCGGGACACGGGCACGCCCGCCTCGTTCAGTCTCTGATCCAGCACCTCGATGCGCGCCCGGCGTTCCGTGAAGCGGAGGAGCTTGATGTACGTTTCGAGACGCTGATTCTGTTCTTCCAGCAGCGCGATTTCGCGCTTCTGCGACTCGATCTGCCGCTTCAGGTCTCTCTGCGGGGCGACCAGAAGCCGATCGGCGACATAGACTCCGGCGGCCGCCGCGCCCGCCAGCAGGACTAACCACAACGCCAGGCGCACCGGCAGTTTCCTTTTCGGCCGATCCTGTTCCATGGATTCCTCCGTGACCGCGCAGGGCATCGAAGCCGGCGCGGCTGCGAATGTGCCCGCTAATATCGATAGATCGCGCCCAGCGGCGAGCCGCCGAGAGTTTCGCTGGAGGATATCTCGAAAACCTCTCCACCCTTGAGAAGCGTCATTTCGCAGAGGTCATCGATGATGTCCGAGTCCTCGGTATCGCGCTGTTCCTGCCGCGCATGCACGGAGACGGCTCCGGTGTCCGGATCCAGCCTGCCCCAAATCAGTTTGCCCGTTTCGTGCAGAAGGGCATGAATGCGCCCGTGCGCGGCGGCCACCGCGATTTCGGCGAGCTGGTTGCCCGCGCGCCCGGTTTTGAGCGCCTGAACGTATTGCTCCAGCAGTGTGGTTTCGAGATCGGATTCGTAGGCGGAAACCAGGGCCCATGCCGCTTCGCACAACCGTTCCGGGGACATGTCCGCGGTACTGCCCTCGATCCCCTCCTCGAGCAGGTAAGGGTACCTGCACGCTTCGCGAAACAGGGGATGCAGGTAGCCCACTCCGGCGAGTACCAGGGGGGCCCGTTCGTCTCGCAGAATCGGCCAGAGCGCCCGATCGATGGCCCGGAAGTACTTGGCGATCTCTCTTTTGTCATCCCCCTCCCTCCTGCGGCGATCCTGTCCCGGAGGGGTCTGCAGGTTTTCCTCCTCGTCCCTGCCGGCCAGGAGGGCCCTCGCCTTGAACTCCCCCATGGCGTCGCGCAGCTCTTTCGGGAGAGACTGGAGTTCGATCTGCCCGAGCCCGGACATGGATCCCTCGTAAAGCTGCATGTCGTTTTTCGACAGCGAAAGCACGAAATAGTGCCTGTTGCTGTTGAGATAGCCGACGATCGGCTTTGTATGAAACGTGTTCGACACGACCACGGCTTCCCGGACGGTCAGCGGCAGTTTGTAGTGCGCCTGCGTTCCGGGGCAGCAGAATACGGCCAGCCCGTCCTCCTGGTGCTGCCAGAACCGCACCGTCGACAATTTCTCCACGGGAGCCAGGAACCAGTCAACATCCTGACTGCGGTACTTCTCGCGGAGCAGGTCGGCGGCCCGTGACACGAGGTTCTTGAACCGGATGGGATCCTGCTCTGTGCCGGGGTGGTGCCGGTGAGTCGGCAAATAAATCGAGACGCAGGGGGGATGCTGCTGCGCTACCAGCCGCTGCAATTCGTAGGTCGTCAGCATCTGCATAGGGCCTCCGTTCGGAAATAGTGCGCGTTTCGCGTCACGGGGTCACGGCCCCGGGTTTTTCGGATATTATATCCTATCGCCGGTGCGTCCATGAATACTGTCAACCCACCAGCAATCCCCCATAAATTCACCAGAAACCACGTGTGGCGGGACTGGCCGATTTTATCCTGCCGGATCCTTCCCGGCGCCCGATTTCCCGGAACCTTCGTTCAGGGCTAGAAGCGCTGCGATGCACAGCAGGAGCCCGATGCAGAACGATAGCGCGACCCCCCTATAGCCGTTCAGGAATTCAATGGAGTCGCAGAACATCCAGAGTCCGCGAAAAACGGGGACGGAGCCGATCAGGAGAACCATTTCCCAAAAAACCGGGTTGCGCTTGCTGTGCTTCATGATCATTCCTTTTGGGGAGTATGTACGCGGGGATGATGTTCGAAATCGCCGCCGGACGCGGGGCCGGCTTCCGCCTCGATAGCGGCCGCAAGGCCCGGGCTGCGCAGCAGCCGGTCCGCCTTCACAGCCTGTTCCACCATGCGTCGCGTGGCGCTCAGCGCGTCGAGCAGGGACTGGGCGGAATCCACGGAGAGATCCCGGCGGACGGCCGCGGCCAGGATCTCCGCCTTTGCCTGCTGATAGCTTTCCTCGAAGCGGCCGAGCCCGTGCGCGCGTTCTTCGTCGTCTGTATTCCCCGCGGCGGTGCGCTCCGCAAGGGCCAGGCAATCCGATGCGCCGGCCAGAACCCGGCGGACGGCGTCGCGCGCCTTTCCCGTGACGGCGGCCGTGTTTTCGTCCCGCAGTACGGCGACATCCGGCGCCAACCGGGCGGCCTCGTCCAGATAGCGCGCGATCCGGAGTGCCCGGGCAAGATCGTCGGCCACCGCCTGCGTCATTACTTCCGTCCGCACGGAAGCGATAAAGCCGGCGATCGCGGCGCCCAGGGAGCGCACCGCTTCTGTCCGCTTCCCGATGCCGGTCTCCGTCCCCGCCGGCGGGGAAACGGCGCCGCGCACCATCGACGCCACCATCCCCCGCAGCCGCATCAACTCCTCCCGCAGGGCCGGTACCGCGAAGTCGGGATTGGCCGCCAGGGTGGCGTCGAGGTGCTGGGGTTTCCCCAGGTTCTCCTCCTCGCTGCGGAACATGCGTTCGATAATCTTCACCAGGCGGTTCGTCAGCGGAAGCATGATGAGGACGCCGAGAACATTGAATACCGTATGGAACAGCGCGAGGACGGCCGCCGGGCTGCCCTCGACATCGAGCCAGTCGGCTGCGCGGCCTGTAAACCAAAGCATGCCCGGCAACAATGCCAGTGCCGCCAGGCCCGTGATCCCGTTGAAGGCCACGTGTCCCATCGCGAGGCGCTTCGCGTTCGGAGTCGCTTTAAGTGCCGCCACTGCGGCCGTGGATGTGGTGCCGACATTGGCGCCGATCACGGCGGCGGCCGCCGCATGGATGCCGATGACGCCGCCCGAGACGGCCGTCAGGATGATGGCGATCGCCGCACTGGAGGACTGCGTGAGCAGCGTGGCCACGAAACCGACGATCAGAAAGTACGGCCAGGGAACGCCGCCGCCGTTCCGCAGCGAAGTCCCGTAGGCCGTGGCCAGGCCCGCGAAGGCTTCCCTGAGAATCGCAAGTCCAAGAAAGAACAGGCCGAAACCGGCGAGCGCTTCCCCGAGTCCCCGGGCGCGCTTGCCGCGGGATGCCAGGCGCAGGACGACACCGGCCGCCAGGATCGGCAATGCGAAGGATTCGACCTTGAATCCGAGTCCGGAGATGCTGACCAGCCAGCCGGTCACGGTCGTCCCGACGTTGGTGCCGTAGATGACTCCCAGCGCCTGGCGCATCGTGAGCACCCCGGCATTGACGAATCCGATGGCGGCTACGGTAACCGCGCTGGAGGATTGCACGATTCCGGTAATGAGGATGCCGGAGAACACGCCGCGGACCGGGGTGGACGTCCACTGCGCCAGCATTTGCCGCAGGCGGCTTCCGGCGAAGACCTTCAGTCCCTCGGTCATCATCAGCATGGCCAGGAGGAACAGCGCGAGCCCCCCCGCGGCATTCAGGACCACCTGCAGACTCATGTCCAATTCCCCTGCACGGCCGGCGCAAAAGCCGGACCGGGCTTCGAATCCGGAATGCGAAATGCAGAAATGCGCCCGCAACGCCGCGGGCTAACGGGCGGTACGGGACCGATGAGGATTCCGCGCGATGAACCGGCGAGTGGAAGCCTCGATCAGCGATTGCCTGTCCCGTATCATGTACCACCGCCCCAGGGCGCGGATGGCAACGGCTCCCGGCACATCGACGATCGGGTTCCACATGGTGTGCTCCGAGCCGTCGCTTGCCGGAAATAAATGCGCAGGATCTTCCGCCTTCCTGCCGGGACCCGCCAAAGCAGGGACGGATCCCCCGCATCCCTGCAATCATACCGTCCGTCTAGGCGCCTTCCTGCAGGACGACCTTCTGTCCCGGCACCGGCGCCAGCACGCGCTGCGCGCCGTGCTCTTCCAGGAGGGTTTTCATCGCGGTGACCTGTTTTTCGTCGCCGTGGACGGCGTATGTGTGCCGAAGAGACTTCGAATTCACGGCCTTGAACCAGGCCAGCAGCCCGCCGCGGTCCGCGTGCGCGCTCAGGGCATTGATCGTGTGCACGCGGGCGTTCAGCGGCACCTCTTCGCCGAAGATGTTGATGACGGGCGGACGCTCGATGATGCGGCGTCCCAGGGTGTTTTCCGCCTGAAAGCCGACGATCAGCACGATGTTGCGCGGATCGGCGACCCCGTTGCGGAGGTGGTGCACGATCCGGCCTCCTTCGCACATCCCCGACGCCGAAATGATGATGAGCGGACCGGGCTTGCCGTTCAGGGCCATGCTCTCCTGGACGCTGTGCGTGAACTGCAGGCCGGGGAATTTCAGCGGATCGTCGCCGCGGCGCACCATCGCATCGGCATCCTCGTCGTAGCACTCCCGGTGGCGGGCGTAGATCGCGGTGGCTTTCGACGCCAGGGGGCTGTCCACATAGACCGGCGTCACGGGAATGCGCCTCTGTTCCACCAGTTTGTTCAGGGCGTAAAGGATGTGCTGCGTGCGTCCGACGCTGAAGGCCGGAATGATCAGGCGAGACTTCTGCTGGTGGATGTCCTCGATGAAGCCCTTGATGCGGCCCATCACGTCTTCGACCGAAGGGTGGTCGCGGTCGGCGTAGGTGCTCTCGATCAGCAGCGTGTCGGCTCCCTCCACGATCGCGGGATCGCGGATCAGCGGCTGCGCTTTCTGTCCCAGGTCGCCGGTGAAGACGATGCGATGGGACGGGCCGTGCTGCGCGCCGACGTCGATCTGCACGATGGCCGAACCCAGGATGTGGCCCGCCTCGTGAAGCGTGACCGATACGTGGTTGCCGAGCGGGATGGCGCGGTGCAGCGGTTCGGGCTGCAGCTGCTGCAGCAGCTGGTCGACTTCGGGGATGTCGTAGAGCAGTTCGAACAGTTTCTGGCCCCGGGCGCGCCGCTTCTTGTTGACGAAGTTGACGTCCTGGGCCTGCAGGTGAGCGGAATCGCGCAACAGGATGTCGCAGAGGTCGGCGGTCGGGGGCGTGCAGATCACCCGGCCGCGAAATCCGTGCTTTACCAGCGTGGGCAGGTTGCCGCTGTGGTCGATATGGGCGTGCGACAGGACCACGGTGTCGATTCCGGCCGGATCGAAGGGCAGGTTGCGGTTGCGCTCGAACGCTTCCTTGCGGTGCCCCTGGTACAGCCCGCAGTCCAATAGAACCCGTAAACCGTTGGCCTCGACGAGATGCATCGATCCGGTTGTCGTACGCGCCGCGCCGTGAAACGTGATTGCAAGCATGCCGCCTCCCTAGGATGAACCTCGCATTTCAACCGAAAGCGGCACAAATGTCAACGTCTAGTCCCGGATGCCTCCCGGGTCCAACGGTGGACAAAGATGGGAATCGGGGCATCTCGCGGCAGCCATCCGATGTTGCGGGCGGCCCGCATCCCCCGGCTTTTTCCCTACCAGGTGAATACCAGCCCGGCGCTGGTCTGGATGATATGCAGCGAATCGTCGCGCGCGTCGGGGATCGTATAGCCGCGCACGTCGACATTCAGGCCGATCGGGCCCAATAAGCGCCGGAATTTAATGCCTCCGCCGTAATTAAGGGTAAATTTCGTGCCGAGGTTGAAGGCGAACGCCGCGATATCTGCCGGATCCATTCCCGGATCCATTTCCTGTCCCCAGGTCCGTATCATGCCCATGCCCGCCGTCAGGTACGGGACGACCTTTCCGGGAGCCTGGAGCAGCAGATTGGAGTCGGTCTGAAACGCCCGGACTCCGGATTTGGCAAAATGGGGCGTGAAGCTGATGTTCTGTTCGAATCCGAAGACGCGGCCGGCGGAAAGCCGGAGCCCCATCGTCTCCCCATACTCCCCGTCGAGCAAGTCGTCGGGAGCGTCCGTCGCTTCGGACCACGTCAGCTTGCCCGGTTTCTGGGCTCCCCCGTACAGCACAAGCTCCCCGGCAGCGAGTGTCGAGGACGCGAACAATACAACGAGAACGGTCATCCATGTTCTGCACGGCTTCATAAAATCCTCCCGATGATGCATGCGGCTATCCCGGCAAAACCATTTCCACCCGGATTTAGGTCTTATCGAGAGAAAGGAGCTCCGAAATTAGCGGCGTGTCAAAAAAAGGGCGGCCGCGTTTCCCGAAAGTGTATTACGCTAAACGCCCGGAGCCGTGTCGCCGATATGGCCAGCTTGAAGATGAACAAGGGTTTTTACCGTAATCCAGCCACGGGAGAAATGCTGGCCGAAAGGAGATCCGGAACGGACCGGAGGGGCGTGACCTCTTTCCGCGAGCTCCTGGCCAGCAGGCAGCGGCGGAGGAAAAGCCGCGGCCGCCGGAAAACGGACCGGGGGGCTTACGTCGACATCTACGACGCCCGCACCTGGTGCGTGGTCGCCGCCATCCTCCTCCTGTCGCTCCTGGACGCCCTGATCACCGGTTTTCACCTCATCCGGGGATCGGCCCGCGAACTGAATCCCATCCTCAACGCGGTTCTCCAATCCGGCGGGCTCGTCGCCTTTTTCAGCGCCAAGGCGGCCATGACCGTCATCCCCGTATTCATCATCCTGATCCACAAGGAGTGGCGCCTGGCAAGATATGCCGCGCGCATCGTGCTCTGGGCCTATATCCTGCTGGCGATCTACCACATTTTCCTTCTCCTGAAGGTTTCCGGCGCCGCCTGACCCGGCCGCGACCGGGGCCGGAACTTGCACCGGTTTCGTCGAATTGTTACCGCCTGCCGCCAATTGCCGTGACGTGCCGTTTCGCGCCATTCCGGGAGCGGCCCCGAAGCTGCCGTTGAGGATTGTGCGGAAGGGGTGTTAGTATGGACGCAGGGAGAATCAGGCGATGGAAATAGCTCTTCGGCGCAGCGCGCTCTACGTTCCCGGCGACAGCGAAAAAATGCTTCAACGCTCCGCCGTCGTCCTGGCGGATGTCCTTCTGCTGAATCTCGAAGACGGGGTCGCCGCCTCGGAGAAACTCAGCGCCCGCAAGAAGGTCGTTGGCGCGCTGCGGGGCCTCAGCTTCGGCGACCGCGAGACCGTGGTCCGTGTCAATCCCCTGGAAGGCGAATGGGGGCCTGCGGACCTGGACGCCGTCGTGCCTGCGCAGCCGGACGGGATCTGTCTCCCCAAGGTCGAACGGGCCGACGAGGTCAGGGACGCCGCCGAAGCGATCCGGAAGATCGAAGCCGCCTGCGGCTTTCCCGAGCACGGCATCCGGCTGCATGCGATGATCGAATCCGCTTCCGGCGTGTTGCGCGCGGCCGAAATCGCCTCCGCGTCCCCCAGGATGGAATCGCTCATTTTCGGGTCCGCGGATTACGCCGCCGACGTGCGCTGCCGGCCAGGAGAGGACCGGGCCGAAATGCTGCTGGCGCTCCAGATGATCGTCCTCGCCGCCCGCTCGGCCGGAATCGACGCGGTGGACGCCCCCTGTTTCGACATCCGCAATCCCGACCGTCTGGCCCGGGAATCGGCGCAGGCCCGCCGCCTTGGATTTACCGGCAAGAGCGCCCTGCATCCCGATCAGCTGGCCGTCATCCACAGGATCTTCGATCCGACCCCGGAGGAGATCGCGTGGGCGGAGCGGACCATCCTGGAACTGGACCGGGCGGAAAACATGGGAAAGGCGCTGACGACGGTCGACGGCACCCTGATCGACAATCCCCACCGGATCGCCGCGGAGCGCATCCTCAGGGGCAAAAAACAGGCCTGACACTTTGCATCCAAACCCGCATTATCCAGTGCGCCGCAGGGCGGAGCAGCCGGGTAAATAGCCGATTCCGGATTCCAAATTCCAGATTCCAGACAAGCCCGCGGGTCACCGGTTCGGGCAAGATTGAGTTTCGTCAGAACCAGGGAGTATCTCGGGTCTTCTGGGAATACGACATCTGGAATCTGAAATCTGGAATTTGGAATCAATCTTTATTTCCGCCGCCGCAACCCCGAAGCTTCCGGAAGCTTCCTGAATAATGGGAGTTCATGCCCCCCCATGGTACACTATGCGTTTGCCCGGGCGGGACGGGCCGGATAGCCGTCCGCCGGCACACATGAAAGTCAGGAGGCGTCTCACATTCGATGGAAAGATTCAAAGGAACCGACCGCTATATTCTCAGCGACGCGCTCAGGGAAATCGTCAATGCCGCAATCGTTCTCCAGAGGCCCCTGCTGCTCAAGGGGGAACCTGGGACCGGCAAGACCGAACTCGCCCAGGTGATCGCCGAAGACCTGCAGCTGCGCCTGATCCGCTGGAACATCAAATCCACCTCCAAGGCCGCCGACGGGCTGTATGTCTACGATACCGTGCAGCGGCTGAATGACAGCCGGTTTCACGACAAGGATGTCTCCGATATCCGGCAGTACATCAAGCCGGGGCGGCTGGGCGAAGCGCTGCGCTCCGAAGAACAGGTCGTGCTGCTCATCGACGAGATCGACAAGGCCGACCTGGAGTTCCCGAACGACCTGCTGTTCGAACTCGACCAGATGAGCTTCGACGTCGTCGAGACCGGCGACCACTTCCGGGCCAAACACCGCCCGATCGTGGTAATCACGAGCAACAGCGAAAAGGAGCTCCCCGACGCCTTCCTCCGCCGCTGTCTGTTCCACTACATCGAATTCCCGTCTCCGGCCATGATGGAAAAAATCGCGCAGGTCCACTTCCCGAACCTCCGGCACAACCTGCTGTCCCAGATCGTCGCGCGGTTTTATTTCATCCGGCAGAAGCCCGACCTGAAAAAGCGGCCGTCCACCAGCGAGCTGCTGGACTGGGTCCAGGCGATCGTCGCGGGCGGCATCGGCGAGCAGGAACTGAACAAGCGGCTGCCCTTCCTCGGCGTGCTGCTGAAGACCGAGGAAGACGTGTCCCGGGTTTCCGTGCATTAGGGCAGGGAGGCGCCGGATGTTTTACAACCTGTTCCATTCCCTGAGACGGCACGGCGTTCCCGTCACATTCAACGAGTGGCTCGTCCTCCAGAAAGCCCTTTCGGAGGACCTCGCCGGAAGCAGCCTGACGCGTTTTTACTACCTCGCCCGCGCCATCATGGTGAAGACCGAGGCGCACTTCGACCGGTTCGACCAGGCATTCCTCGAATGCTTCGGCCACATCGAATCGAGCGAGGAACTGCTCCGCGCCATCGAAGAGAACCTGCGCCGCATGCCGCCGCTGGAACTCACCGAGGAGGAGAAGCGCATGGTGGAGGCCCTCGACCTCGAGGAGCTCCGCGACCGGTTCCTCGACCGGCTGCAGCACCAGGACGATCAGCCGCACGTCGGCGGCAACAGGGCGGTCGGGGTGCGCGGCCGCTCCCCCTTCGGCGCCTGGGGCTATCACCCCTCGGGCGTCCGCGTGGGCCAGCACGAAAGCCGCCTGCGCAGCGCCGTCCAGATCGCCGAAAAGCGCTCCTTTCAGAACTACCGCGACGACGTCGCGCTCGATACGCGCGCCATGAAGACGGCCCTGAGCTATATCCGCCAGGTGGTGCGCGAAGGCCCCCGCGACACGCTCGACGTGGAGGGTACGATCGACGCGACGTGCCGCAACGCCGGCGAACTGGAATTTGTCTGGGAACGGGCCAAGAAGAAGAAAATCAAGCTGATGCTGCTGATGGACGCGGGCGGCACCATGACGCCGCATGCCGATCTTGTCAGCCGGCTGTTTTCCGCCGCAAAGGACATCGTCAAGGATCTGCGGTTCTACTACTTCCACAACTGCGTCTACCAGGAGCTCTACACGGACATCGGCCAGATGCACGCCGTCCCGACCCGCAAGGTCCTGGACCAGACCAGCCGGAACTACCGGGTCATCCTCGTCGGGGACGCCTATATGGCGCCCAGCGAGCTGATGAACCCGAACGGAGCGATCGACTACTGGTACCGCAACGATCGGCCGGGCATCGAGTGGCTGATCGATATCCGCAAGAGATTCCGGAAGGCGATCTGGCTCAATCCCGAGCCGAACGAATGGTGGCAATCCGTCCCGTCCACCCGCATGATCCGGAAAATTTTCCCGATGTACGAACTGACGCTCGAAGGCATGCGCTCTGGCGCCCGCACCCTGATAAAGCAATAGGCAGCAGGCAGTCGGCAGTCGGCAGCAGGCAGTCGGCAGTCGGCAGTCGGCAGTCGGCAGTCGGCAGTCGGCAGTCGGCA
>CAZTHE010000041.1:0-31242 GCA_964613495.1 uncultured Acidobacteriota bacterium | reverse complement strand
TGTCGATGAAGTCGATGACGATGATGCCGCCGAGGTCGCGGAGGCGGACCTGGCGCACGATCTCCTTGACGGCTTCGAGGTTGGTGCGTGTGATCGTTTCCTCGAGGCTGTTTCCGCGGCCGACGAATTTCCCGGTGTTGATGTCGATGCTCACCAGCGCTTCGGTCTGGTTGATCACGATGTAGCCGCCCGATTTCAGCCAGATTTTCGGCTGCAGCAGCTTGTCGATTTCCGGCGTGATGCCGTATTCGTCGAAGATGTAATTGTCCTTGGTGTAGAGTTTGACGCGGTGCACGAGGTTCGGGAAGATCTTGTCGACGAACTCCACGATCCGCTGGTATTCCATTTCGTCGTCCACGCGGATGGCGGCGAATTCGAACGAGAACTGGTCGCGGAGCAGGCGCTGCACGAGGTTCATTTCCGCGTGGACCAGGGCGGGAGCCGACGCCTTGTCCGCACGGGTCCGCATGTCTTCCCAGACCCGGACCAGGAACGTCAGGTCGTTGACAATGTCCTGCTCGCTGCGCTCCTCCGCGGCGGTCCGCACGATCACGCCGCCCGGGAAGCGATCGCGGTGCCTCAGGATGATCTCCTTCAGGCGGACCCGCTCGGCATCGGAGCCGATCTTCCGCGACACCCCGATGTGGTCGACCGTCGGCATATAGACGAGGTACCGCCCCGGCAGGGCGATGTGGCTCGTGACGCGGGCCCCCTTTTTGCCGATCGGCTCCTTGGCGACCTGTACGAGCACTTCCTGCCCTTCCTGCAGCATGTCGTCGATGGACTGGTGTTCGGCCCGCGGCTTGTTGCGCGCGACGGTATACCGCTTCCTCCGGGCCGCAGCCCCGCGCCGCCGGGCGAATCCCGGCTTTGTCCCGTCCGGGTCGGCGCTGAACTCCATCGTGTCCCCCTCGTCCCGGATCGAGGCGGAATCGAGCGGCGGATGGTCGGATGCGCCCTCCCCGTTCGCCCCGGCGGCGTCGAGATCCGCCGCGGCGTCCGTCGCCGGGCCCTCTGCCGGCGGCCCGGACGGCTCCACGGATCCATCCTCCGTCATATCCGGCGCGGACGGATGCGGATCCGGGATGTCCGAGACTGCGTACAGATCGTTCGATTCCAGGCGGGATTCGACCTCGCGCTCCGTCTCGGCACTGATGCTCCAGTGTTCCGCCGGCGAAGCCTGGCTCTCTTCCGCCGGTTCGGATTGACCGGAACGCGACCGGCCGGAGTCCGGCCGCTCCTTCCGGTCCCTCCAGCGGCTCTTATCCGGCCTCCGTTCCCGGCGCTGCGGCCTCTCCTGGGTTTCCGCTTCGGCGGCCGCCGTGTCCATCTGGTCTTCGACCGAGGTCAGCACCTGGTCGCACTCCTCGCTTTCTTCGACGAAATCGGACACGTACAGGAACGCGTCCTTCTCGAGGCCGATGTTGACGAACGCCGACTGCATTCCCGGGAGGACTTTGGTGACTTTCCCCTTATAGGTATTGGCCAATATGCCGCGGTTCCGGTTCCGTTCGATGTACAGCTCTGCAAGCTGGTCGTCTTCCAGAATCGCCACTTTGGTTTCCAGGGCGGTGCTGGAGACAATCATTTCCTTGATCATAAAATCACTCCGGTTTCTCAGGACACGGGCGCGAAAGGCACAGGCGGGCGGGTGCGGACAGGATGCGGGACGGGTCCCTAGAGGGACCACCGGGGATGGGCGCACGGTTTAAAGCCGGATAGCGTCCATCCGTCGCCGCTTCGTTCGGGAAGGGCCCAGGCGGCAGACGTCGAACCATGGGAACGGAATCAAGGGCCAACGCCGCTTCATCCCCCCAAGGTACTGCCGGTAAAGGTTGTTCTGACGCCGAGCGTCATCGCTGGATCTGCAATCCCGGATCCGGCCCGCACGAAAGGCAAAAGCCGCTGCAGGCCGGAACTGACGAATTTTTTGCCGTCACTCTATTTGTCGAATCGCGACCGGTCAATGTTATAAATCATGCAGCTCGCCATGAGCTGACTTCATGATTGCGTATGTATGAATTCCTTGCCACGCCCCTTCGGGCCTAAATAGTTATGGTAATGGGGATGCGGGCCGAATGCAAGCACCGCCTTCCCAAGGAAGGTTTCCCGTTTCCCGTCGACATTTTGCGCGCGCGCCGGGAAACCCATACATCCCCCAACGCGCAACGGGAAACGCGCAACGGGTAACCCTAATTCACGTAGCGCCGCACCCGGACGTTCATGCACAGGCTCATGCCGATGAAGAAGGAGATGAGGGACGACCCCCCGGCGCTGACAAAGGGGAGGGGGATCCCGGCGATCGGCAGCAATCCCACGACCATGCCTATGTTGATCATCACGTGAAACAACAGCAACGCCAGAACTCCGACGACGATCAGCGATCCGACCTTGTCCTTCGCCTCGCGGGCCGCCCGGAAAAGCCTTGCCGCGACCAGGAGGAAAAGGCCGAGGATCGTGATGCTGCCGACGAAGCCCTTCTCCTCGGAAAGAACCGCGAATACGAAATCGGTGTGCCGGGCAGGAAGGAACCCGCCCTGGCCCTGGGATCCCCGCTTGAATCCCTTACCCAGAAGCCTTCCGGAGCCGATGGCGATTTCCGACTGGCGGGCCTGGTATCCCAGGCCTTGCGGATCGATCGAGGGGTTGAACACCGCCTCGATCCTGCTCTGCTGGTACCCCCGGAGGAAAAACCACGCCGCGGGCACCGCGACGGCGGCGGCGAGCAGCAGGACCGCCAGGTGCCTGCGCCGGATCCCGGCCAGACAGGTCAGCACGCCGTAGATCGGGAGGAATGTGACGGCCGTGCCCAGGTCGCGCTGGAGGATCACCAGGAGCATGGGCGCGAAGACGATGAGTCCGCCGATGACGTATTCCCGGAATCCGAGGTACTCGAGATCGAGCTCGGAATAATACTTGGCCAGGGCGATCACCACCAGGATCTTCATCAGCTCCGACGGTTGGACCGAAAACATGCCGACATTGATCCAGCTCTTGTTGCTGTGGATGCTCTGACCGATGACGAGGACGAGGATCAGGACGGCCAGCCCCGCGACGTAAATGAACGTGATGAAATCGGAGAAAAAATGGTAGTCGAGGTAGAGAAGCGCCGCGAAAAACGCCAGGCCACAGCATAAATAGACGACCTGCTTCCCGAAATAGGAGTTCAGGCTCGTCCCGTCGGTCGTGCTCCAGATCGCGACGACGCCGGCGCACGACAGCAGGAGGATGGCCAGGAAGAGGAGCCAGTCGAAACTGATCAGAAAGCGCTGGTCGATCTTATTCATCGGGGAATCGAGGCCCTCCTTCGCCCGCCGTTCTTCCCGAAAGGGCCAGGTTGTCCGTCGGGGCGGTCCGGCCCTTCTTCTTGTCGAAATAGGCGCCGAAAATCTCCCTGGCGATGGGGGCCGCGAACACGCCGCCCGGCCCGCCGTGTTCCAGGAAGACAACGATGGCGATCTCCGGGTCGTCCCTGCTTGCGAAGCCGGCGAACCAGGAGTGGTCCTTGATGTCCTCCCCGGAACGCCGTTTCCCCTCGTTACTGATGACCTGGACCGTTCCCGTCTTGCCGCAGATGTCGAGGCCGGGGATGGCGGCGTTGTGTCCCGTCCCCGAATTGTTCACGCTCTCCCACATCCCCTGCCGGATCCGGGCGGCATGTTCGGGCCGGATCGGGATGCGGCGCACGGGCCAATCGGGCCCGCCCGCCCCCGGGCCGTCCGCGCGCAACAGCACGTGCGGCGTCGTCAGCACTCCCCCGGACACGATGGCGCTGATGGCCCGGATCATCTGCAGCGGCGTCACGCTCACGGCCCCCTGCCCGATCGAAACGGAGATCGTCTCTCCCGCGTACCATTTGTCGCTGCGGGCTTTCAATTTCCATTCCGGGCTGGGCATGATGCCGGAACGCTCTCCCGGAAGGTCGATGCCCGTCGGCGCGCCGAGGCCCAGGGCTTCGCCATGTGCGGCGATCCTGGAGATCCCGAGCCTCCGGCCCAGATCGTAGAAGAAGATGTTGCAGGATTTGGCGATCGCCTGCTCCAGGTGCAGCGGCCCGTGCCCCTTCCGGTTCGAGCAATGGAACGTCCTGCCGTAGTACTGGGCCGCCCCCCTGCAGGTCACGGCCGGGTTGTCGTCCAGCAACCCCTCTTCGAGCCCGGCGTCGGCCATGATGATCTTGAACAGGGAGCCCGGGGAGTGGCTGTTCTGGATGGCGCGGTTCTGCATCGGGCGGTCGGGGTGCCGGACCAGGGCATCCCAGTTTTCCCTCGAGATGCGTCCGGAAAAGTCGTTCGGGTCATAGGTCGGCGCGCTGGCCATCACGAGGATCTCCCCGTTCCTCGGATCCATGGCGACGACCGCGCCGACTTTCGCCTCCAGCGCCTTCTCGGCGATGGCCTGCAGGTCGCGGTCCAGGGTGAGCCGCACCTCGCCTCCGATCACGGCGTCGATTTCCTCCATGCGGCCGACTTCCTGTCCCACGCTGTTGACCAGCACCTGGAGCGACCCGTCTTCCCCGAAAAGCGTGTTGTTGTAGGCGCTCTCCACGCCGCTCTGCCCGATCTGGGAGCCCGCCACGGCCCCGGGGACGGATTTCGACTCCAGCTGCTTTTCCGAAATCTCGCCGACATAGCCGAGGAGATGGGCCGCCAGCTTCCCGTAATGGTACAGCCGGCGCGGCGTGGCGCTGAGCTGGATCTCCGGGTGATCCCGCCGGTGCGCCTCGATGACCGATACGTCTTCCATGCCCACATCCTCCTTGAGGACGATGGGGCGGTACAGTCCCGTGCTCCGGCCGCGCCGCAGCCGCGCATCCAGCTCCTCCCGCGGGACCCCGAGCTTCTCCGCGAGGAAGAGGGCCGTGGCCTCCCGGTTTTCGAAAAATTCGCGGTAGAGCACCACGTTGAAGGAAGGACGGTTTTCGGCCAGCGGGACGCCGTTGCGGTCGGAGATGGTGCCGCGCGGCGCGACCAGCTGGATCGTCCGGATCCGGTTGCGCTCCGCCCGCAGCGCATACTCCGATCCCTGGATGATCTGCAGTTGCCAGAGCCGGGCCCCCAGGATCAGAAAAACGGCGAGGACGGGAAGGCGGAACAGATTCAGCCGTTGTTGGATGAGTTGCCGGTTGGATTCCTGCTGCAGGGCCAATTCTTGCTCAGTGCGCTTTGTTCGTTTGACTTCTCTTATAGGTTTCCAGGCCCGCGAAAACGGCGATCGTGACCGCCGCCGTGATGAAAGCCTGAAGAATCGAGGCGCCCAGGAACACACGGTTCACGGACCGCTGCAGGAGCCAGAACAGGAGGAAGATGCTCAGGGAACTGACGCAGGAGGCCGCGGTCACGATCGAGAACCGAACCCAGGGCTGTTCGAGCGTGTTGAACCGTTTCCAGCATTGTCCGATCACGAACGCGGCCAGCGTATGCCCGAAACCGTTGTAGCCCAGCGGCCAGCCCAGCGCCGCGTCCAGGAGCAAACCGGTCAGCGAGCCGACGAAAAGCGCCTGAATCCGGCTGCGGTAGACGGCCCAGTACGCGACGAGGATCAGGGACAGGTCCAGAAAATTGAACAGGAAAAAATTTTCTCCCGCAATCATCTGCGCGACAATCGCCAGAAACGACGACAGGGCCAGAAACAAATACTTCATAGCATCCTGCTATGGACCGGGGATGGGACTATTGCCCGGTCGCTCTCTCCCCCGGCGCGAGCCCGGGAAGCAATACAGACACCTCTTCCAGCCGAATCAAGTCCATTCGCGGTGCGACCTTAACCGTACGGAATACACCTTTGCCTTTGCGCGAGTCAACAACTTTTCCCACGGGGATCCCTTTTGGGTAAATCCCGTCGAGTCCGGAGGTTACGACCGTATCGCCGATTTCCACGGAATCGGCGTTGTTGACGTAAACCATTTCCAGCAGCGCGTCGCCCGTGCCCCGAAGAACGCCGGGGGTCCGGGTCCGGTCCAGCAGGATCCCGATGGAGGCGTCCGCGTTCGTGAGCAGCTGAACCTGGGCCTGGCGCTTCGTGGCGAGGAGCACCCGCCCCACGATGCCGTCCCCGCAGAGGACCGGGGCATCCGGGACCACGCCGTCCTCCGATCCGCGGTCGATATAAACGAGGTTGGAAAGGAACTCGGGCGTCCGGGCCACCACCCTGGCGCCGATGGTATGGAATCTCCCGCGCTCGGACAGCAGGAGCAGGCGGCGCAGTCGCTCGTTTTCCTTCTGGGCCTGCGCGTAGGAGCTATTGATCAGCAGCAGCCTCTGGACGTCCCGCTGGAGCTGTTCGTTCTGCGCACGCGCCCCCACCAGCCAGATGTAATTGTGCCAGACGCCCCGGAACCCGCCCGTAATGCTCGAAGAAACGGAAAGTATCGGGCCCTGGACGGCCAGCGTCCACGTTTTGATGAGCAGCGTCCCGGAGGAGCTTTCGATCTGGATGGAGAGCAGGACCAGGTGCAGCACGAGCAGCGGCAGCAGCAATAGGGCCGCCCTTTCCCTTCCCGTGTTTGCGGTCAGTTCACTGGACACAGATTCTCCGGAACAATTTCAGGTCGGTCAGCATCTTGCTCGTCCCCAGCACGACCGAGGAGAGCGGGTCCTCCGCCACGAAAACGGGAAGCCCCGTTTCCAGCGACAGGCGCTTGTCGAACCTCTTCAGGAGGGCGCCGCCGCCCGTCAGCACGATGCCGCGGTCCATGATGTCGGCCGACAGTTCGGGAGGCGTGCGCTCCAGCGCCACCTTGATCGCGTTGATGATGATGGCGATGCTGTCGCTGAGCGCTTCGCGGATTTCCTCGTCGGTGACGGTGATCGTTTTCGGCACCCCTTCGATCAGGTTCCGCCCCTTGATTTCCATGGTGGCCGGATGGTCGAGCGGGCCGGCGGAACCCAGCTGCATCTTGATCGTCTCCGCCGTGCGTTCCCCGATCAGCAGGTTGTGCTTTCGCTTGATGTACTGGATGATCGCCTCGTCCATCTCGTTGCCCGCCACGCGCACGGAGCGGCTGTAGACGATGCCCGAGAGCGAGATCACGGCGATGTCCGTCGTGCCGCCCCCGATGTCCACGATCATGTTGCCGCACGCCTCCGTGATGGGCATACCCGCGCCGATGGCCGCAACGATCGCCTGCTCGACCAGGTAGACCTCGCTGGCCTTGGCGCGCAGGGCAGACTCCTGGACGGCGCGCTTTTCGACCTGCGTGATCTCGGAAGGGATGCCGATGACGATGCGGGGACTCAGCAGGTGGTTGCGGCTGTGCGCCTCCTTGATGAAATACTTGAGCATCACCTCGGTGACGTCGAAATCCGCGATCACGCCGTCCTTCATCGGCTTGACCGCGATGATGTCCGCCGGCGTCCTGCCGAGCATCTCCTTGGCCGCGTGCCCGACCGCGAGTACCTTCTTGTTGTTCCGGTCGAGTGCGACGATGGACGGCTCGTTGACCACGATCCCGCGTCCCTTCGCATACACGAGCGTGTTCGCGGTCCCGAGATCGATGGCCAGGTCACTGGAGAAAAAACCGAAAAACGATCTAAAATTCATATTTCCTAGACGGCGACTTTGATGCTGTTCCTGGAAAGCTCCTTCGCGCGGTACATGGCGGCGTCCGCCTTTTTAATCAGGCCTTCCGCGGTGAGCGTGTGTTTGGGGCAATTCGCGACCCCGAGGCTTACGGTCAGGCGTATGCTCAGATTCTGAGCCACAAACTCGCATTCCTCCACTTTCTTCCGGATCCGTTCGGCGATGACCATCGCCCCATTCAAAGGGGTTTCCGGCAGAACAATCACAAACTCGTCTCCTCCATATCTTGCCACAACATCCGTTTCACGTACGATTCTCTTGAAGACCTGCCCCATCTCCGCCAGGGCCTGGCTCCCCACCAGATGTCCGAAAGTATCGTTGATTCGCTTGAATCCATCAACATCTATAAACAGCAAAGATACTTTTTTCTTGTAGCGTAAGCAACGTTTTACATTCGCCTCGAGGAATTTCATGAGGTAGCGGTAGTTGTAAAGCTGGGTCAGGTCGTCGGTTATGGTGAGCCGCTCGGCCTCCTCGAAGAGGCGGACGCTGCGCACGGCGACGGAGAGCGGGTCGAGGATCATTTCGACCAACGCCTGGTCCTCGCGGGTGAAGCCGCCCCCGGACTTGTTGACCAGTTCGATCAGGCCGATCCGCTCTCCCCGGCGCACCAGCGGATAGCAGAGGATGGAGCGGATGAAGACGCTTTCCCTGCCGAACGGCGCCCGCAGTTCGTATGAATACTGGTTGTTCAGGTACGGGGCGCCGCTGCGCAGGGTCCTTTCCACGACGGCGCTGTTGGCGTGCTGCTCGAACAGGTCGAAGTCCTTGATGTTGCCGGTGCTGTAGGCCCGCTCGAGCGTCATGCCGCCTTCGCCGAACAGGTAGAGGGCGCACTCTTCGGCCTGCACGTGCGACAGGATCCTGTGGATCAGGAGGCTGATTCCCAGCCTGCGGTCCGCCGTGTCGGCGGAAGATTCCACGGTATTGACGAAGGCTTCGAAGAAATCCCGGACTTCGTCCGCCCGGCGCTGCACCAGCAGCAGTTCGCGCCGCTGCGCGCGCGTCGCGGCGAGATCCTCCAGCAGGTGCCATCCCAGGTGCGCCGGCACCGGCAGCTGCACCACCAAAAGCCCCTGCCCGTCCTTCGAAAGGGTCCCGGGAGGATATTTCCCGGAGTTCCGGTAGCCGACGATGCCGGCGCCCGGAAACAGGTTGGAGAGGTGCCGCTGGATGTCGGGGACTTCATTGTCCACGGGATAGAATATCGCCAGGTAGCCCCGCGAGGGGACCAGCGGGGCGTTCAGGATCGCGCTTTCCTGAAGGGTCTCGAATTCCCAGGGCAGTCCCTCGGGAACCGAATCGAGGAAGAACCGGGGAGGGTGGTCGCGGTATACAATCCCGATTTTTGCCTGTTCGGCCATTCTAACGCTCCCGGCCGCGCGGGTTGAAGTCGTAGACGGCCGCCACCGTGCGGATCCTCCCGGCAAGATCGGACACCCGCAGGACGAGGCGGACCCTCGAGTCGGTCGCGGGGAAGGGATTGGTAAAATGCTTGAAGGACCCGTCCCCGGACACGTCCACGATTTCCTCGTTGACGCGCAGCCGGCTGCCCGCCTCGACCCCGCCGACGAGTTCCAGGCTCCTGCCGAAGGGCACGATCCGGTCCAGGCGTATGTAAGGGCCCGGCTCCTTCTCCCTCGCCGCGTTGAATGCCGCAACCGCGGCCCGTTCCCCGGCCCCGAATTCTCCGGCGGCGGGAGGTTCCGGGGATAGCGGCGGCGCTTCCGGGGCGGACACGCTGATCTCCATGCCGGCGTCCGACGCCGACTGCACGGCAAAAACCGTGTTTTCCTGCACGAAGACCGTGTTGCCTTTGGAATACCGGATGCAGGCCTCGGCGGATCTTTCCGTCCGGACGAGGTCTCCTTCCATCAGTTTCGCGCCAACCGCCACCTGGGTCCATTCCGTCCCGCCGGGTTTGCCGGCAAGAACCATGCCTTCCGCCGAGACGAGCTCCGCTGCGGGAGCATTCGGCGTCTGCTCCAACCGCGCCGGCGGCGCCGGTTTCGTGCGAAACCGCACGGCCGTCAGGACCACGGCCGCCCCGGCCAGAAGCACAACCAGTGGAACGATGGTTTTCCAATGCCGCGCCATCCCGGAGGAACGAGGCAGAGAATCACTGGGGATGAAGTCCGTTTCCATGCAAACGATTTCCGTCCGGGTCCCCGATCCCGAAGATCCGGCAAAGCCCCGAAACGAGGCGAACCCGCCCGAGCACACACACACAACCGCGCACCGGAAAGGTGCTTTCTCCCTTCTCATCGGAAGCGTTCCGGCCGCGGTTTAAAAAATCCGTAAAAAATAATAAAAAAAGCACATCCGGCCGATCCACCGGGCCGCTCACCCCGCCGGTAACGCCCCCGCCGGCCCACCGGAACACGGGTCTGCGTCCCCGAAGCCCGCAGCCCATCCGGAACGAGGCGAAGCCGCCGGGACCCGGAACGGGCAAAAGCGTCGGAGAAATGGTGGCGATTCGGAATCGTGTGCTATAATCACGTTTTTTTATTTCACGGAACGGAGGCCGCATCTTCCTATGCTGGACCTAATGCGCCGTAAAAAACGGCTTAAAATAGTGTTGTGGGTGGTGATCTTCAGTCTGGCGCTCGGCATGATGCTTTTCTTCGTGCCCGGCATCAACATAGGGGATGTGGCGACGGACAACTCGGCGGCGACAGTCGACGGGGAGTCCATCTCCATGCGCGATTTTTCCATGGCTTTCCATCGAATGGTGAAGCGGTACAGTGACGGGGGGAAAAATCCGACCGACCCCGAGACGCTCAAGGCCATGGGGGCGCCGCGGCAGGTGCTCGACGGGCTCATCACGTCCAAGGCGATCGAGATCACGGCCAGGCGCCTGGGACTCGACGTCACGACGGACGAGATGCGCAGGGCGATCGAGGCCTACCCCTACTTCCAGGACCAGGGGAAATTCGTGGGCATCGAGCGTTACAAGGACGTTCTTGCCTCGAACGACATCAGCGTCGAGGATTTCGAGAAGGACTTTCGACAGTCGCACCTGATCGGCAAGCTTCGTTCGGTCGTCACGGATTCCCTGAACGTGAGCGACGGGGAGCTCCGGGAAGAATACGCCCGCGCCCATCAGCAGACCGAGGCGGTCTACACCATCCTGAAAAAGCAGGATTTCACGGGACGCGTCAAGCCTTCCGAAGAGGATCTGCGCGCGTACTTCGAAGCCAATAAGCTGAATTATCAGATCAAAGAAAAGCGCAGGGCCCAGTACCTTCTTATCCCGGTGGCGCGGCTGACTTCCTCCATCACTGTCGGCGAGGAAGACCTCCGTCAGGAGTGGGACCGGAGACCGCACGAAGAAACGGTGGAAGCTTCCCACATCCTGTTCAACGTGGAGGACCCGGCCAGGGAAGCCGAAGTCCGGGCCAGGGCGGAGGATGTCCTGAAAAAGCTGAATTCGGGCGGCGATTTCGCCGCGCTCGCGAAACAGTACTCCCAGGACACCGGCAGCGCCGCGCAGGGAGGCTATCTCGGCCCGTTCCAGCGCGGCCAGATGGTCCCGGAATTCGAGGAGGCCGCGTTCGCGCTGAAACCGGGAGAGACCTCGGGGCTGGTGCGGAGCCAGTACGGATTCCACATCATCCGCGTCACGCGGCATGAGACCCCGACCCTCGACTCGAGCCGTCTCGAGCTGGAAATGGCCGTGCGGATACGCAAGGCACAGGAGATGGGCAAGGAAAAGGCCGAAACCGCCGCGCGCCTGCTCGAAAAAAGCAGCGACCTGAATGCCGCCGCCAGGGAGCTGGGGATGGGCGCGGAAGTCAAGGACACGCCGTTCTTCACGAAAGACGACAATTCCTTCGAGCTCTTCGGATCGACCGCGCTGCGTGACGAGATTTTCGCTCTCAAGGAAATCAACTCCATCGGCAAAGCCGTGGATCATCCGCTGGGAATCGCCATTCCGAAACTCGCCGAAGTGCAGATGCCCAAGCCGGGGGATTTCGCCCTGTCCAGGGCCCAGGTGGAGCGGGATTTTGTGGATTCGAAAGCCGCGGAACTGATGCAGGCGGAGGCACAGAAGCTTTCCGATGCCGCGCGTACCCTGGGAAGTCTGGAAAAGGCGGCCAGGCAGTTGGGGCGGGGCACGAAGACCAGCCAGCCGTTCAATATCTCCGGGACTCCCGACGCGGAGATCGGCGCGAATACCGCCTTCACCCGGGCCGCGTTCGAATTGCAGCCCGGCGCCGTCAGCGCCCCGGTGCCGCTCACCGACAGTACGGCGGTGCTCCAGGTGAAATCCCGCACGCCATTCGACGAAGCCGCATTCCAGAAGGAAAAAGCCGACCTGAAGGCGAGAATGCTGCAGTCCGTCCAGGAGGCCTATTTCCAGGAATATATCCGGAAAATCGCGGAAGACCTGGAAAAGGCGGGCAAGATACGCATCAACCCGAAGGCCCTGGACGACGTGACGAGGCTGGGGTATTACTAGACGAAAATTTAATTCCAGATTCCAGATTCCGGATTCCAGATAACTCTGTATTTCCCCGATTCGTTACTGGACCGCGAAATGGGGGGCAAGCCCGGATTGCAGACTATCCGAAATTGCCTGGTTGCCCGCTATCTGGAATCCGGAATTTGGAATCTGGAATCCAATCAGGCGCTCCGGGGCGCGGCGTTTTCAGCGCGGGGTGGTACGGATTTGCCCTGCAGGGACACCGCATACCCGTGCAGCCTCTCCACGATCCGGATCAGGCTCTTCATCTCCGAAAACAGTTTCTCGATATCTTCCCGGATCCTGCCCGTGCAGCCTTCGTCCATGACCAGCAGTTGGGTGAATCCCATCAGGACGGCCAGCGGATTGTTCAGGTCGTGGGCAAAAGACCTCAGGTTGGCCGCGATATCCGCCACGGCCGCATTCTCGCACGCATCCACCGCCGGCACGCTGCTCAGGTTGGAAACGAGCAGGAATCCTTCCGGCAGATTCGCCCTGCCCGATAGGAGGGTCACGGCGCCGCGCGCCTCGAGGGGCCGGGCGCCCCGCGTCAGGAGCACCAACGCTCCTTCCCAGGAACCCCATTCCCTGGCAGCATCCAGCATGCGCGGAACCTCGAAAGCGGAGTCGTCGGCGAGAATCTCGGTTACCCGCCGTCCGGCCAGTTCCTGGGAGGAATACCCGGTAAACTGCTCGGCCGAAGGCGACAGCGAGAGGATGCGCGCGTCGGGCGCCAGGACCGCCGCCATCCACCGTGAGGACCGCACGAGAGATTGCATACATCACGCTCCGATATCAAATCTCTATCGTCCGGAAGGCCCGGAATATTTAGCGGTTTTGCCTGAAAAAGGGATTCGAAATTCGAAATCGAGATACGCGGTTTGGGAAACGGAGAATGGCCCCTGCGGGCCGGCGGGACCGCGACCGGGATTTTCCCCAAAAGCCGGAAGTCCGGTTGTCGATCTCGAATCGTGGATTTCGGATCCCGGATCACGCCGGAAGCGTCTTATTGAGTTCGTAGAGGACGCGCAGCCCGTCCAGGGTCAGCCACGGGGCCAGGATGGTGATGACGCCGGTTTTCCTCGCGATGATTTCGGCCAGCCCGCCGGTGGCGATGACCCGGGTTTCCGGCCCCAGTTCCCTCCGGAACCGGCCCACGATCCCCTCGACCAGCCCGATATAGCCGTACATCAGCCCGGATTGCAGCGACTGCACCGTATTCCGCCCGATCGCGACGGGAGGCCATTGCAGTTCCACCTTCGGCAGTTTCGCCGCGTGCTCGAACAGGGCCTGCGAGGCGATCCCGATGCCGGGCGCAATTGCGCCGCCCAGGTATTCGCCGGCGGCGGACACGCCATCGAACGTGGTCGCCGTCCCGAAATCGATGACGCACGCAGGCCCGCCGTACAGGGCGTAAGCCGCGGCCGCGTCCACGATCCGGTCGGCCCCCAACTGGCCGGGATCGTCGTAGCAGATGCGGAGGCCGGTGCGGCACGAGCCGTCGACGACGAAGGGGGTGCAGCCAAACAGCAGGCGGCAGGCCTCCGAAAAGGTGCCCGTCAGGGACGGCACGACAGACGAAATGGCGGCGGCGCGGATCGCGCCGGCGTCGATTTTCGCCCGCCGGAACAGGCTCGACAGCATCGCGGCGTATTCGTCGGGCGGCGTGCCGCGCCCCGTGGCCAGGCGCCAGCGAGGGCCGGGGGTGCCGCTCTCGTATACCCCCAGGGTCACATTCGTGTTGCCGATGTCGATCGCCAGGAACATAACAAATTGCGAAGCCCGCGTTTTCGCCGGGATCCGTCTTGGAACATGCGGACCCGGGTCCGCGCTACGCTTCTTCCCCGGGCCTGGGGGCCGGGTTTCCGGCGGCGTCGAAACCGCCCATCCCGCGGCAATTCTGGCACTTCCCGCTCCCGTGCGGATAGCAGGACAGGCACGCCTTCCCCTTCTGCAACGCCAGCCGGCCTTCCCCGTGACACGCGCGGCATTTGCCCGTCCCCCGGCAATGGGAGCACTTCCGGTACGATTCCGTCATTCCGAGCCTCCTCCTAATTTCTGGCAGACAGGACAATAATAGCTGCTGCGATTCCCCTGGTTCAACCTGCGGATCGTGTTTCCGCACCGGAAACAGGGTTTCCCCTCCCGCTGAAAAACCCTCAGGCGCTTCTGGTAGCCACCCGCCATGCCATCGGAATCCACGAAATCCGAGAAACTGGTCCCGCGGCAGCGGATGGCGGCTCGCACCACTTCGCGAATGGCGTCCGCAAGTCCCCGTGCTTCCCCGCGCGTGATCGTAAAGCACCGGCGCCGGGGATGCAGACCCGCCCGGAAAAGCGATTCACAGGCGTAAATGTTCCCGAGCCCGGAGACCTTCCGCTGATCCAGGAGGAACGGCTTGATCTCCTGACGGCTCTTTTCGAGCAGCGGCGCGAGCCATTCGCCGTCGAATCCCCGGTCCAGCGGATCCATGCCCAAGGCGGCGATGCCCGGGATCCGGCCCATTTGCGGGGACTCGTACAGGCACACAAAACCGAACCGGCGCGGATCGCGGTACTCCAGTTCCGACCCGTCCGAGAACCGCACGGTCACGTGCGTATGCCGCGAGACCTCGTGCGGCGCCGGATGGTAAAGAATCCTTCCGCTCATGCCCAGATGGATCACCCAGAAAGCCTTCGGATCGAGTTCCGCGACGATGTATTTCCCGCGGCGCGCCACCTTCCGGACCGTGCGGCCGCGGAGCCGTTCCGCGATGTTGCCGTCCAGCGGACGCCGCAGCGCGAGCCCGGAAACGCCGACCCGTACGATGCGCCTGCCCACGATTCTGGCGCGGAGCCGGCGCACGATGGTTTCCACTTCAGGCATTTCGGGCATTGGATTTGATTCCAGATTTCGGATTCCGGATGCTGGAATTCAGACAGGGCCGGAAAATGGATGCGGCTCCTTCGGCGCCGCTCTGCCGAAATTATGCGATGGTCTCCGCAGGATCAGACATCGTCGGAGCTGCCGCCGCCGGATTCATCCGCTCCGCCCTCGCCGGCCGCTTCCCGGGCGGCCTCGTCCGCCAGCTGGTCGATATCCTCGCCCGCGAAGTCCTCGCCCATTTCCCTGCCCATCTTTTTCATCCAGCGGGCGACGCTCGATGGATCATTCTCGTCCAGCCCGGAGAGGCTCGAGGGGTCCGCCAGAGATTCCAGCCGGCTTTCTTCCGACTTGGGCGTGGCAAACCTGGAAAAAAGCTGCTCCACGTCCTCTCCGCCGCAGAACTTGCATGCAGGCTTGAACACCGCTGGAGACATCACGAGGAAGCTCATTTTCCTTTTGCATTTTCCACAGTAGTATTCAAAGATCGGCATACGTTCTCTTTCCTTTCGATCCGGACCCGCGCGCCGCGCTCAGGAACGCGTGCGCCGGTACAGGCCGCTCTTGCCGCCGCTCTTTTCGAGCAGCTGCACCCGCTCGATCACGGCTCCCTTCTCCACCGCCTTGACCATATCGTAGAGAGTCAGGGCCGCGACGGCCGCGGCCGTGAGGGCTTCCATCTCGACCCCCGTGGCCCCCGCGCAGGACACGGTCGCGAGGAACCGCACCCCGTCGCGCCGCGGAGTCGCCTGCACGTCCGCGTGCGTCAGCAGCAGCGGGTGGCACAGCGGCACGAGGTCCGGCGTCCGCTTGGCGGCCATGATGCCGGCAATCCGTGCGGTCTCCACCGCGTTTCCCTTGGGCAGTTCGCCCCGGCGCAGCAGCGACAGGGTTGTGCGGGACAGCCGCAGGAAGGATTCGGCCACCGCCCGCCTCCGGGTGGCGGGCTTTTCGGTGACGTCCACCATGCAGGCCCGCCCCTCGGAATCCAGATGCGTCAGCGTTTTTGTTTTCATAGAGCAATCATTCCAGGTTCCAGATTCCAAATTCCTGATTGTGGGTTCGAGGTTCGAGGCCGGGCGATCTCGAACCGGCTATTTCTGACGGACGAAAAAGTCCGGCAGCAGCATGATTTCGACGATTTCCCCCTGGCGCAGCCAATCGCGGTGCTTGGGGAAAATAAAGGTCGCATTCGCGCCCGTAAATCCGACGATGTCGGCGGAGCTTTTCCACCGCAGAGGTTCCACCTTCCACCCGTCGTCCTTCCAGGAAACCCATGCCGGCATATAGGCCGTCCGGCCGGGAGACTGGGTCATGTCGGCCAGCAGCTCGCCTTTCATCCGGGGCAACTCGGGGCGGGTCATGCCGCAGAGGCGCCCCAGAACGGGACGCACGAAACACTCGAATGTAATGAGCGCCGAGATCGGGTTCCCGGGCAAACCGAAAACCAGGTTGTCGCCCCGGCGGGCGAACACCGTGGGCTTGCCGGGCTTGATGGCAACCTTGCTGAAGAGGATCTCGAGACGCAGGTCCTTGAAAACGTCCTGCACGAAGTCGTAGTCGCCCATCGAAACGCCGCCGGTGATGATCAGGACATCATGCCCGAGGCCGGCCAGCATCTTCCGCCGCAACTCCTCGCGGTCGTCGCGCGCGATGCCCAGATAGTCGGGCTCGATGCCCATCAGGCGCAGCTGGCCGGCAAGGCAATAGGCGTTCGAGTTGCGGATCTGGCCGGGACGCGGTTTCCGGTCGAATTCCACCAGCTCATCGCCGGTCGCCAGGATGGCGACCCGGGGCTTCGCGTACACGAGCGCGGACGCGTACCCGAAGGTGGCCATCGCGGCGATCTCCGCGGGGCCCACCCGGTGCCCCGCAGCGAGGAAAACGCTTCCCGATTTCACTTCCGAGCCCTGGGGCGCGACGTTCTCGAGCTCCTTCACCGGCTTCCGGATCCGGACCGAGCTCCCCCCGTCCGTGATCTCGCACTCCTCGATGATCTGCACGGCGTCGGCGCCTTCGGGGACCGGAGCCCCCGTCATGATCGCGATGGCTTCGCCTGCCTTCAACTCCCCCGGCATCCCGCCGCCCGCGCGGCTCTCGCCGGCGCATTTCAACTCGACCGGAGCATTCCGGACGTCGGCTACCCGCACGGCGTAGCCGTCCATGGAAGAACGGTGGAACGGCGGGATGTCGCTTGTGGCCGCGAGGTCCTCTGACAGGACTCGGCCCAGCGCATCCTGAAACGCAATGCGCTCCGATCTGCGCTCCGGCAGGTTCGACAACAGAATTTCCAGGGCTTCTTCTACGCTTATCATCCGAATCTCCAAGCTCCTGCCGAAGGATAATGGGAGTAAATGGGGATTTCAAGCAGGCGGTCCCCTGCGCTCCCGCTCCTCCCCCCGATCCCCTATTCCATCCCCTTCTTCGTCCCGTCTCCCCCCGCTCCGGTGAATTTGCGGAGGCCTTCGGCAAATTCCTTCAACCGCCGGTCGACGCGATCGTTGACCGTTCCCTCCGGGTACGCGCCGCCCGCGCCGCGCTCGCCCGCGCCCACGCCGGTCAATATTTCCATCCCTTCGTCGATCGTGCGGACGGCATAGACGTGAAACTGCCCGGCAGCGACGGCGTCCACGACATCCCGTCGGAGCATCAGGTTCTTCACGTTCTGCGCGGGGATCATCACGCCCTGGGCGCCGGTCAGTCCTTTCGCCTTGCAGACGTCGAAGAATCCCTCGATCTTCTGGTTCACGCCGCCGATCGGCTGCACCTCTCCGTTCTGGTTGACCGAACCCGTCACGGCGATCCCCTGCCGGATCGGGGTGCCCGAAAGGCTCGAGAGCAGCGCGTACAGCTCCGTGGAGGACGCGCTGTCGCCGTCGATCCCCTCGTAGGACTGTTCGAAACAGAGGCTCGCGGCCAGGGACAGCGGCCGTTCCTGCGCGTATTTCGAGCCGAGAAAGCCGCTCAGGATCAGCACGCCCTTCTCGTATATCTTCCCGCTCATCCCGGACTCGCGTTCGATATCCACCACCCCGTCGCGGCCCATGAAAGTCTTGGCCGTGATGCGGGAAGGCCTGCCGAACCGCAGGTCCCCCAGGTCGATGACGGCGAGCCCGTTCACCTGGCCGACCGCTTCCCCGGTGACATCGACGAGAATCGTCCCGTCGGTGATCATCTCCCGGATCCGCTCCTCGATCAGGCTGGACCGGTAGTATCGCTCCTCGACCGCCCGGCGCACGTGGGAAGCCGTCACGGCGGCATCGCCCGTCTGGCGCGCCCAGTATTCCGCCTCGCGAACGATGTCGGCGAGATCGCTGAACCGGGCCGAAAGCTTCTGCCGGTTGTCGACGAGCCACGCCCCGTGCTCGATCACCTCCGCCACCCCCGAGGGATCGAAATGCAGCAGGCCCTCGTCCTGGCAGCGGGAACTGATGAACGAGGCGTAGTCGGAAAACGCGCGCTCGTCGCGCTCCATCTCGTAGTCGAAGTCCGCCTTGACCTTGAAAATCTTGCGGAAATCCTCGTCCAGGCTGTACAGCTCGTGATAAATCAGCTGGTGCCCGATCATGATCACCTTGACGTCGACGGGGATCGGGTTCGGCCGCATTCCGGCGACCGGAACAATGCCGAATTGTTCGGACATGTCCTCGATCCGGACCTCCTTGTTTTTCACCGTACGCTTCAGCGTTTCCCACACGCCGGCGTTGAGGAGAACGTCGCGCGCGTTCACGACGAGGAATCCCCCGTTCGCCTTGGCAAACGACCCGGCGCGGATCAGGGTAAAGTCGCCCGAAAGCGTGCCGAACTGCGCCCGCCGCTCCACGCGCCCGAACAGGTTGTAGTAGGTGGGATTGGTCTCGATCACGACGGGGGCCCCGCCGATGCCCGTATTGTCCACGACGATGTTGACGGTGTATTTGGCAAACGGATCGGCCGGGGCGTCCAGCCGGAGCTGCGCCAGCCCGGTGGGATCCTGCTTCGCGGGATCTTCGGTAAAATCCTCGAGGTGGGAAAGGATGTATTCCTGGACGTCGTCGAGGTAGGACGTGATCTGCGGGAAGCCGAGGTATTGCTCCTTGATCCCATCGATCCGGACGCCCACGACATACAGGCCCACGCGACGGTGCAGGTCGGTGACGTGGTCGCGGCTCTCCTTGTTGGCGTCCCGCACCTGGCGGAGAAAGGACTGGATTTCCTTGTCCAGGGATGCCCGCCGCTCCTCGATCCGCTTTTTCGTGTCCGGGTCGAGTTCGGCGTACTGGTCCGGCGTCATTGGCTTGCCGTCCATAACCGGCAGGAGCGAGACGCCGACCTTCGAAATCTCGACGTCGAACCCCTCGGCTCGCGCCTTTTCGGACAGCCGGCCGAAAAGCTCCTGCTGGCGCGACTGGTTTTCGCGCAGCAACCGGTTCACACTCTCCTCGTACTCCTTGGACTCGAACGCCCGGGGGATGGCCGTCTTGAGGTGGCGGACGAGTTCGCCCATTTCCGCCTTGAGAGTCTTCGCCCGCCCGGCCGGAAGGCCCAGGATGGTGGGGCAGTTCGGGTCGCGGAAATTGTAGACATAGCACCAGTCGTTGGGGCGCGGCATCTTCGCGGCGATATCTTCGAGAAAGGTCCGGATGACGGTCGTCTTGCCGGTTCCGGTCAGCCCGCTCACGTAGATGTTGAAGCCCGGGGACTTGATGTCGAGTCCGAACCGGATCGCCCGAATCGGGCGTTCCTGCTCCACGATGCCCTCCAGCGGCGGGATCTCGGCCGTGGATCGGAACGAAAATACGGAAGGATCGCAAGCCCAGCGCAGGCATTCCGGTGACAGTGCTTTCTTGGCTTCGTTCATCGATTTACCTCCAGACCAGCCCTGATGGCCTTATCTCTTGTATCCGATTTTGCGCAGGAAGTCCTTCCTCGCCTTCGCGTCGCCCTCCGTTTCCACACCCTTCGGCGCAAAACCGTCGATGACGCCCAGGACGCCGCGCCCCTGGCCGGTCTCGGCGAGAATCACCTCCAGAGGATTGGCCGTCGCGCAGAAAATGCGGCAGACCTCGGGGCAGGACTTGATCGCGTTGAGCACGTTGATGGGGAACGCGTCCTTGAGCAGGACGACAAACGTATGGCCGGCGCCCAGCATCATCGCGTTTTCGGCGGATACCCTTTTCAGCTCCTCGTCGTTCCCCTCGACCCGGATCAGGCAGGGTCCGGAAGCCTCGCAGAAAGCGATGCCGAATTTGCAGTGGGCGCAGCCGGTGACGCAGGCTTCGTAAAGATCCTCGGCCGTTTTGATAAAATGGCTCTGGCCTACGATGATGTTGCAGCCGTCCGGGATCAGAAGCCGGATGTTTTGAATATCCATAGTTTCACCCCATCCTGTCCGATATGAGATGTGGAGCGGCGAGACGAGCCGTCGGCCCCCGGCCGAGGGTTGCCCCGATTGCTCCTGTAATCTATAATCTTGGCACAACTTGGAGCGCCGGCGGGGATTGTAACACAAATACGGACCGGCGACGCCGGCCAGGTTTCTTTCCGGAGCGCCGGCGATTTCCGGGGACCGGGACCGATGAATCGAAGGTGACATATGTGCGGAATTGTTGGGTACGTGGGCTCGAAACCCGTTGTTTCCGTGATCATCCAGGGTCTTCGAAAACTCGAATATCGCGGGTATGACTCGGCCGGGATTGCCGTCGTCGACGACGGGCAGGTCCAGGTCCGGCGGACGTCCGGAAAGCTGGCAAACCTCGTGCGTTCCCTGGAGTCGGAACCCCTCTCGGGACAGTACGGCATCGGGCACACCCGCTGGGCGACCCACGGGCGCCCGACGGAGGAGAACGCGCACCCGCACCGCGACTGCACCGGCAAAATCGTGGTCGTGCATAACGGCATCATAGAAAATTATCTCGAGCTGAAGACGAGACTGCAGAAAGAGAAGCACAATTTCGTGACGGAAACGGACACGGAGGTCATCGCGCATCTCGTCGAGGCCATGCTGCCCGGAAGGAGCGTCCCCGAGGCCGTATGCGCCGCGCTGGAGCAGCTGAAAGGCAGTTTCGCCGTCTGCCTGATCTCCGCCGACTGCCCGGAAACCATTTTTGCCGCCCGCAGCGGCCCCCCGCTCATCGTGGGAGTCGCCGGGCAGGAATACCTTGTGGCCTCCGACGTCCCTGCCCTGCTGGAACACACGCGCACGATGTACTTCATGAAGGACGGAGAACTCGCCATCCTGTCGCGCCGGGGAATCGCGCTCCAGGATTTCCGCGGCCGGAATATGGACTTCACGCCCGAGGAGGTCCAGTGGAGCTCCGAGATGGCGGAGAAGGGCGGGTTTCCGCATTTCATGCTCAAGGAGATCTACGAACAACCGCGCAGCATCCGGGACACGATCGCGGGCCGCGTATCCCTGGATTCCGGGGAGGTCCGGCTCGACGAGGCGAAGATCACGGACGAAGACGTCGCGAAGATCGAAAGGATCCACATCGTGGCCTGCGGGACCTCCTGGCATGCCGCACTGGTGGGCAAATTCCTGATCGAGGACTTCGCGCGCATCCCGGTGGAAATAGACTACGGTTCGGAATTCCGCTACCGGAATCCCCTGGTCGACCGGCATTCGCTCGTCATCGCCATCAGCCAGTCCGGCGAGACGGCCGACACGCTCGCCGCGGTCCGCGAGGCCAAGACCAAGCACGGCCGGATCCTGTCCATCTGCAACGTCGTCGGCAGCATGCTTTCCCGGGAAAGCGACGGGAACCTGTACACGCGCAGCGGCCCCGAGATCGGCGTCGCGTCGACCAAGGCGTTTACCAGCCAGATCGCCGTGCTCGTCCTGATCGCGCTCTACCTGGCCCAGTCCAGGAAGCAGATCTCCCTGGACCAGATGAGCGACCTGCTATCCGAGCTGTCCCGGGTGCCGCATTGCATAGAACAGATGCTTGGACAGGCGTCGGTGTACGAGGAGATCGCCGGCAGGATGCACCGGTGCTCCAACGCCCTCTACCTCGGGCGCGGGATCCAGTACCCGATCGCGCTCGAGGGAGCCCTGAAGCTGAAGGAGATTTCCTACATCCACGCCGAAGGGTACCCCGCGGGCGAGATGAAGCACGGCCCGAACGCCCTGATCGACCGGAATCTCCCCGTCGTCACGCTGGCCGCCCGCGAAAGGTACAATCCCAGATCGATGCTGCGCTACGAAAAAATGATCAGCAACATAGAGGAAGTGCGCGCACGGGAGGGAGTCATCGTGGCGCTGGCCAGCGAGGACGATCACCGCATCGACGAGGTCGCCAGCCACGTAATCCGCATCCCGGCGATCGCCGACTGCCTGCTCCCGATCCTGCTGAGCATCCCGCTGCAGCTGCTCGCCTACCACATCGCGCTGATGCGGGGGTGTGACGTGGACCAGCCGCGCAACCTGGCGAAAAGCGTCACGGTCGAGTGATGGGCGGACCCGCGGCCGCAGGTCCGGATCCGCCTGCGGCGCCCGGCCCGGGAAAGCCGCCCTCGACCCATGCCTTGTTGAAAATCGATTCCAGATTCCAGATTCCGGATGGAGTGCGACCAGGCGATGCCCGACAATCCTTCGCCCCAATCCCGCTCCCTCCTGCCCGAACCGGTGACTCGCGGGCTTGTCTGGAATCTGGAATCTGCAATCTGGAATCAGAATATCCGCAGCAGAGGCTTCATGAATGGCGCGGGTTGGCGCATTTCCGGCGAGCCGCCGGAACGGCGGCCGCGCGGCGCGCCAAATCAATTTTGCACCCGGCAGGCCCATTGGGTAAAATCTAACCTGTTACGGTTGTTGCGCTTGTTGTGAATCGAGATTCGGGAATACGTAATGGAGCCACAGCTTTCCAGCATCAGGAAGAACCGGCAATACCGGCGCCCCGTGGAGCGTCCGTTCACCGCGGAAGAGCGAGACAAGGTCACCATCCTCGTAGGCGGGCTTACGCCGAAGCACGAAGAGTTCATCCGCGCCGTGTTCCAGGGCAGCGGCTACCGCTGCGAGCGCCTGCCGGTTCCGGACCAGGAAGCCTTCCAGCTCGGAAAGGAGTTCGGCAACAACGGCCAGTGCAGCCCCGTCTATTTCACCTCCGGGGCATTGATCCAGTACCTGCGCGGGCTGGAGGCTCAGGGCATGGAGCGCAAGGACATCATCGACAAGTACCTGTATTTCACCGCGGGTTCCTGCGGCCCGTGCCGGTTCAGCACCTACGCGGCCGAGTACCGGATGGCTCTCCAGAACGCCGGATTCGACGGGTTCCGGGTCCTGCGTTTCCAGCAGGACGACGGCATCCGGCAGAAGGTCGAAGCGCCGGGGCTGAAATACGGCATCGACTTCGGCATGGGCATGCTGAAGGTCCTGTTTCTCGGCGACGTGCTGAACGACCTGACGCACAACATCCGGCCGTATGAAGTGAATCCCGGGGAGACCAATCGCGTCATGGACCTCTGCGTCCAGGACCTCTGCGAACATCTGCGGGGCTACAAGGCCCCCGACCTGGCGGAGAAGGTTCCGGGCTTCGTCACGGCGTTTCTGGCAAGGCACGACTTCCTGCGGCATCTGCTGAGCTTTCTGTTCAAAATGCGGCGGCATCTCCACGGCAGCGAGTTCCAGGACGCCGTGGCGCGGTGCCGCAAGCGCATCGACGGGATCGCCGTGGACCGGCTGAGACTCAAGCCCGTCGTCAAGGTCGTGGGCGAATTCTGGGCGCAGACGACGGAGAGCAGCGGCAATTACCGGATGTTCGATTTCCTGGAGCGCGAAGGGGCCCACGTGCAGCCGGAGGCCATCGGCACGTGGATCGCCTACCTGCTGGCGCATGCCAGGATGCAGCTCTACCCGCGCCGCGGATTGAACGCACAGGGTCTGGAGCCCGGCCGGTGGGACCTGCGGCAGCGCTTCTGCAACGAGCTCGACTTTCAGAAGAAGCGCGCCCTTTACGCGTTCGGCGAATACATCTACGCCCGCCTGTATCACCAGGTCATCCGGGCATTCGGCGAAACGGCGCACACGCTTGTCCCGCAGGATCAGCTCGCCCAGATGGCCAATCCCTTCTACCAACCGCTGGCCCGGGGCGGCGAGGGATACCTGGAAGTGGGGAAGAACATCTACTACCACAGCCACAAGCTCTGCCACATGGTGCTCAGCCTGAAGCCCTTCGGCTGCCTGCCTTCCTCCCAGTCCGACGGGGTCCAGTCGGCCGTCACAAGCAAATTCAAGGACATGATCTACCTCCCGATCGAGACTTCCGGCGAAGGGGAGGTCAACGCTCACAGCCGCGTCCAGATGGCGTTGGGGGAGGCCAAGACGAAAGCGAAGGCGGAACTGCAGCAGGCGCTGCGCACTACCGGCAGGCGGATCGAGGAAGTCCAGGCGTTCGCCTCCCAGCGCGCCGACCTCCACCGGTCGCTCTACCGCGTCCCGCACCATCCCGGAATCGCAGGCGTAGCGGCGAACTTCATCTTCCATGTCAACGACCTGATGGCCGGCCACCAGGCATAAATCGATCCGGGATTCGAAGCTGCACTCGAATCCCGAATTCATTCTCAGGAGAGTCCAGTGACGGCTTCACAATTTCGCGCAGGCATCGACGTTGGATCCACGACCGTCAAGGCGGTCGTCGCGGACGCGCAGACGGGCGAAGTCCTGTGGAAGGACTACCGGCGCCACGAGACGCGCCAGGTGGAAACGCTGCTGGACTTTTTGCGCCGCATGGAAGCGGCGACCGGCATCGCGCCCGGCAACTGCCGCGTGTTTATGACCGGATCCGGCGGCAACACGCTGGCCGACCTCATCGGGGCGAAATTCGTGCAGGAAGTCCTGGCCGCGTCCCTCATGGTCGAGGAAATCTGTCCGGAAGCGACCTCTTTCGTGGAAATCGGCGGGCAGGACGCCAAGATCGTCATCCTGAACAGGGATCCCGAAACGGGACGCATCAAAAAGACCCTCTCGATGAACGACAAGTGCGCCGGCGGCACGGGAGCCGTGATCGACAAGATCAGCATGAAGCTCGGCATCCCCCTCCGGGACCTGTGCACGCTGCGATACCGGGGGATCCGCGTGCATCCCGTGGCCGGGAAGTGCGGCGTATTCGCCGAAACGGATATCAACGGCCTGCAGAAACAGGGCATCCCGGCGGCCGAACTCATGGCGTCGCTCTTCGACGCCTTCGTCCTGCAGAACCTGAAAGTCCTGGCGCGGGGGCATACGCTGCTTCCCCAGGTGCTCCTGCTGGGCGGTCCGAATGCCTTCATCCCCGGCATGCGCGAGGCGTTCCAGCACAACATCGCGTTGATGTGGGAGGAACGCGGCATCCGGGTGCCCCAGGGAGCCCGCGTGGAGGACCTCGTCCGGGCGCCGGAGGATGCGGAATATTACGGCGCGCTGGGAGCCGCCGCCTACGGCAGGGAGGAAGGTCCCGAAATCGGCAGGTACCTCGGCCCGGGGCAACTGGAAGATCTACAGCTGGGCCGTGCGCGCGGCCGGGGCAAAGGCGGGCAGGGAACGCCGGCGCTGGTCGCCTCCCGCGAGGAAGTGGATGTCTTCCTGAGGAACTACGCCCCCCCGCCCTTCCAGCCTCCCAAATTCAACCCGGGGGATACGGCGCGGGGCTTCATCGGCGTGGACGGCGGGTCCACGTCCACCAAGGCCGTCCTCCTGTCCCCGGAGGGGGAGGTCCTCGCGCGGGCGTATCAGCTGTCCAAGGGCAACCCGATCGAGGACACGATCGAGATCCTCGAAAAGCTTCGCGCCCAGGTCGAGTCGCAGGGAGCCGCCATCGAGGTGCTGGGGGCCGCGACGACCGGATACGCCAAAGACACGCTCCGGGACGTCATCTGCGCCGATGTCGCCCTCGTCGAGACGGTGGCCCACGCCAAATCCGCCCTGCACTATTACGAGGCGCCTGACGCGATCGTGGACGTGGGAGGACAGGACATCAAACTGATCATCCTCAAGGACGGCCGGGTCAAGGATTTCAAGCTGAACACCCAGTGCTCGGCGGGGAACGGCTACTTCCTGCAGGCGATTTCCGAAGGGTTCGGCTACCGGGTGGAACAGTTCGCCGAAGTCGCGTTCACGGCCCGGGAGATGCCGGTCTTCCCTTACGGCTGCGCGGTCTTCCTGCAATCGGACATCGCGAGTTTCCAGAGCCAGGGCTGGCAGCCGAACGAAATCCTGGCAGGCCTCGCGGCCGTCCTGCCGAAAAACGTCTGGCTGTACATCGCCAACATCCCCAACCTTCCCGAGCTGGGAACCCGCTTCATCCTGCAGGGGGGCACGCAGAACAACCTGGCCGCGGTCAAGGCGCAGGTGGATTTCATCCGGAAGCGGTTCCAGGGTTCGGGCAAAACGCCCGAGATCATCGTCCACAAGCATGCCGGCGAAGCCGGCGCCATCGGCGCCGCGTTCGAGGCCATGACCCTGTGGCAGCAGGGCAGGGAAACGACCTTCATCGGGCTGGACGCCGTGCGCCACATCCAGTACCGGACCACGGTCGGCGAGGAGACACGGTGCCATTTCTGCAAGAACCACTGTCTCCGCACCTTCATCGACATCGGCACGGGCAACGGGGACGGCCGGCGGCGCCTGATTGTCGCGACCTGCGAGAAAGGGGCGGTGGAGGACATCGGCGCGATGAAAGCCATCCAGAAGGGGCTGGATGCCGCGCGCGAGGCGCACCCGAATCTGCTCGAAATCGCCGGGAGAGAGATCTGGAAAGTGCACGCGCCCGCACCGGCTCCCGCCCGGAACGCGCGGCGGCGGAAGATCGCCGGGCGAAGGGCCGCGATCCGCATCGGGATCCCGCGCGTCCTGGGAATGTATGCGTACGCCCCGCTCTTCAACGTCTATTTTGAAACGCTGGGGGTGCTGCGGGAAAACATCGTCTTCTCCGATTTCACCAGCGAGGAGATGTTCCGCGCGGGCTCCAAACGGGGCGCGATCGATCCCTGCTACCCCTCGAAACTCGGGCTGGCCCACGTACACAACCTCCTGTTCGAGAAGCACAGGCGGAAACCGCTGGACTTTATCTTCTTCCCGATGTTCGACGTGCTGCGCACCCCGCTGGTCAACATCCGCGCGAGCAACGCGTGCCCGACCACGGCCCTCACCCCGGAGGTCGTGCGGGCGGCTTTCACCAAGGAGACGGACCTCTTCGCCGACAACGGCGTCGTGTACGTGAATCCGCTGCTGGACCTCTCCCGGCCGCAGCTCCTGGCCCGGCAGATGTTCGGGGCCTGGGGCGACGCGCTCCGGCTGTCCAGAGCCGAAAACTGGGGCGCGATCCAGGCGGGATACGAGGCGCTCGACCGGTACGAGGCGGACATCCGCCGGAAAGCGCGCGAGATCGTCGACCGGCTGGAAAGAGAAGGGGAGGTCGGCGTGGTGCTGCTGGGGCGGCCGTACCACCACGATCCGGGCGTCAACCAGGGAATCCCCGAAGAACTGCAGAAGCGCGGCTACCCGGTATTCTCCCAGGCGACGCTCCCCATGGACGAGGACCTGCTCGAACGGCTCTTCGGCGAGGAAGTCCGGGAAGGGATCGTGCCGCACCCCATGGACGTCAGCGACGTCTGGAAGCACACCTTCTCGGCCAACAGCGCCAATAAGGTCTGGGCCGCCAAGTTCACCGCACGGCACCCCAACCTGATCGCGGTCGAGCTCTCGAATTTCAAGTGCGGGCACGACGCGCCGATCTACACCACGATCGAAAAAATCGTGGAGACCTCGGGCACTCCCTATTTTGCCTTCAAGGATATCGACGAGAACAAGCCGACGGGATCCATCAAGCTTCGGGTCGAGACCATAGATTATTTCCTGAAACTCTACGGCAAGGAACTCAAGGGTTCCCGGGAATAACGCGGACCGGCCCGCGTCGCCGAAACGCCGGCGCCAAAAAGTTTTTCGGGAATTTCATGCCAATGTGCCGGCGATTTATGTATGCTGATCCCGCCTGCTGAAAGGGCGATCCATCACAAACGCGGAGGGACCATGTTTAAAGAATTCAAAGAATTCGCGATGAAGGGAAACGTTCTCGACATGGCCGTCGGGATCATCATTGGCGCGGCGTTCGGCAAGATCATCACCTCGTTTGTCTCCGATATCCTGACCCCGCCCCTCGGGCTGCTGCTGGGAAAGGCGAATTTCAGCAGCCTGTTCATCAACCTGTCCGGGGAAAGCTATCCGAGCATCGAGGCCGCCAAGGCCGCGGGTGCGGCCACTCTCAACTACGGCATCTTCATCCAGGCGGTCATCGACTTCCTGATCGTGGCGTTTGCCATATTCCTGGTAATCAAACAGGTCAACCGGTTCCGGCGCGAAGCGCCGGCAGCCGCGCCGACGACCAAGGAATGCCCGTTCTGCGCCTCGGCTATCCCGATTCCGGCCAAGCGCTGCCCGCACTGCACGTCGCAGTTGTCGGCATAATCCGGACGCGTTAACCCATAGATGGGAAGGGAAACCGCCACGAATCGCGCACGCGCACCATTCCGGGCGTGCGGTTCGTGGCGTTTTACTTTTTGAACAGATCGAGGAAGGCCTGGCGGTGGCTGTTTTCGACTCTGGGCGGAGGCGCGCCGCTTCCCTGTTTTTCGATAAGGACCTTGGGTTCGAATAGGGGGCAGAAGTTGTTGGCGCTCTTGTTCGTCACGCGGGTTTCCACCGGCTTGACGCATTCGTTGCGCGCCGAAGGATCGAAATTCAGGCAATTGCGGCACGTGTGCAGATCGGTACCGCAACTCTTGCACTTGTCCGTAACCTGGATGCTCTCCATCACCTGGATCTCCGATGCACAGTTGTTGCAGCGCGTGATCAGGTGAAACTTGGTTTCGACTCTTCCCCCGGGTCCTTTCGGCCGCGGCGGCGGTTTCGGTTTTCTTTCGCGGTCGGCGTCCATGTAGCCGGATTGACGGTATTTTCTAGACATTCTCCTCCTCAAAAATCTGCGGCGGCGGCGCACCGGCCGGTGCGTCCGTCAACCGCCTGCAAAGCCAAAGGGATGTAGGCTTTTGGGTTCACCCCGGGGGACCGGTTTCCAGGAGGTTCTGCCATTTCCCCGCACGATGAGTTTAACGTCGAATGATTTAGTACTGCCCCATGGCTGGTGAAAAATAAGAATACCACAGATCCGGCCGCCAGTCGACAATTACCGCAACTTAATCTCCGGAACCGGCGCGGGGATTCTGCAGCGACTCGAGTTTGGTATGGAGTTCTTCCCACCGCGCCATGCACAGGTCCAGGTCCCGCTGCAGCCGGTCATGCTCGTCCATGGTCTCCCGGAACAGCTGGTGGTCCCGGTAGAGCTCTTCCCCGGCCAGCATCCGCGTCAGGACGGCGATCCGGGTTTCGTGCAACTGAATCTGCCCCTCGACCTTATCGATCTGTTCCCGGACCTGGCGGATCCTGTAGGGATTGACCTTCTTTCTCCGCACGACGGGTTCGGCGTCCGCCGCTCCGGCGGCGGGTGCGGAGGAAGGTTCGGCCGGCTGCGCGGCCGGCTCCGCCTGCGCCTTGTCCGCCTCCGCCTTCTTGAAGAGGTAATCCTCGTAGTTGCCGAGATACGTCACCGCGGTCTGATTCCCCACCTCCAGCACCCTGGTGGCCAGCCCGTCGAGGAAATACCGGTCGTGGCTGACGAAGACCACGGTGCCTTCATATTCGCGCAGCGAGTCCATCAGTATGTCCTTCGACCGGATGTCGAGGTGATTCGTCGGCTCGTCCAGCAGCAGGCAATTGGCGGGAGACAACAGCAGCTTGCAGAGGACGAGCCGGCTCCGCTCGCCGCCGCTCAGGACGGAAACCGGCTTCTCGATGGCATCCCCCGAAAACAGGAAGCACCCGAGCAGCGTGCGCAACTGGGGAACGATGTGGTTCGGTGCGACGGAGTAGACCTCGTCCCAGACCGTCCGGGTGGAGGCGAGGAGGTCGTCCTGGTCCTGCGAGAAGTAGGAAACGATTACGTTGTGCCCCTCCCTGCGCTGCCCCGCCGCGAGGGTCAATCGGCCCGCCAGGATCTTCATCAGGGTCGATTTGCCGGCGCCGTTCGGGCCGACGAGGGCCACCCGCTCCCCCTTCTCCAGGATATAGGTCAGGTCGCGGAAGACGGGCGTCTGCCCGTAGCCGGCCGTGACGCCGGCGAGCTCGAGCACGATGCGCCCGGTCCGGGGTCCTTCGGGAAACCGGAGGCGGATCGGCTTGGTGTCGGGCGGTATTTCGATCCGCGGCATGCGTTCGAGGTCCTTCAGACGGCTCTGCACCTGCGCGGCCTTGGTGGCCTTGTAGCGGAACTTGTCGGCGAACGCCTTGATCCTGGCGATTTCCTTCTGCTGCGCCTCGTACTCGGCGCGCAGCTGCGCCAGCCGCTCTTCGCGCTGGCGCAGGAATTCGGCATAGTTGCCGCGGTAAAAATGCACGGCCCGGTTCCGGATCTCCAGGACCCGTTCCACCGACGCGTCCAGGAAATAGCGGTCGTGCGACACCAGCACGAGCTCCTCAAATACTCTTCGAGCCAGTTCCTCGCCTCCAGGTCCAGGTGGTTCGTCGGCTCGTCGAGCAGCAGCAGGCTGGGCTCGAGCAGCAGCAGCTTGGCCAGCGCGATGCGCATCTGCCAGCCGCCGCTGAAATCCTCACAGGGGCGCTCGAGGTCCTGCCGGGTGAAGCCGAGGCCGAGCAGGACGGAGCCCGCCTTCGCCTCGATGGAATACCCCTCCCTCAGGCGGAACTGCTGGGTGACGTCCGCGTACCTCCCGAGCGTCTTTTCGTATTCGGGGCCTTCGTGCCGCATGTCCGCCAGCGTGTGCTCGAGATCCCGGATTTCCCGCTCCATGAGGATCAGGGACTCATAGACCGAGAGCGCTTCTTCCAATAGGGTACGGCCGCGCAGAAACAGGCCGTCCTGCGGCAGGTAGCCGAAGGTCAGGTCCCGGGCGCCCGTGACGCCGCCTTCGTCCGCGGCCGCCAGGCCGGCCAGGATTTTCATGAGCGTGGACTTCCCCGTCCCGTTGTCTCCGACGAGGCCGATGCGGTCCCGCTCGTTGATCTGGAAATCCAGCGACCGGAACAGCCACTCGCCGCGAAACGCCTTGCCGAGGCCCTTGATTTGAAGCATCTTTTCCCCAAAAATGGATTATTCTAACATTTGGCACGCGGCGTGCACAGGCGAATGGGCGTTTCCGGCCGGCGCCGGCAAGAGGGACTCCGGAGGATCTCGAAAAAAATGAAACGCGCGGTGACACTCTTCAGCGGAGGCATCGATTCCAGCACCGTCCTGGCGCTGGCGCTGAAGGAGGGATTCGAAGTCTACGCCCTGAGTTTCGATTACGGGCAGCGCCACCGGTGCGAACTG
>CAZTHE010000040.1:23504-31502 GCA_964613495.1 uncultured Acidobacteriota bacterium | reverse complement strand
GTGTTCGCCGCGATGAACTCCACCCCGCCGATCTTCGACTGGATCATGCGGTTGACGGCGTTGCCTCCCGCCCCGCCGACGCCGACGACCTTGATTTTCGCAGGAGGCTGCCAGTCTTCGTCAAACCGGAACCTCAACGTGTCATCTTCGAACCGCAGTTTTTCCGTCTGCATCCCAATCCTCCTCCGAGGAACCGGCGGTTAATTGCCGGTCCATGACAATATTCTGCCGAACAATCCCTTCGATCCGTTGGATTTTCCCGAATTTTTTCCGCGGTACCCGGCCTCTTCCGCGCCGTACAGGGCCAGCCCCACCGAGGTGGCATAGACCGGGTGCGACAGTTCCTGGGTCAGCCCCTGGACTCCCAGGGGCAATCCCTGCCGTGCGGGCATCCCCAGCATTTCTTCCGTCAGTTCCAGCATGCCGTCGATCATGCTGCCGCCGCCGGTCAGCACGACTCCCGCGATCAGGCGCTCGTTCTCGATTGCCTTGGACAGCTGGTCGCGTATCAGTTCCAGGATCTCCACCGCGCGGTCCCTGAGAATCTCGCAGACCGCCATGCGGGTCACGGTGCGGGCCGTGCGGGTCCCCATGCCCGGGATGAGGATGGTTTCTCCGTCTCCCGCCCTCTCGGTCAGCACCGTGCCGGATTCCTTCTTGATGCGCTCCGCCTCTTCCATCGGCGTCTGCAGGCCGATGGCCAGGTCGCGCGTAAAATGGGCTCCCCCGACCGGCAGGACCCGCGTGAACTGCACGGCGTTGTTGAGGTACACCGCGATGTCCGTCGTGCCGCCGCCGATGTCGATCACGGCCGTGCCGAGTTCGCGCTCGTCTTTGGTCAGGACCGCCTCGGCGCTGGCCAGCTGCTGGAGGATCACCTTCTTCACGCGCATCTGAGCCTTGTTGACGGCGTTGATCAGGTTCTGGTTCTGTGCGCTCTGGCAGGTGACCACGTGGATATTCACATCGAGGCGCGACCCGAACAATCCCACCGGGTTCTGGATGCCCCCGTGGTCGTCCAGGAAGAACTCCTGCGGCAGCACGTGGATGACCTCCCGGTCCGGGGGGATCGGGATCGACTGGGCGGCGCGGATGACCTGCGCCATTTCGTCTGCGGTGACTTCCTGGTGTTCCCCCTCGATGGTGACGGCGCCGTGGGAATTGAAGCTCTGGAAGTGGTCTCCGGTCGCCCCGACGGTCACCCAGTCCACCGAAACCCCCGATTTGGATTCCGCCTCGTCCGCGGCCTTCCGGATCGACGCGGCGGCCTCGTCGAGGTCCACGACGACGCCTTTCTTCAGCCCGCTCGAATGGGCGTAGCCGGTGCTGAGCACCTCGATGCCGCCGTCGGAGCGGACGCGGGCGATCATCATGCAGATCTTGGTGGTCCCGACGTCCAGCCCGCATATGGTTCGATTGTTTTTGCTCACGTGTTTCTCTGTTCTTCCTTCCGCGACCGCTATTCCATGCGTGCCCGCCCGGGGAGGTAGACGATCTGGTTTTCGTAGCGCATGTCTATCGATACGAAGACGCTGTACTGGTCCTTCAGCTTCCGGTATTCGTCCATGTTGTCCATCAGGGCGCGGAAGCGTTTCAGATAATTCTTCTCGCCGAGGTACACCTCGGCCGTGTCGTCGACCAGGAAGATCTTCAGGTTCTTCCGGTCCGAGAGGTCGACCTCGGAGATCTTCTTCGTGGAGTCCGGCAGCCCCGACTCGATCTCGGAGAGCATCGCGAGCCCCTGGCGGACCCGCGCCGCGTTTTCCTCCTGGTAGAGGACGTAGCTCTCGGCATCCTCTCCCAGGACGCCCTTGAAAACGGGCACGTCCAGCTTGCCGAACCGGGGATCGAAGCGGCCCAGCAGGATCCCTTCCGCGTCGGCGATCATCAGGCCGCCGTCCATCTCGAGGACCACCGACGGCGTGCGCTCCTCCACGATAACGACGAGGTCCGAGGGGAGCACCCTCCTTATCTCGACGCGCCGGGCCCAGGTTTCCTTTTCCAGCCGTTCCTTCAGCCGCTCGAGGTCGATGCGCAGCACGTTGGCCGGGAAATCGCGCCGGATAATCGATTCCAGTTCCTTCCGGTCCAACTCCTTGCAGCCGTAAAAGGTGACCTGGCGCAGGTTGAATTTCTCCGACGTGTAGGCGTAGACGAAAATGGACGCGAGAAACGCGACGATGGCCGCGAATCCGCCGATCTTCGCCGCGATCCTGAGCGCCGAGACGGCGCGGCGTCCGGCCACGCGGTTTTTGCCGGCCTTGCGCGCCGCCTTTCTGCGCGCAGTCCTGGCCGCGGCCGCCGGCGGAACCGCCCGGGCGTTTCCCGCGTCCCGCGATCGTGTGGTTTTTATCTCCATCTCGCCTTTTCCCGGAGCTCCGGTTGAAGCAAATAGATTACAGGAAACAGGGGACGAGGATTAGGCCCAAAACGCGCCTTTCCCGTCCCGGTTTCGCTTTTATCCCCTCAGATACTCCTCGCCCGCTTTCCAGACATCCCCGGCACCGAGGGTGAGCAGCATGTCGCCCTCCCGGAGCGTTTCCCGGAGCATCGCCTGCGCCTCCGCGAATCCCGGCGCGTAGCGGACCTCCCGGTGCCCGAAGTCCCGGATCCGGTCCACGAGCCTTTCGGATGTGACTCCCGGCACCGCGTCCTCCCCCGCGGCATAAATGGGCAGGACGATGAGGACGTCCGCGCCGAGGAAAGCCCGGGCGAATTCCTCCTCCAGCGCCCGCGTTCGCGAGTACCGGTGGGGCTGGAACACGGTCACGATCCGGCGGTCGCATGCGTGGCGCGCGGCGCTGAGCGTGGCGGCGATCTCGGTCGGGTGATGCCCGTAGTCGTCCACGACCAGCACGCGCCCCTTCTCCCCCTTGATCTGGAACCGGCGGTCCGCGTTCTGGAACGCGGCCAGCGCGGCCGCGATTTTTTCGAACGGGATTTCCAGTTCCAGCCCGGTCGCCACGGCGGCGAGCGCGTTGAGGACCCCGTGCTCTCCCGGGACGCGCAGCCGCAGGAGCCCGAGATCTTCCCCCTTGTGCCGGACCCGGCAGGAAGCGCCGAAATCCGCGAATTCGATGTGCGACGCCACGAGGTCCGCCTGGGGATTCGTCCCGTACGTCACGATGCGCCGCTCGATTCCCGGCAGGATCGCCTGGACGTTCGGGTCGTCCAGGCACATCACTACGGCCCCGTAGAACGGGACCTTGTTTGCGAAAGCCGTGAACGCCTGCCGGATCGCGTCCAGGTCCGTGTAGTGGTCCAGGTGTTCCCGGTCGATGTTCGTGATTACGGCGATCGCCGGCGTGAGCTTCAGGAACGACCCGTCGCTTTCGTCCGCCTCCGCGACGAGAAAGTCGCCCTTGCCGAGCTTGGCGTTGCTGCCGAAGGCGTTGAGCCGTCCGCCGATGACGGCGGTCGGGTCGAAGCCTCCGGTCACGAGCACGGTTGCGATCATCGATGTCGTCGTGGTCTTGCCGTGCGATCCGGCGACGGCCACGCCGTATTTCAGGCGCATCAGTTCGGCCAGCATCTCAGCCCTGGGGATCACGGGGATCTGCAGCCGCTTCGCCTCGACGACCTCGACGTTGTCCGGGCGGACGGCCGAGGAGATGACGACGACATTGGCGCCTGCGACATTTCCCGCGCCGTGCCCGAGGCGGATCCTGCCGCCGAGGGCCACCAGCCGCTCGGTGGCGGGACTCGTCTTCAGGTCCGATCCGGAGACCTGGTATCCCAGGTTGAGGAGGAGTTCGGCGATGCCGCTCATGCCGATCCCCCCGATCCCCACGAAATGCAGTTTCTGTATCTTCCGGAACATGTCAGTCCGCCGCCTCCATCGGCCTTTCGTGCCGCGACAGGTTCAGCAGCACGCCCGTGGCCAGCAGGTTGAGCAGCAGCGAACTGCCCCCCTGGCTGATGAAAGGCAGAGCGATCCCTTTTGTCGGCATCATGGCCAGCACCATCGAGATGTTGATGAATCCCTGCAGGACGACCATGAGCGTGATCCCGAGGCCGAGATAAAAGCCGAAACGGTCCGGCGACCTGAGAATGATGCGCATCCCCCGGTAGAAGAACACGAGAAACGCCATCGTGACGAAAAAGGTCCCGATCAGACCGAGTTCTTCCCCGATGACGGCAAATATGAAGTCGCTGCTGGCCTCGGGGAGGAAGAAGAGCTTCTGTTTGCTGCCCCCAAGCCCCAGTCCCGTGAAGCCGCCGCTTCCCACCGCCGTGAGGGATTGCGAGATCTGCCAGCCCGAGCCCAGCGGGTCGTGGAACGGGTTCAGGAACGACCGGACGCGCTCCAGCCGGAAGGGAACCCGCAGTACGAAAAAGTAAAAAACCGGAAGCGAGAGCAGTGCCGCCCCGGCGATGTAGCGCCAGGACACTCCGGCGGCAAACAACAGGACGCCGGCGATCAAGCAGAGGCAGATCGCCTGCCCGAGGTCCGGCTCGACGGCGATCAGGCCGGCGAACAGCCCGATCACCAGGACGAACGGCAACAGCCCCCGGACCGGCTCGTTGATTTCGGACTCGTGCCTCTGCAGGTAGGCCGCGACGAAAATAATCACGGCCAGCTTGGCCACTTCCGACGGCTGAAAGGAGATCAGGCCGCCGTAGCGCAGCCAGCGGTGGGCGCCGTTGACCTCCGGCTGCGTCAGAACGAACGCCAGCGCTAAGGCGCAGACGCACAGGACCGCGATGATGATCCGGGGGCGCTGCCAGACATGGTAGTCCAGGTTCATCAGGAGCATCAGCAGGGCGAACCCGATGCCCGCGTAGACGAGCTGGCGGATGAAGAAATAGGACGACATCCCGTGCTGCGAGGATGCGGCCACGCTGGACGCGCTGTACACCATGACGAGGCCGAAAATCGTCAGCAGGCCGGTGGTGATGAACAGGATCTTGTCGTTGCTCGGTTTATAGGCCATTCCTCAGAACCCCGAATCCGGCTTCAGCGCGTTCACGGCTTCCTTGAAGACGCGGCCGCGGTGCTCGTAATTGTCAAACATATCGAAACTGGCACAGGCCGGGGCGAGCAGAACGACGTCTCCCCGGCGCGCCAGGCTCCTGCAGGCGGACACCGCCTCTTCCATGGACCGCGCCCCGCTCATTTCCGCCGCCCCTTCCAGCGCGGCGCGGATCTTGTCCGCGGCTTCGCCGATCAGGACCGCGTGCCGGACCCGCTCGCGGACCGGCGCGCGCAGAACGGTGAAGTCTCCCGCCTTGTCGCGCCCTCCGGCGATCCATAAAACGTTGCCGGGAAACGACTCGAGCGCCTTCGTGGCCGCGTCCACGTTCGTGGCCTTGGAGTCGTTGTAATACTGCACGCCGTCGAGTTCGCGCACCCACTCGATGCGGTGTTCCACTGCCCGGAACCGCCGCACGCTCTCTTCGAGGCTTTCCGGGGGCGCGCCGGCCAGGATGGCCATGGCGCAGGCCGCGAGGACGTTTTCCAGGTTGTGCAGTCCCTTCAACCCGACGGCCGCCGTCGGGAACAGGTCCTTCTCCCCCTCCGAATCCCGGAAAATCACGCGTTCGCCGCGGACGAAGGCCCCGGGCGCGACGTCCGATTTCCGGCTGAACAGGACCGGCGTGGCGCGTATTCCGTCCTGCAGCGCCGCCGCCGCCGGATCGTCCGCGTTCAGGACGGCGAAGTCCGTGCGCTCCTGGTTCATGAAGATCCGCCGCTTCGCCGCGACATACGCGTCGAAGCCCGGATACCGGTCCATGTGGTCCGGGGTGAGGTTCAGGACCGATGCGATGAAGGGCCGGAATTCCCGGATGCTTTCGAGTTGGAAACTCGACAGCTCCACGGCATACACGTCCGCGGGCCGCGATGCGGCGGCGAAGCCGATGAGGGGCGCGCCGATGTTCCCGGCGGCGTGGACCCGCATCCCGGCCCCCTCGAGCATGGCCGCCACGAGCGTCGTCGTCGTCGTCTTCCCGTTCGAGCCGGTGATGCCGATGATTTTCCCCTTCAGGTGCCTCGATGCGAGTTCGACTTCTGCGATCACCGGAATGCCCGATTTGCGGCTGATGTCGAAGAACGGGAGGGTGAGACTGACTCCCGGGCTGACGACGACAAAGTCGCACCGCGCAAAGGACTCTTTCCTGTGGCCGCCCAGTTCGAGCCGCAGTCCGCCTGCTGCCCCCGGGAGAGCGCGCAGGGAGTCGATCTCGCTTCTCAGGGATTCTTCCGTCCTCGTATCCGTCAGGACGACGCTCGCGCCGCAACCGAGCAGGAAGCGGGCGGACGCCAGCCCGCTCCTTCCGGCTCCCACCACCAGCGCTGTTTTCCCCTGATAGGCCATTTCCCCGGTTCCCCGCATCATGAGCGCAAAATCTGAAAATACGTGCGCAGCGTCTGCACGATTCTTTCCGTGCGGACTCCGCGCGAGCCTTTGACCAGCAGCAGGTCCCCTTCCCGCACCAGGCTCCGGACAAATTCCCCCGCCGTGTCCGAGTCGGGGAAGAAGCGCGCCCCTGACTCGGGAATTCCCGCGTCCAGGGCGCCGCGGACGATCTCACGGGCCGCGCCGCGAACCCCGATCACGAAGTCCAGCCTCCGGCCGGCGGCGTAAGCGCCGCACTCGTAGTGCAGCGCCCCGGAATCCCTGCCCAGTTCCAGCATTTCGCCGACCACCAGGATGCGGCGTTCAAAGGCGGGAACTCCGGCCAGGACGTCGATCATCTGCATCAGCGCCCTGGGGTTCGAATTGTAGGTGTCGTCGATGACGGCGAACCCTTCCCTGAAGGGCAGGAACCGGCCGCGCATGGATACCTGCTCCAGTCCGTTCAATCCCGCGATCAGCCGCTCCAGGGGAACCTTGTATTCGAGCCCCAGGGCGACGGCGGGGAGGGCGTCCATGACGTAATGCGCGCCGGCCAGCGGGACGGAGGCCGGATGCGCGGCTCCCCCGCAATGCAGGACGAAGCGGGTTTCCGCGGGACCCGAGATGGTCACGCCGGAGGCGCGGATGCCGGCCGAGCCGGAGAGGCCGAACGACAGGCTGCGTCCGGGGAAGCGGCCTGCGATGCCGCACACGAGCGGGTCGTCGGCGTTATACAGCAGCAGCCCGTCGGCCGGCAGCGCCTCCGCCAGCTCTCCCTTGGCCTTGGCGATGTCTTCGACCGAACTGAAAAACTCCAGGTGTACGGGTGCGACGTTGGTCAGGATCCCGATCGACGGCGCGGCGATCCGGCACATTTCGGCGATCTCGCCGGGCGCGCTCATCCCCATTTCGAAGATGCCGAAATCGTGGTGCGGGCGCAGGCCGAACAGGGCCAGGGGCAGGCCGAACAGGTTGTTGTAGTTGCCCGGCGTCTGGTAGACGCTGAAGGCGCCCGCGAGCACTTGGGCGACGAAGGCGCGCGTGGTCGTCTTGCCCATGCTTCCCGTGACGGCAACCAGCGTCCCCGGCCAGCGCCGGCGCACGGCTACCGCGAGGTCCTTGAGCGCCCGGTGCGTGTCGTCCACCCGGAAAAGGACCGCGGGGAAGTTTTCGGGACAGGCGTAGGCGCCATCCGCGACCACGCCGGCCGCGCCGCGCGAGAGCGCGTCGGGGATGTAGCGGTGCCCGTCCTGGTTGGGTCCGCGGATGGCGAAGAAGATCTCCCCGCGCAGCAGGCTCCGGCTGTCGATGGACACGCCGGAAAATACCGTCTCTCTCCCCCCGCGCTTCAGGGCGCCGCCGGTTGCCGATTCCACCAGGTCTGCAGTCAATTGCCAGGGCATAGGCCGAGTGCCGCACAAAAAACGGGGATCCGTTCCCCGCGGTTATTCCGTTTGTATCCGCCCGAGAATCAGTTCCCGGGCAAGTTTCCGGTCGTCGAACGGGATGACGCGGCTGCCGAGGATCTGGTAATCCTCGTGCCCTTTTCCCGCGATCACGACCACGTCCCCTCTTTTCGCCTCCGAAATGGCGGCGGCGATGGCTTCGCGCCGGTCCGGCACGATGACGTAGGGCGCCGGCCCTTCCTTCAAACCGGGCT
>CAZTHE010000040.1:0-23494 GCA_964613495.1 uncultured Acidobacteriota bacterium | reverse complement strand
CTTCAGGATGGCCGCCGGGTCCTCCGTCCTGGGATTGTCGGAGGTCGCGAACACGAAGTCGCTCAGTCTCGCGGCGATGGCGCCCATGAGGGGGCGTTTCATCCTGTCGCGGTCGCCGCCGCAGCCGAACACGGCGATGAGCCTTGCGTGGGGCAGCTGGCGTACCGTTTCCAGGAGGTTCTGCAGCGAGTCCGGGGAGTGCGCGTAGTCGACCAGGACGCTGAAATCCTGCCCCGCCTCCACGAGCTCCATCCGGCCGGGCACCCCCTCGAGACTTTCGACGCCGGCGCGGATGGAGTCCGGCCCCAGGCCCAGGGCCAGGGCCGCTCCCGCCGCGCCCATGACGTTGTACACGTTGGGCCGGCCGACCAGGCGGAGGCGGAAATGCATTTTCCCGGCCGGGGTGTCGCATTCCAGGTCGGTCCCGTCGAAACGGCTGGCGAACCCGATTGCCCGGATGTCGGCCGGTTCGTGAAAGCCGAAGCGTATGACCGGCATGGAGATTTCGCCCGCGAGACGCCGGCCGTAGGCGTCGTCGGTGTTGATCACGGCGGTTTCCAGCCGGTTGCCGTTGCCGGGAAAGAAGAGGATGCGCTTGGCCCGGTAGTAGGCTTCCATGTCCTTGTGGAAATCGAGGTGGTCGTGCGTGAGGTTCATGAACACGCCGGCGGCGAAACGGGTTCCGAAGACGCGCTTCAGCTCGAGGGAGTGCGAGGATACCTCCAGGACGCCGTGGGTGCACTCCCCGGCGAGCGCCCGGCCGAGGAACCGCATCAGGTCGACCGATTCGGGCGTGGTGTGTTGGCTGTGCAGGCGCTGCTGCCCGATGCGCATCTCGATAGTCCCGGCGAGACAGGACCGGATCCCGGCATGGCGGAAGATCGATTCCAGCAGGTAGGCCGTGGTCGTTTTCCCCTTGGTGCCCGTGATGCCGACGAGTCTCAGTTTCGAGGACGGATCGCCGTAGAACACGCGGGATGCTTCGGCCATAAACCTGCGGGCGTCCGGAACCGTGACGGAAGCCGCCGGCAGCCCGGGCCCTGCCTTGCCCTCGGCCGCGACCGCGGCGGCCCCGTTCGCGACCGCCTGTGCGATGAAGCGCGCCCCGTCGCACTTCATCCCCTTGACGGCGACGAACAGGTCTCCGGGGCGCACCGAACGGGAGTCGTAGGAAATCCCGCCGATATCGACGGCCGGATTCCCCGTCCACTCGATGCCCGGAATCTGTTCCAGAAGTCGTTGCAGCTGCATATTCGTCAGGTCCTAACGGCGCATGCTCGCGGCCATGGGCGCGGCGGGTTTCTTCTTCACGTCGCCCGCAGCGGCGGTCGACGCGGAATCGCCAAGCGGTCCCCTGGTAAACGTCACGCTGCAGGTCGATCCCGCAGGGATGCTGCTCCCCGGCATCGGCCACTGGTCCACGGCAAGTCCCGAACCGTTCGCCTTGAGGCGAATCCCGAGTTCCGTGCACCGGACCAGAACTTTCCGCTTGGCCATCCCCCGGAAGTCCGGCAGCACGATCATTTCCCCTCCCGCCGGGACCGCGATGGCTTCCCCGGGCTTTCTCGGCGCCGGGGCTTCCGCGAGCGGCTGCAGCGGCTGGACCGGGGTGGCGTTGGGAATATGATCCTTCGACCCGGCATCGGCCTTCAGCGTCGTTATCGCGCGCAACGGGAGGCCCGGGTCGGGCGGGACCCTGAGCTGCATCAGCGTTTCCTGGGCGATCTTCTGGAAAAACGGGGCGCAGACGTCCCCGCCGTAATGGCCTTTGCCCGGCTCGTCGATCTGGACCAGCACCGTGATCCTGGGCTGGGGCAGCGGCGCAAACCCGATAAAGGAAGATACGTATTTGCTGTCGGAATACCGGCCTCCCACGATTTTCTGGGCGGTGCCCGTTTTGCCCGCGGCCCGGTATCCTTCCAGCGCGGCGCGTCTGCCCGTTCCCCTGAGGACCACGCCCTCGAAGGCGTCCGCGACGGCCTCGGCCGTCCGCGGGCTCATCAGCTTCGTGCGCTCCGGGGTGCGTGCGAACACGAGGTCGCCGTTCTCGTCGATGATCCGGTCGACGACCGAGGGCCGGACGCGATAGCCGCCGTTCGCGATCGCGTTGATGGCGGACAGGATCTGCAGCGAGGTCACGCCCACTTCCTGGCCGAAGGAGATCGCCCCGATCGACAGCCCGGACCAGTCCCGCCAGTCGCGCACCAGCCCGATGATTTCGCCCGGCAGGTCGATCCCGGACTTGGAGCCGAAGCCGAAATTCCGGAGTGCTTCGTACAGCCGCTGCTGCCCCAGCCGCAGGCCGAGTTTGGCCGCGCCGACGTTGGACGAGTACTCCAGGATCTGGCCGAATGTCAGCATGCCGTACGGCTTGTGGTCGTGGAAGGGGTGGCGGCCGATGACGATGGTCCCGTTCTGGCAGTCGATCCACTCGTTCGGGCGGGTCAGGCCCGCCTCGAGAGCGGCCGTGGCCACGACGACCTTGAACGTGGATCCGGGTTCGAACATGTCCGAGACGGCCCGGTTCCGCCAGTAGTCCGGGGCCACCTTGTTGTAGGTGTTGCAGTTGAACTGCGGGTAGTTGGACAGGGCGAGGATCCGTCCGGTCTCCGACTCCATGACGATGGCCACCCCGGCGCGGGCCCGCGATTCCCGGACGGCGGCCCGCAGTTCCCGGTCCGCGATGTACTGGATCGATTTGTCGATGCTGAGCACCAGCGAATGGCCCTGGACCGGCGGCTTGTCGACATTCACGCGGAAAGACCGGCGGCGCGCGTCGACGCCGAAGGAATAGACGCCCTCTTTCCCTTTGAGGTCCTTGTCGTACTGCAGCTCGATTCCGGCTCCGCCGTCGCCGTTCATGTTGACGAACCCGAGAGTCTGGCACGCGAGCTCGCGGTGGGGGTAGACCCGCATGCTCTCGTCCACAAAGTAAACGCCGTCGATCCCCAGGGCCTCGATTTTCTTCTCCGCCTGCGGATCGATCCTCCGCTGGATCACCAGAAAACCCTGCCGCGACGGATCCATCATCCGGGCGAGGAGCCGCCGTGGATTCAAGCCCAGGATTTTCGCCAGTTCCTGCGCGGCCGCCTGGACATCCTGGATCCTGCGCGGCTCGGCGACGGCCGTGCTGACGGTGACGCTGGTCGCCAGTTCCGACATGTGGCTGTCGTAAATGATGCCGCGCGGCGCGTGGATGGAGCGCGTGACCTGCTGGCGTTGCGCCGCGAGCTGGGTGAAAGTCTGGTGCTGGAAGACCTGCAGCTGCACCAGGCGGACCAGGATGCAGAAACTCCAGAAGGTGATGCCCAGGATGATGGCGACGATCCTGCCGGATTTGAGTCCAGACATAAGATTTGCGATGGACGATCTGCAATTGACGATCGAGTGAGCCGCGGCGCGTCAATCGTCAACCGTCAACCGCAAACCATCAATCTCCCCCCCCATCGGTTGCGAGAGACCCTGTCAGTCGGAGTAGCCCGAAAACCGCTTTGCCGGCCTCTTCAGGCCTGAAGCCTTGAGGTCGGTCAACGCCATCTGGTCGGAAGCGCCGGGCGCCGCGACCTGCGTGCGCACCGCGATGAGCTGCACGGGGTGCAGTGGAGTCATCCCGAGGTCGTTGCGGGCGATGACGTCGATGCGCTCCGGATTCTTGAGCACCTCTTCGGCCAGCAGCAGCCGCTTCTGCGTGCGCCGCAGCGATTCTTCCTCGGCGAACAGGCTCTGGCTTTCGTATCCGATGTTGACCATCTGGCTGCGGACCCATGCATAGAACAGCAGGGCCCCGGCGACCAGCCCGAGGGCGATGATGATCCGCATGAGATCCGACAGCATGCGCACGTCGAACTCGTTCTTGATCCCGTAGTTGCGCGTTTCGATCCCGTCAGCCCAATCGGTCATCGTTGTCTCCAATCCTCAGTCGTGCGCGCGGCTCTTGCGGCACCCGCATCGCATAAAACCTCACAGCCGTTCCAGCGACCTCAGGCGGGCGCTCCGCGCCCGCGGATTTGCGGCCAGCTCCTCCGGTCCCGGGGTGACGGGACGGGAGTTCACGAGAGAGCCCAGGGCCTGCCTCGGACACCGGCAGAGCTCGGGCGGCGCGTCGCAGACGCATTGCCCGGCCAGCCTGCGGAATGTCCTTTTCACGATCCGGTCTTCCAGCGAATGAAAGGCAATCACGACGAGCCGTCCGCCGGGCCTCAGAAAACCGAACGCGTCTTCCAGGAATTCCTCCAGCCCCTGCAGCTCTTCGTTGACCGCGATCCGCAGGGCTTGAAACGTCCGCGTCGCCGGGTGGATCGCCTGGTGCCCGCGCACCCTGAACGCGCGGCTGATGATCGCCGCCAGTTGGGAGCACCGCGTGATGGGCGCCCGCTCCCGTTCCTGCACGATCGCGGCGGCGATGCGGCGCGAAAAGCGCTCTTCGCCGTAGCGGTAAATGATGTCGGCGAGCTCCGTTTCCGGAAGGTTGTTGACCAGGTCCGCCGCGTTCCCCTGCTGGGTCCGGTCCATGCGCATGTCCAGCACGGCGTCCGACTGGAAACTGAAACCGCGCTCGAGAGACAGCAGCTGGTAGGACGATACGCCGAGGTCCACCAGGATCCCGTCCACCGGCCGGACGGCCAGGTTGTTCAGGATCAGGGGAAGGTTTTTATAGTTGTCGTGGAACAGCCGCACGCAGCCCGCGAAGGGCCGCAGCCGCTCCTGCGCCTTCTCCAGGGATTCCCGGTCGCGGTCGATGCCGATCAGCAGGCCGCCGGGGCGGATCCGCTCGAGGATGCTCTGCGAATGCCCCCCGAGCCCGACCGTGGCGTCGACGAAGGTTCCGCCCGGCGCGCAGCGAAGCAGCTCGAGCGCCTCTCCCGTCATGACGGGTACGTGTTCTTCGTCCGATATTTCCGGATGCTCTGCCATGATGGTCCGTGCCGCGGCTCTCACCCTGTCCCCGTTCAGAAATCAAAAAACCGGAATGCAGAAGCCAGAAGTCAGAATGTGAATTGGAGTACGTGCGGAATAATTCGAACCGGAGAATCTGCTCTCTGACTCCTGACTCCCGAATTCCGGTCCATGCCTAGAATCCTTGCTCGGCCAATCTCTCACGCTCTGCCAGGGTGAGAGGACTTTCCTTGAGGCTCTTCCGGAACACCTCGTCGTTCCACACTTCGAGGTGGTCGCTTTTCCCGATGACGATCACGTCGCCCGAGATCTGCGCGTCCTCTCTCAGCGATTGGGGAATCAGGATCCGGCCCTGCGGGTCCATCTGCGTCAGGAGGCCATAGTAACTGGTGAATCGCTGCAGCTTCAGTTTGGCCGGATCCATTCTCGGAGGTTCCTGGAACTTCTGCGCCACTCTTTCCCAAACCGGAATCGGGTAGATCTGGGCGCACTGCCCGTCGTCGCTGGTCACATAGTAGGTGTTGTCCTCGGTATCGGGCAGATCGCGACGGAATTTCGCCGGCAACCGCAGGCGCGATTTGTCGTCAATCTTGGCCGAATACCTACCCCAAAGCATATGAGACTCGCAACAAACCAGATGCCCGGTTTGCGAAACTACTTTTCAGTGGAAAATGCTTATTGGTGGCCCTTTTTAACCACTTTGAACCACCATTGACCACATCACAATAAGTTCTTGTCTGTCTTTGTGTCAAGGAAAATATTGAACGGATTCGCAATTTTTGATCATCCGATGAATAAAAGGGAAACGAACGGGCCGGAATGCCCTCCCTCAGGGCGAAAACCCCCATTTCACGGGCGAGCCGGATGACCGTGGTGACCCGCCAGTCGTGCCGTCCGGGCCCGTGCCGCAAAGGGCGCCGAAATCCCGGAAGAAATCAGCCGCAGGGCAGCCCGCATCCCGTCTAAGGCACGGGGCGCGGCGCAGGACCCAACGCGCCCCGACCTGTGGTAACATAACGGCCTTGGTTCGAGGATGGCCTATGAAGGTTGGAATTGTCGGATTGCCGCAGGTGGGGAAGACCACGATATTCAGGCTCTTGACGCAGGGGCGCGTGGATACGTCTTCGTGGGGGGGCGGACGCGAAGCGCACATCGGCATCGCGCATGTGCCCGATGCCCGCGTCGACGCGCTCGCCGCGGTCGTCAAACCGCAGAAAACCACGTACGCGACGGTCGAGTACGTGGACCTCCCGGGCCTGTCGCGCGGCGACGCCAGGGGCGCGTCCGGCACCCAGGCCAGGGAGATGGCGACGTATCTCACGAGCCTGAAGAACGTGGATGCGCTGCTGCACGTGGTCCGCGCGTTCGACGATGCCAGCCTGCCGCACGCGGAAGGCGGCGTGGACCCGCCGCGCGACGTGGGCGTCTTCGAGCTGGAAATGATTTTCTCCGACCTGGCCGTCGTCGAGAAACGGCTGGAGCGGCTGGCCAAGGATCTGAAAAAGGCGAAATCGCCCGAGTTGGAGATGGAGAACGCCGTCCTGTCGCGCTTCAGGGAGGCGCTGGAGAGCGAAAAGCCGCTGCGCGAACTGGACCTGACGCCGGAGGAGGAGAAGCGGGTCCGCGGGTTCACCTTCCTTTCCGCGAAGCCGATGCTGCTGGTCCTCAACGTGGGAGACCAGGACGCGGCCAAGATCGCGTCCGTGGTCGACGAGTTCGGGCTCCAGGCTCATGCCGCCAGGCGCAATATCGGGATCACGGCCGTGTGCGGCAAGATCGAGTCGGAGATCGCCGCGCTGAGTCCCGAGGACGCGCGTTTGTTCATGGACGACCTGGGGATTTCGGGGAACGCCCTCGATCGCATCATTCAAAAATCCTATGACCTTCTCGGCGTCTTCTCCTTTTACACCGCGGGCGAACCGGAGGTCCGGGCCTGGACCATCCCGCTCGGCACGAGCGCCGCGCAGGCTGCGGGCGTGATCCATACGGACATCGAAAAGGGATTCATCAAGGCGGAAGTGGTCTCGTACGAAGACATGCTGGCGCTCGGAACTTTTCAGGCGGCCAAAAGCAAGGGAGTCCTGCGGCTCGAGGGCAGGGAGTACCGCGTCCAGGAGGGCGATGTCATTCTCTTCCGTTTCAATCTGTAATCTCGGGGCGTGTCCATGAGTCCGCACGCAGGTGACCGCCGGCAGCCATCGGCCCATGGTCTCCCGTCTTGTGCGACCCGGCGCAAGCGGATTCTCCTGCTTCTGTGTCTCCTGCCGCTGTTCCCCGCCGCGCCAACCGCCGCTTGGCCGCAATCGGGCGCCGCGGAAGCGCCCCTGTTCGGCCGGACGATCCGGAGCATCGGGTTCGACGCCGACGGGCCGCTCCAGAGGTCGCACTACGACCCCTATCTCGGCCTCCGTCCGGGAGAACTGCTGACGCGCACGGGGGTGAAAGCCGCGATCCAGTTCCTGTATTCGTGCGGCCGTTTCTCGCAGGTCGCCGTGGACGCCCGGCCGTCGGGCGCCGCCGTCGATGTCGTGTTCCGCCTCCGCCACAACTATTACTTCAACCGCTTTTCCGCGGAAGGCGACGTGGACCTCAAGGGGCGCTCCCTGTGGGAATGGGTGCCCCTGCCGATCGGGCAGCGCTTCACCGCGGAGAGCCTGGAGCGGTCCCGGCAGTCCGTGGCGGCCTTCCTGCGGGAGCGAGGGTATTTTCAGGCGGCAGTAACCGCATCCACGACGCTCCGCGAAACCGGGCGCCAGGTGGACACCGTCTTTCACGTGAAATCCGGCGAGTTGGCCACGGTCCGTTCCGTCGAGGCGTCCGGGGTACCGCCGGAGCAGGCGAAGGAACTCCTGCGCACGTTCGGGTACCGGCGGGGCAAACCGTATGACCGCAGCCGCCTGAGCGCGCGCCTGGATGCGGTCCGAAAACGGTTCGTGAAAAACGGATTCCTGGCCGCGGTCGCCGGGGTCTCGGAGTCGCACGATCCCGTTTCCAATACCGTCGCGCTGGTCCTGGACGTCCGCGATTACGGAAAGGTGAAAGTGGGGGTCGAGGGGATCCGGATCGACAAGGACCAGGTGCGGCGGTTGCTGCCCGTCCTGGCGGGCGAGGGGATCGACCGCGGGATTCTCGAAGAAGGGGCGGACAACCTCCGGGACTATCTCGAGGGGAAAGGATACGCATCGGCCGACGTGCGCATCGACGAGTCCGTCGACCGCGCCGGGGTCCGTGTCTTTCAATACAAGGTGGCTGCGGGCCGCAGGGTCACGGTCGCTTCCGTGCGGTTCAGCGGCAACACGGTCTTCGGCGAAGAGGAGCTGCTCGCGGCCGTGGAGATGCAGCCGGAGACCTTTTTCCGGAGCACGGGATTCAGTGCGATGCGCCTGGAGGACGACGCCGGGGCGCTGCGGTCGCTCTATGAATCGCGCGGCTACCTCGATGCGGCCGTTACGCCGCTGGTGGAACCGGCGGGCTCGGGACGCAAGGTGGCCGTCACCTTCCGATGCGAGGAGGGGCCGCAGGCCCGGGTGCAATCGGTCACCCTGCGGGGCAACGAGGCGCTGTCCGGCGACGCGCTGGCGCAGAAAATTTCGCTCGCGCCAGGCCGGCCATACTCACCGTCGCTGGCCGAGCGGGACCGCCAGGCCCTGCTGACCGCCTACAACGACCTCGGCTATCTTTGGGCGCAGGTCTCCGTCCGCGCGGGCGCCGCGGCGGAAGGGCACGCCTTTCCCGTCGTGTTCGAGATACGGGAAGGGACGCAGGCCTTCGTGGACCGGATCCTGGTGCTGGGGAACGAGCGCACGCGCGATTCCGTCGTCCAAAGGCGCATCCGCATGAAGGAGAACGAGCCTCTCAGCCTGGGCAGGATGCTCGAGACGCAGCAGAGCCTGTACGGGCTGGGGGTCTTCGACCAGGTCCGCGTGGCCCAGCAGAATGCCGAGAGCACGGCGCCCTACCAGGACGTCGTGGTCCGCCTCCAGGAGTCGAAGCGGTTTACCGTCCGCTACGGGCTGGGCTACCAGGAAAGGGAGCGGCTGCGCGGAACCGTCGAGTTCACGCACGACAATATCCTGGGATTTGCGCAGCGCGCGCAGGTTCGCTTCCGGGGCAGCAGCATCGAACAGCAGGCGATCTTCACGCTGCAGCAGCCGCAGTTCCGCCCCATCCCCGTCGACTCCAACTTCACGTTCTCTTTTCTCAACAAGGAGGACGTCAGCTTCGAGAGCCGGCGCTTCAACGTGTCGTACCAGTACAGCCACCCCATGGGAAGCCACGCGTGGGGGATGCTCCGCTTCAATTTCCGCAACGTGCAGATCCTGAACTCCCAGATTTCCGAGTCCGAGCTCGAGCGGAAGGACAGCCCCGGCAAGTACTCGACCTTTTCCCTCGCCTTCGTCAGCGACACGCGGGACAACTATCTCGATCCGACGCGGGGGCTCTTCTCCTCGACGGATTTCGGCGTCACGCCGCGGATCGTGAGCAGCGACGGCTTCCTGTCGTTCTTCACCCAGAACAGCTACTACCGTCCGCTGCCCGGGTCTCTGCTCCTGGCGGGCTCGGTGCGTTTCGGGGCCGCGCGCTCCCTCGAATCGGACCCGTACCTGCCGATCAGCGAACGCTATTTTGCCGGCGGCAGTTCGAGCCTCCGGGGCTTCGACACGGACTACGCGGGCCCGCTGGATCCAGTCAGCGCCAAGCCGCTGGGAGGGAACGCGCTGATCGTCGGTTCGGCGGAAGTCCGGGTCCCGGTTTTCAGTTCGGTGCATTTTGCGGGCTTTTACGACACCGGAAACGTGTTCCGGCGGATCCGCGACATCCGTTTCCCCGATTTCAGCCACACGCTCGGCGCCGGCCTGCGGATCCGGACGCCGTTCGGCCCGCTGCGCGCGGATTACGGCGTGAACATGAACCTGCCGGGCGCATCGATGCGGCAGGGGCTGAAGCGCGGGCATTTTTTCATTACGGTCGGACCCCCGTTCTAGAGGATGCGTATGTCCTGGTCGAAACATCCCGTCCTGTCCCTCCCGCGGCTCTTCCGGCCGGCGGCGGGGTTGTGTTGCGCCTGCCTCCTGCTTGGCGCCGGTTGGGCCCGTGCGGCGGAAATCGACCGCCTGGTGGCGGCCGTCAACGGCTCGGTGATCACGGAACGGGATCTCGATCTGGCGCGCAACCTGCGCCGGATCCTCTTCCGCGACGGCAAGAGCGCGGCGACCCGGGCCGAAGAGATCGAGCAGCAGATCGAGCGCGAGCTGATGCGGCAGGAACTCGAGAATTTCGGCATGCCCGAGGTCGAGGAGGCCCGGATCGAGGAGCGCCTGAGCGCCCTGCGCCTGGCGGCCGCGGCACAGGGGGGACTGAGCGCCCTGCTCCGGGCCGCGGGGCTGCAGGAGGCGGAGCTGATTTCCTATATCCGGCTCGAGGCCTCGATCCTGAAGTTCGTCGACTTCCGGTTCCGGCCGTTCGCCGGGGTGACCGGAGACGAGGTCCGCGCATATTACGACGGGAGGCTGGCGCCCCAGCTCCGGGAATCGGGCATCGAGCTGCCCGCCCTGGAACAGGTCGCCGCCAAGATCGAGCAGATCCTGCGCGAGGAGAAGATCAACGCGATCCTGGAGCAGTGGATGCGGGACGTCCGGAGCGGCTCCCGGGTCGAATATTTCACCGAGGCGCCGTAGCGCGGGAATATCCCCGCGCGGCGGCAGGGTGCACGCGCCGTGAAAATAGGAACGAAGATATTTACGGTCAGCCTTCCGGTAGTGCTGGCCGCGGCCTGCCTCGTGCTGGCCGCGGCGTACCTGAACACCGGGATGTTCCAGCGGCACGCGCGCGCCTTCGCCGTATCGAGGATCGAGGCCGCGACGGGGCTGCGGTGCGCGATCGAACGGATGCGGGTGCGTGCCTTCCGGGGCAGGCTCGAGATCGACGGGCTCGCGCTCGCGTCCCCGGGCGGGGCGCCCGGCCCGGTCTCGGTCCGCGTCGACGAAATCCGCGCCGCCGTCCGCGTCTCCTCCTTCTGGCATTTCCGGATGCGCCTGGCCGAACTCGACATCGTGCGTCCGCGGGTGGAGCTCGTCTCCGGCGGCGGCGCCGCGGCCTGGGACCCGGCCGAGGCGCTCCGGGCGCTGCGCGTGTCGCTGCGGCTCGAGGCGTCCAGGGTCCGGGTCCGGGAGGGCCTGCTCCGGGTCAACGGGCGCACCGCGCCGTTCAACCTGTCCCTGCGGCGGTTCGACGGCGAGATCCGCTACGCGAAGGAAGGTCCCGCGTACAAGATCCGCGTCGCCTACGAAAGCGGCGGCGTCTTCTGGGAACGACGCGACATCCCGCACGACCTGACCGCCAGCCTGGACCTGTCGGCCCGGGGAGTCGAGATAGAGTTTTTCAAATTCCGCTACCGTTCGAGCCTCCTCACCGGCGGCGGGTCCATCCGGGGATGGGACGCGCCGGTGCTGCTCGTGCATGCGGCCGGGCTCTGCGACGCATCGGACCTGACCCTGGCGCACCCCTCCATCCGCGACGGGCATGGAACGATCAGCGTGACCGCGGACATCCGCAACGACCGGGCGGGCCTGTCCGCGCGGGGCGCGATTTCCATCCGGTCGGGCGGGTATCGCGCGATGCGGCTGCACGACCTCACCGGCCGGTTCGAAGTGAAGGACGACGTGCTGCTGCTCCGCGCCGTGTCCGGCGGCATCGCCCGGGGCGGCTTCGATCTCGATGCCGACATCCAGCTCCGGGAGGCGAATCCGGCGCCGAACCGCGTGCGGGTCGCGACCCGCGGCGTCCCCGTGGTCGAGGCCGGCCGGCTGCTGGACCTGCCGCTGCTCATCCTGGAAAATCCTGCGGACGCTTCGGTGTCCGTCACGTGGCATCACGGCGACGAGGACCTGAAGGTGGACGGCTCGGCCCGGCTGCACGGGGAAGCGTCTTCCCAAGCCCGCCCGGGCGACCGCACGCCACTGGACGGGACGGTGGATTTCACCTATCGCGGCACGGGCGACGTGCTCGTGCGGGCCGCGAATCTCGTGTCGGCGCACTCCTCGCTGCGTGCCGCCGACAACGGCGACGGGTCCTTCCGGGTGGGACTGACCACGCGGCGCATCGCCGAGCCGATGCGGCTGATCGCCAATTTTTCAGGGCCGGTGCTGGACATTCTTGCGAAAAAACCCGATCTCTTCTCGCTCGCCGGCACCTTCGGTTTCGACGGCGATGCCCGGATCCGGTCGGAGTCGGATGTGGCGCTCCGCGGCGTCGTCGCCGTGCGCGACGGGCGCTGGAGAAACCTGTCGATCGCGCGCGCGACGGCGCGGGCCGACTTCCAGCCGCCGTTTCTGCGGCTGCGGGAGTTGCAGGCGCAGAGCGGCGCCCGGTCGCTGGCGGGCGAGATCGATCTCGAGCTTGCCGGCAGCGAACACATCGCCGGAGTCGCTTTCCGCGGGAACGCCCGCGGCATTCCGCTGGCGAGCCTCGAGGACTTCGGCCTGGATCCCGCGGGCGCCGAGGGCACGGCAGGCGGCGACGGGTCGCTGCAATATGCGCAGGGGGAGTGGTCGGCGGCCGGCGACGTCGCGATCGAGAACGGAAGCTACAGGGGCGAACTCTTCGACCGCGTGCGCGCGCGCGTGCGGCTGGAGCACCGCGTGCTGCGTCTGACCGGGGCCGAGGCGCGCCGCGCCGGAGCGCGGGCGAGCGCCGAGGGGACGGTGGATTTGGGCGCCCGGCAGATGGATCTGAAGGTCGGGATTCGCTCCGTCCCCATCGATTCGGTTCCGGCAGTCCGGGACCGGCGGCTCCCCGTCCGGGGGCTGCTGAGCTCGGAGGGCGCGCTGACGGGGTCGTTCCACGACCCGTCGTATTCCGGCAGTGTCGCGCTGAGCGCCCTGCGCTACGGCTCCTGGGACCTGGGAAGCGGCGGGGGGGCGGTCGAGTTCCGGTCCGGAACCGCGAAGGGAACGATTCGCATCCAATCCCCCTACGGGGCCCTTTCGGCCCGCGGGCAGATGTCGGCCGGGGCAGGCAACCCGGGATCCGTCGGGCTCGAGTTCGAGAACCTGGACCTGCGGAAAATAGCCGGCGCGAAAATCCCCCCGTACCTGAAGGACGTCAGCACCGCGCTCCGGGGGAAGGTCGATATCGAGGGGCGATTCGACGATCCGGCGTCCCTCCGGATGCGGGGAGAGGTCGATGGCGCCACTTTCAAGGTCCAGGATTATGAGCTGCACAACGCCGGCAGGCTGCAATTCAGCGTTCTCAACAAGATCCTCCGGATCGAAAGCGTGCGCTTTGTCGGCGACGGGACGGACCTGGTTCTGAGCGGGCGCGTGCCGCTGGAGGACGCGCCGCGGCTCGAAGTCCATTTGAGCGGCGGCTTGAACCTCGCGCTCCTGAACGGTCTGAACCGGAAGCTCCACGTGGCCGGGGCCTCCGAACTCAACATCCGGGCAAGCGGGTCCTACAGGGATCCTCAGGTCATCGGGCAGGCCTCGTTCCGCGACTCGCGCGTGGATTACGACGGATTCCCGTTCCCGGTCTCCGGGATGCAGGGCGATATGATTTTCTCGCGCGACCTGGTGCGCTTCGAAAACGTCCGCGCCAGCGCCGCATCGGGGTCCCTGCAGCTGTCCGGCATCGTGGAGCACCGCAACGCCGTGGTCGGGTCGATGAACCTGAACCTGGCGGTCCGGAACGCACGCCTGCCGTATCCGAAGGACTTCCGGTCCGTGGTGAACGCCGATCTCACCCTGAGCGGAAGCGGCGACGTGCAGGCGCTCAGCGGCGACGTGGATGTGCTCCGCGCGGAATATGTCCGCGATTTCAACCTCCTGGAGCAGTTGGCCGGCGGCGGCGCGATCCACTCGGGGCCTTTGACGGCCGATCCCGCCCTGCGAGGCCTGCGCCTGAATGTCGAGATCCGCTCGAACCGGGGCCTGGTGATCGATAACGAGCTGGCGAAGATCACGGGAAGCATGCGGCTGATGCTGCGGGGGACCCCAGAGTACCCGATGCTGACCGGGCGCGTGGAGGCCAGCGAGGGGACCATCCTGTTCCGCGGCAGCCGGTTCGAGATTTCGCGGGCGGCCGCCGATTTCATCGACCGGAACCGGATGAACCCGGTCCTGGAGGTCCGGGCCGAAGCGGACGTGAAGACCTACCGGCTCATCCTGGACGCCGTGGGGGAGCTGGACCGGCTGAACCTGAACATCACCTCGGACCCGCCCATGTCCACGGTCGAGATCCTCTCCATGCTCACGACGGGAAAGCGCGAGTCGGTCGGCAGCACCACCCAGTACCAGTCCGAGATCGCGGGCATGAGCGCGGCCAGCGTCCTGTCGGAGAACCTCACCGGGGCGCTCGGCAAGCGCGTGCAGCGGATCTTCGGTCTCGAGAGCTTCCGCGTCGACCCGTTCCTGGCGGGGGCGGAGAACGATCCGACGGCCCGCATCACGGTCAGCGAGCGGATTTCCAAGGACCTCGTGGTGACGTTTTCCAGGAACCTCACCACCAACCAGGAACAGATCGTCGTGATCGAATACGACGTGACGAAGGACCTTTCGCTGCTGGCCACCCGCGACGAGGACGGCAAATTCGGCCTGGACTTCCGTTTCCGCAAGCGATGGAGGTAGGGCGGCGGGCGCCCCGCGGGGGAGGCATTTTGCGTTCCCGCGCATATTGGTATTGCCTTTTTCCCCACTTCTTGGTTAAATCTCAGATTTCGCCCCAGGAGGTGAGACCGTGTATGCAGTGATCATGAGCGGCGGAAAGCAGTACCGCGTGTCGGAAGGGGAGACCATCCGCATCGAGAAACTCGACGCGGAGCAGGGCGCCCCGGTGGAGTTCAACGAGGTGCTCCTGGTGAAGACCGATGCCAAGACCTACATCGGGCAGCCGGTGGTGGAGGGGGCCTCCGTCTCCGGCACCCTGAAATCACAGGGAAAAGGCGATAAGGTCCTGGTCTTCAAGTACAAAAAGAAGAAGCAGTACAAGCGCACACGCGGGCATCGCCAGCAGCATTCGGAAGTCCTCATAGAAAAAATCAATGTAGCAGGGTAAGAGGTTGGTATGGCACACAAAAAGGGAGTGGGCAGCTCCAGGAACGGAAGGGACAGCCAGTCCAAGCGGCTTGGCGTCAAGCGGTTCGCCGGGCAGCTCGTCAACGGCGGAACCATCATCGTCCGGCAGCGCGGGACGAAGTTCAAACCGGGGCAGAACGTGGGCATCGGCCGCGACGACACGCTGTTTGCCAAGATCTCGGGAATCGTGATGTTTCAGGATCGGGGCCGCCTGGGCAAATACGTCCACGTCCGCGCGGAAGTCTGATCCTAGGTAGGGCGCTTCTATGCCTGGGGACCCCGTTTCGGGGTCCTTTTTTTTTAGGCGCCTCCCCAGTTGCGGAGTTGCACGCTTGTTTATCGATCGCGCCAGAATTCACGTCATCGCCGGAGGCGGGGGGAACGGGTGCCTCGCCTTTCGAAGGGAGAAGTTCGTGCCCCGGGGCGGCCCGAGCGGCGGGGACGGCGGGAGGGGGGGCGACGTCTACATCGAATGCTCCGACCGCGTGAACACGCTGCTGCACTTCCAGTACAAGCGGGTCTTCAAGGCGCAGCGCGGCCGCCACGGGGAAGGAGACAACCGGAGCGGGAAAGACGGCGCGGACGTCGTGATCCCGGTCCCCCGGGGGACGCAGGTCTTCCGGGAACCCGGAGCCGGGATACTGCACGATTTCTCGAAGCCGGGCGAACGCATCCGCGTGGCGCGCGGAGGGCGGGGAGGCCGGGGCAACGCCCGCTTCGCCACGTCGACCAACCAGGCGCCGCGGCGCACCGAACCGGGCGAGGCGGGAGAGGAACTCGAACTCTCGCTGAGCCTGAAACTGATCGCCGACGTCGGCCTGGTGGGCTTCCCGAACGTGGGGAAATCCACGCTCATATCCCGGATCAGTTCCGCGAAGCCCAAAATCGCCGATTACCCGTTCACGACGCTCGTGCCGCACCTTGGAGTGGTGCGGGTGGATGAGTATCGGAGTTTCGTGGTCGCCGACATTCCCGGCCTGGTCGAGGGCGCGCACGACGGGCGGGGCCTCGGAGACCGGTTTCTGAAGCACGTGGAACGCACGCGGGTCCTCGTCCACATGATCGACGCCTCCGCCGAAGAGCGCGACCCCCTCGGCGACTACAAGGCCATCGCCCGCGAACTGGAGCTGTTCAACCGGGACCTGGCGTCCAGGCGGCAGCTGGTGGTGGCGTCGAAGATGGATGTCGCCGCCGACCCGCGAAGGCTCTCCAGGCTGAAGGCCCTGTGCACGCGCAGAAGGATCCCGTTCCTGGCCGTCTCCGCGGTCACCGGACAGGGGATCCCCGAACTGATCGGCACCCTGGACTCGATGCTCCGGTAGCGGGCGCGGTTCTGCGGCGGCCCGGCGGCCCTCCGCCCTGGAATTCCGGTTTAAAAACGCACGCGGGCTTGCATGCGGCGAGGGTGCGGGCGTTTAATAGACTGTGGTCCTGGAGGAAGTGCCGATTGCGAACAGCCAGAGTGGGAGTCCTCGGAGGAACGTTCAACCCGATTCATTACGGGCATCTGCACCTCGCGGAAAGCATCCGGTCCCTTTTTTCCCTGTCGCATGTCTATTTTGTCGTCGCCACGATGCCGCCGCACAAGCGCCGGCAGGACCTGATCCCCTTCGTGCACCGGTATGCGATGGTCAGCCTTGCGCTGGCGGGCGCCAGGCGTTTCGTCCCTTCGATGATCGAGTTGGAGCCCGAACCCAGCCCGTTCACCATCGACACCCTGAAAAAGCTGGATCGTTCCGCCGGCCGGGCGGACCGCAGCCTCTATTTTCTGGCGGGCGGCGACTCCCTGGCGGAAATTCAGACCTGGCGCGACAGCGAAAAGCTGCTGGAATCCTACAATTTTGTTTTTGCCCTGCGTCCCGGGGTGCGGCCGTTTTCGTGGCAAAAAGTCCTGCCGGGAAAGGCGATCGGGAGGGTGCGGGATTTTACCGGCTGGAGTCCCGCCCGGATCCGGCGCAGCCTCCGCGAAGAGGGCGATTCCGAACGCCGCATCTACCTCGTGGACGTGGACGCCCCCGATATCTCGGCGACGCGCATACGCCGCCTGGCCGCCTCCGGGAAATCGTTGCGCCGACTGGTGCCCGGGCCCGTGGGCGACTATATAGGAAAACATCGTCTCTATGGTGAAAGATGAATGACACTCTGACTATCGCCGTAAACGCGGCGGATGACAAGAAGGCGCATGACATCGTCGTTCTCGATATCTCCGGGATCGCGTCGTTCGCAAACCATTTCCTGATCTGTTCGGGCGACTCGGCCCGGCAGATGCAGGCCATCGCGGACGAGGTGGAAAAAAGGCTGAAGGCGGCCGGCGTGCGTCCGTCCCACGTGGAGGGGTACCGCGACTCCGAGTGGATCCTGATGGACTACCTCGACCTCGTGATCCACATATTCTCGAAACAGGGGCGCGTGTTCTACGACCTCGAACGGTTGTGGCGGGACGCAAAAACGATCGACGCCGGCGCGCTCATCGAAGAAAAAGAATCGAAGCCCGGCCGGCGGAAAACGGCCAAACCGTCGTAGTTCCCTTCGGATTTTTCGGAGCAGGAAAAGAAGCGCGATTCCCCGCGGCCGTTCCCGCGCCTCCTATCCGGGGACTCGGCGGTTGCATAGGCCGGAGCGTTCCAGTACAATTCCGCCGCTGCGCGCAGCGGCACCCGGGATTTCGCGTATGCGCCTCCATTTTCTCTGGATAGGAAAAACGAAAAGCGCGCCGGCGCAATCGCTCGTTTCCGATTATCTGGGGCGGATCCGGCGCCTGTCCCCCTGCGACGTCCTCGAGGTCCGCGACCTTTCCGGGCGGGCCCCGCTCCACGGCGCCGGGCGCATCGAGGCGGAGGCGAAGGAACTCGCCCGGCGCGTTCCCGCCGGGAGCCGCGTCGTCGCCCTGGACGAGGCCGGTTCCCAGTTCACGTCGCGGGATTTTGCCGCATGGCTCGCGTCGGAACAGAACCGCGGCGCCCGGGGCATCACGTTCGTGATCGGCGGGCCGGAGGGTCTGGGCCGGGCGATTTCCGCCGGGTCCGATCTCGTGCTGTCGCTCGGCAAAATGACCTGGACCCACGAGATATGCCGGGTGTTGCTGCTGGAGCAGGTCTATCGGGCATTGTGCATCCTGCGCAATATCCCGTATCACAAGGACGGAGTCTGACCCGGAATGGGGCCATCCCCGTTCCGGTTTTTCGCAGCGGATCGAGACGCCATGGATGAAAAGGTACTGGACGTTTACAGGGGAAAGCTGCTGCAGAAGCGGCTTTCCCTGACGCACATGGTCCGCAGGACCGAGGGATACGGCCGGGAGAAGGACCAGGATGCCCAGGACATCGCGGACATGGCGGTCGATTCGTACACCAGGGACTTCCTGTTCGGCAAGAGTGCCGGGGACCGTCGCATCCTCCAGTTGATCCAGGAAGCCCTGGATCGCATCGACGACCAATCCTACGGCGAATGCACGCATTGCGGAGAGGCGATTCAGCCCAAACGGCTGGAGGCGGTGCCCTGGGCGCCGCTCTGCGTCCGGTGCCAGGGGTTGCAGGAAAAGGGACTCCTGAACGATTAGCCGGAAGCGTTCCGGACCGAGGGGCCCGTCCGTGCGGCGTCGCCGGCGTGTTTTGCGCAGGGCACGTGACAGAAAAACCGGCTTTCCCTACAACCCGCGATTCGTCCGGCTCGCACGCGCGAAGGGTGCTGGACGGTCTCCTGAACCTCTTCTACCCGGAAGAATGCTTCGTCTGCGCCGAAGCCGTCTCGAGGCATCGGGATTGCGGCGTCTGCCCGCACTGCTGGGAGCGGGCGCTGGCCCTGCGGATCCGGCCGCCCCGCTGCGCCTGCTGCGGACTTCCGTTTCAGAGTTTCGACTACGGCCCGGACCACCTGTGCGGCGGCTGCATGCTCGAGCTGCCGCCCTATGCCGGGGCCAGGTCTTTCGGCTACTACACGGGAGAACTCGGCAGGGTCATCCAGGAACTGAAGTTCCGCGGCAGGCGGGGTCTCGCCGGACGGCTGGCCCCGCTGCTGGCGGCAGCGTACGCCGAAACGTGGGCGGACGGGGATTTCGACCTCCTCGCCGCCGTCCCGCTCCATCCCGGGCGCAAGCGCGAGCGCGGCTATAATCAATCGGAACTTCTCGCACGCGCGCTCGCGCGCCTCCTGGATATCCCGTGCCGCCCGCTTCTGGACCGCGTCCGCGAAACCCTGCCGCAGGTGGGGCTTCCGGACTCGAAGCGGAAGGAAAACGTGCGCGGCGCGTTCCGATGCGCCCATGGGTGCGAACCGGCAGGAAAGCGCATCCTGCTCATCGACGACGTGATGACCACGGGCGCGACCGTGGCCAGTGCGGCCGGCGCTCTTCTGGCCGGCGGGGCGCTGCGCGTCTCGGTGCTGACCGTGGCGCGGGCGGGGAAAGGGTAAGCGACACAAAAGCGATTCCAGATTCCAGATTCCAGACCGCGGTTATTCCCCACGTTTGAGTTGGGTATTGGGGAGGATTGACCCGGTCTTTGTCGGTTCCGATCGATTGTCGATCCGAGATGCGAGATCGGGGTTTCACCGCAATTCCGGATTTGCGATGCAGTGGGCGTTTTCCCGGGGCTCGACCGGCAGTCTTCGCGCGGTTGATCTCGCATCTCGGATCTCGCATCGACGATCAATTCGAATCGCCAGCTGACGCTCAACCACCCAATTCATTCCACCGCGATTGTGAAGAACAACCGCGGTCTGGAATCTGGAATCTGGAATTATTTTGCGTTGGCGGATTTTGCCGTCGCGGAGGGCTTGGATTTGATCTTCCTCAGGTATTCCTCGAAGAGGGGCTTCTGGTCCTCGCGCAGCAGTGTACGGATGCGGTTGTCGCTTTCCTGCACGATGGTTTCGTATTGCGGGCGGAACTGCTGCCAGAGTTCCCGGTAGCTGTTCCGGCCTTCGGCGATGGCGGCCTGGACCTGCGCCTTTTGCGCCGCATCGAGATTCAGGACGCGCGCCATATCTTCGGCGACGTCTTCGACTTTCCGGATCGTCCGCGGGGCGGCAGGTTTCGTCTCGATCTTTTCGCAGTAAAGGAAATGGCAGATCCCTCCCGCAATCCCTCCAAGGAGGAAGATCAATACACCCAGCAGAACAACGCCCAATTTCGATTGCATCGCCTGACCTGCCGCTGACGGGAGCACGAATTTCCGCTTCTTCCGCGGATCAATTCCCGTCGCGCTGTTCCGCGATCGCGCTTAAGACGCTCTCGCCGGTAATATCCCCCTGATCCCCCGCCAGCATCCTGTACGGCTGCTCTTCCGTGATGAGCGCCCTCATGTAATGCTGGTACGCACCGGCCTTCGATCCCTGCAGCTGCAGGTAGGCGAAGGCCGAGAGAAGCGCCAGTGTGATGCCCGCCATCGCCGGGATCATCCTCCGGGAGAGCCGCCAGAAGAGCTGCCACGTGGCCATGCCCTGAGCCTCGCTTTCTATCCCCGTCCGGAGTTCCCGGTAGAAAAATGGCGATACGGCGGGAGGCGCGGCAACCGTCGCGGCACGGCGCGTCAGCATCCACAGGCGCTGCGCCCGGGCGCAGGCCGGACATCGGGCAATGTGCCGGTCCAGGTCCTCGATTTCGGAATCGGGCAGTTCGCCGTCGATCCTGCGAGACAGCCGGATTTGTGCTTCAGCGCAATTCATCTCAACCCCTTGTTCGCAGCTATGAATAACTACGTTTCGGGTTCGGGGATATTTCATCCGCATTTTTCCGATTGGGCGACGGACATTGATTAGCACAGATGTGTCAAAGAATCAAGGAGTTGGCAATCGCCGAATGCAGGAGTGGCAGAAAATGCAGCAAACCCGGCCTCTTGGGGCGGGCCCCCATCCCCAGCCCTGGGAGGAGCAACCCCCGCCTCAGCCGTGAGGCTCTTTCGGCGCACGGCTGCCGCTTTCCTCCCGGAGTCTGGCGAGCCGGCTCTACAGTATCAGCATGCAGTCGCCGTAGCTGTAGAATCGGTATCCCCGCCCGACCGCCTCGCGGTAGCAGTCCAGCATCAATTCCCGGCCCGCGAAGGCGCACACGAGCATGAAGAGCGTGGATCGGGGCAGGTGAAAATTCGTCAGGAGGCCGTCGAGCATGCGGAATTCGAAGCCCGGGTAGATGAACAGGTCGCAGGCCCCCGATTCCGCCTGTTCCAGCGGCTTTTCTTTGCGCGCCAGGAATTCGAGGCAGCGGGTGCTGGTGGTGCCGACGGCGACGAGCCTCCTCCCCTCCGCTTTCAGGTCGCGGATGCGGGCCGCGGCGGCACCGTCGACGCTGAAATATTCCGGTTCCATCCGGTGCTCCTCGATCTCCTCGCAGCGCACCGGCTGAAAGGTGCCGTGCCCGACGTGCAGCAGAATTTCGCAGACGGCGACGCCCCGGTCTTCGAGGCGGCGGAAGACGGCATCCGTGAAATGCAGGCCCGCGGTCGGGGCGGCCACCGATCCGCCGTGCCGCGCGTAGACGGTCTGGTACCGCACGCGGTCTTCGGACAGGTCCTGGCCCGGGGCTCGCCGGATATAGGGCGGGATGGGAGGCTCCCCCTCCTTTTCCAGAAACGGGATCAGGTCGGCATCCGTATCGAAGCGCAGGATCCTGCTGCCCGATTCCTGCGCCTTCAGCACGCGAGCGGTCCTGCCGCCAATCGTCAGGATCTGCCCCGGGGGCGCCTTCCTCCCCGGCCTGGCCAGGGCGAGCCATTCCCCCGGACGGATCTCCTTCAGCAGCAGGATCTCGATTTCTTCCCGCTTCCCCGGGCGGCAGGCCCGCACCCGCGCCGGGATCACCTTCGTGTTGTTCAGGACCAGGAAATGCTCCGGCCCGAGGATGTCGGGCAGATCGCGGAAGCGGCGGTGCTCTCTTTCGCCCGTAGCGCGCCTGATTACCATCATCCGCGAACGGTCCCTTTCCGGCGCGGGATGCTGCGCGATGAGGTGTTCGGGCAGGGAGAAGTCGAAATCGTTCAATTTCATGGGCGCACGGGTCAGGGAAGCCTGCGGATTTTCCCCTTCGAGAAGGCGATGCCGGCCTGCGGCGGCTGCAGGCGGATCTGGTGCAGCTGCGCGGAGAAATTGGCGCCGAAGATCAGGATCAGGCTGGACGTATAGACCCAGACGAGGACGGCGATGACGGTGCCCGTCCTGCCGTAGACGCGCTGGTAGTCGAAACCCGGCAACAGCCTGGCAAAAAGGATGCTGCCGATTTCCCAGAGCAGGATGAACACGAACGCGCCGGAGAACGCTTCCCTCCAGTACACAGTCCGGTGGGGGAGCCATTTGAAGATGAGCGCGAACACGAACATGGCGATCAGCAGCCCCGTGCCCAGCACGGACAGGGACCAGAACCAGCCGATCCAGGACCCCTCGCGGGCCAGCGCCGGAATTTCGGCCGCGGCCCGCGCCCGCGCGTTGCTGACCGACGTGGTGACGGCGGCGGAGACGAGGAGGCTCGTGCTTCCCAGTATCATGAAGGCGATGCTGCGCAGCCGCGTCTCCCAGAAAGTCTTCTGGTGCGACGCGCCCCAGGCGCGGTTGATCGCGCCCTCCAGAAAGGAGAAGATCCACGACGTGGACCAGACTACGACCACGATGCACGACACGATGACGGTCTTGGAGGGTGCGGTCAGTTCCTCCAGGCTGGAGCGGAGGAAGATGGCCGATCCGGGGAACAGGTCCATGATGCGGTCCACGACCACGCCGTGCAGGTCCATCCACCCGAGAAAAGTGTCGACCAGCCAGACGAGCACCAGGATGGCGGGGAACAGGGAGATCAGGACGAAGTAGGAGATCGCGGCCGCTTCCTTGGGAGCCTCGAGCCCCAGCATGGCTTTTCCGGCAGGGGCAAACGACCGTCCGAACTGCCGGAGGAAAATCTTCTTGGACGCCATGCCCTGAGTGTATAGCATTCCGCGCCCGGGATGAAGCGTTACCGTGGGCCGCGCAATCCCGCTTGGCATTTAGGTCCGGGGGATCGGGCTTGTGGTAGAATAGGCCTTCCGTCCGGCAGGGTCCGCGGCTCATGGCAAGGCGGAGCCGGGACCGGCGCCGGGCAGCACGGGGGATTCATGAAGGATCTGATTCGGCAAATCTTGGTGGATCTTGGTGAAGATCCGGAACGGCAGGGGCTCCAGGGTACGCCGGTCCGCGTGGAGCAGGCCTGGCGATCCCTGACCGCAGGATACAAGCAGAATCCGGTGGAGCTGCTGAACAACGCGCTGTTCGACGTCCAGTATGACGAGATGGTCGTGGTGGCGAACATCGATTTCTACAGTATGTGCGAACACCACATGCTGCCCTTTTTCGGCAAGTGCCATGTTGGGTACCTGCCGGACAAAAAGGTCGTCGGCATCAGCAAGATCGCCCGCCTGATCGAGATGTACAGCCGCCGCCTGCAGGTGCAGGAACGCCTGACGACTCAGATCGCCAAGACCATCCAGGAAACCATCAAGCCGCTGGGCGTCGGCGTGGTCGTCGAGGCGCAGCACATGTGCATGATGATGCGCGGCGTTCAAAAGCAGAAC
>CAZTHE010000039.1:31467-31727 GCA_964613495.1 uncultured Acidobacteriota bacterium | reverse complement strand
GACACGGAATACTGCGCCGGCCTGGTCGCCTTCAATTCGATCTTCCAGGTGTTTCTGTATTCCGTCTACGCCTATGTCTTCATCACGGTCCTGCCGACCTGGTTCGGCCTGAAAGGGGTGGCCGTCGACATCACGATCGGCGAGATCGCCAGGAGCGTATTCATCTATCTCGGAATCCCGTTCCTTGCCGGCATGGTCACGCGTTTTACCCTGATTCGGGTCAGGGACAAGCGGTGGTACCACGAGCGGTTCATCCCGAA
>CAZTHE010000039.1:0-31435 GCA_964613495.1 uncultured Acidobacteriota bacterium | reverse complement strand
CCGTTCGACGTCGTGCGCATCGCGATCCCGCTGCTCGTCTACTTCGTGTTCATGTTTTTCGTATCGTTCTTCATGAGCAAAAGGGCGGGCGCGGCATACGGCCAGTCCGCGACCCTCTCGTTTACGGCCGCCTCCAATAATTTCGAACTGGCGATCGCCGTCGCGGTCGCAACCTTCGGCATCGGGCACGGCGCCGCTTTCGCGGCCGTGATCGGCCCGCTCGTGGAGGTGCCGGTGCTGATCGGGCTGGTCAACGTCTCGCTCCGGCTCGGGCGGAGGTACTTCGGAAACGCTTCCGGCGTTTCGGTGAGCCGGTGCTGATCCCCCCGGCGCGGGCCTTCCCTGCATCGCGGCCTTCTTTAAAGAGGACCCTTCATGAAGGACTGGAAAAAATTCGCCTGGCTGGCCGGGATCTTCCTGGCCGCCTATTGCATTCCGCTCGGGAACCCGAAAGTCACGAACGCCATCCTGGAAGCCTTCCGGCTCCTGCAGTGGTATGCGGTGAATCACACGCTGGCGTGCGTGGTGCCGGCGATGTTCATCGCCGGGGCCATTTCCACCTTCCTGTCGCAGGCTTCCGTCATGCGGTATCTCGGGCCCGACTCGAACCGCGTGCTGGCCTACGGGGTCGCCTCGGTCGCCGGCGTCGTGCTCGCGGTCTGTTCCTGCAGCGTATTGCCGATGTTCGCGGGAATCTACGCGATGGGAGCCGGGATCGGCCCGGCGAGCGCCTTCCTGTATTCGGGGCCGGCCATCAACGTCATGGCCGTCTTCCTCTCGGCGCGCGTGCTCGGCTTCGATATCGGCGCGGCCCGTGCGGCAGGCTCCATCCTCTTCGCGGTCCTCATCGGCCTGCTCATGGCTCTTGCCTTCCGGGATTCCGAACGGCGGCGCCTCACGGCGATGCGCCTGCCGGACGCGCCGACGAATGTGCGGCCGCTGTGGAAAACGGCGCTCTTCTTCCTGTGCATGATCCTCTTCCTGGTCTTCTCCGACTGGTACAACACCAACGACGTCACCCTGACCCTGACCGACGGGACTTCGGTCCGCGCCAATGTCCGGTATTCGACGCAGGACGCGGTGGACATCCAGGAATACGGGCCCGACGGCCACCCGTCGGCCGATGTAGTGCGGATCCCGCGGGATCGGATCGCGTCGATGGAACCGGTGCCGGGTTTCACGATGACGGTGCACGGCCTGAAATGGCATCTCGCGGGGGCGATGGGACTCCTCGTCCTTGGGATGGTCCGGAGGTGGTTCTCGCGCGACGAGGTGAGGCAGTGGATGCGGGCCACGTGGGATTTCGGGCTCCTGATCGTGCCGCTGCTGTTCGGGGGCGTGTTCGCGACCGGCTTCGTCGGCGCGCTGATCCCCGAGCGGGCGGTCGCCGCCGTGGTCGGCGGCAACGGGCTGCTGTCCAACTTCATCGCCTCCTTCGTCGGCATGATCTGGTATTTCGCCACGCTGACGGAAATCCCCATCGTCGATGTGCTGACGCGCCTGGGGATGGGGAGAGGCCCGGCGCTCGCGCTCCTGCTTGCGGGACCCGCGCTCTCGCTGCCCAGCATCCTCGTGATTTACAGGGTCATCGGCGCCCGAAAAACAATGTTCTTCTGCCTGCTCGTGGTTGCGATGTCGACCTTGGCGGGTTTTCTGTTTGGAATGATGCAATAGGGGGAATGGCGAATGAAAGTCAAGGTTTTGGGCACCGGGTGCCGGAAATGCAAAAAACTCTATTCGGAGGCCGAAAAGGCGATCGCCGCCTCCGGCGTGAAGGCGGAGCTGGAGAAGGTCGAGAGGATCGAGAAAATCGTCCAATACGGAATCCTGGCGACGCCGGGACTCGTCATCGACGAAGAAGTGAAGTCGAGCGGGAGAATTCCTTCGGCCGACGAGATCGCCGGCTGGATATCGTCGGCCGCCAAAGGCGGGGAATAGTCGGGGCGCCGAACCGGCAGGGTCGATTAACCTGCGGAGTACGCCGCCGCAAATGCAGCGGTGGCGAATGAACCATCCAACGTGGTAAGGGCAAAACCGGGAGGTGTTTATGGACGGGAGGACTCTGGGTTTTATTGGCGGGGGAAGGGTTGCCAGGATCATCCTCGGTGGTTTGAAAAAGGCGCTGCAACTGCCCGAAACCATCGTCGCAAGCGATACCAATCCGGATGTTCTGAAGAAGCTGCAGGCCGCTTTCCCGGGTGTGCGGGCCGTTTTGAACGGCAACCGGGAAGCGGCGGCGCAGGACCTTGTGTTTCTCGGGCTGCACCCGCCCGCCATCGGCGGCTGCCTGGCCGAAATCCGGGGCGGCCTGAAACCGAACGCGATACTGATCTCGCTGGCGCCCAAACTGTCGATCGTCAGACTCAAGGACGGGCTCGGCGGTTTCGACCGGATCGTGCGGCTGATTCCCAACGCCGCCTCCATCATTGGCGAAGGATTCAATCCGGTCGCATATTCCGAAGCGTTGCGTTCGGAGGACAAAAACGCCGTCCGCGCCCTGCTGCGCCCTTTGGGCCGATGCCCGGAGGTTGAGGAAGGCAAGCTGGAGGCCTACGCCATGATCACGGCAATGGGGCCGACATACATGTGGTTCCAGTGGCAGGAGCTGTGCAGCCTGGCCGAATCTTTCGGCATGAGCCCGGCCGAGGCGGCAACGGGTGTGGGCGCCATGGTCGCCGGCTCCGCTTCCGCGCTCTTCGCCTCGGGCATGCCGGCCGAAGAGGTGATGGACCTGATCCCCGTCAGACCGCTGGGCGACGAGGAGCACATCATCCGGGCCATGTATGTGTCGAAGCTGCGGCCCCTCTACGAGAAATTGAAGGGCTAGCTTCGCGAATGCCTGCGAGTTTGCGAATCGGGGGAATTATCCCATACGGATAATGATTCCAGATTTCAGATTCCTGATTCCAGATAGACCCCGTTGGTCCCCGATTTGGAACAGGGTGAGTTGGATCGTAACGAACGATTATTCGAAATTAGCCGGCAATACCGCATCTGGAATCGGGAATCTGGAATCTTAGCGGTTTTCCCGGGATGCGTCATCGCCGGTCTGTCCGCAGGATTTTGCGTTTTTGGGCGGAAACAGGATCGAGGCCAGAACCGAGAGGCCGAGCAGGCCGGAGACCACGCCCAGCGACAGGGCGATCGGTATCCGGACGAGATCGATCACCAGCATCTTGGCGCCGACGAAGGCCAGGACCAGCCCGAGCCCGACCTTGAGGTAGCGGAACCGGCCGATCATGCCCGCAAGCAGAAAATACAGGGCCCTCAGTCCCAGGACCGCGAATATGTTGGACGTGAAGACGATGAAGGGATCCGTGGTAATGGCGAAGATCGCGGGAATGGAGTCGACGGCAAACACGATGTCCGTGGCCTCGATGACGATGAGCACGGTCAGCAGCGGCGTCGCATACCGGCGCCCGTCGATCTTCACGGTAAAGCGCGTCCCGTGATAGCGCGATACGGAGGGCACGACCCGGCGGACCAGCCGGAGCACGAAATTGCTCTCCGGGTGGGACTCGCTGTTGCGGGTGGCCACGAGCTTGAAGCCGGTGAAGACGAGGAACGCGCCGAAGATGTAAATGATCCAGTGAAATTCCCGGATCAGGGCGGATCCTGCGGCGATGAATCCGGCGCGCATGAGCAGGGCCCCGACGATGCCCCAGAACAGCACCCGGTGCTGCAGCCGTGCGGGCACCGCGAAATAGGAGAACAGGACCAGGAAGACGAACAGGTTGTCGACGGAGAGCGCCTTTTCGATCAGGTACCCGGTGAAAAACTCCAGCGCGCGTTCCGGGCCGAACCAGAAATAGATGCCCGCGTTGAACACGAGCGCCAGCCCGATCCAGAGGATGGACCAGAGGAGCGCTTCGCGTGTCTTGACCTCGTGCGCCTTGCGGTGGAACACGCCGAGATCGAGCGCGAGCATCGCGAGGACAAAGACCGTGAACCCGATCCACAGGACGGGCGTCCCGATGCTCGCGCCGCTCATCGCCGCGCCCCCGAATCAGCCGCTCTTCTGCCTGCACCGCGGGCATTTCCACTTCGCATGAGTTTCCATTCTCCAGGAGTTACCGGCGGACCGGGCCGGCTCCTGCGTCTTTCCGCGGGCGAATGCATCGGGCGGCGGCTGCCTCCGCGGCGCTCCGGCATGGAATTTCGCCCCGCCCGCCTTCGTCCGCGCGGACAGGCAACAGGATAGGCGATTCCCGATACTTCGACAAACAGATAATATGATCTTTATACTTCGTATGAATCAAAGTATTATGGGCCGCGATGGAATGGATCAATTACCACCACCTGCTCTATTTCTGGCTCGTGTCGCGCGAGGGGAGCCTGGCGCGGGCAAGCGCCGAGCTGCGCCTGGCGCAATCCACGGTAAGCAAGCAGATCCATCAGCTCGAGAAGGCGCTGGGCCACGCCCTGTTTGCGAAGCAGGGGCGGAGGCTGGTCCTGACCGAGATCGGCGGCGTGGTATTCCGCTATGCGGATGAAATCTTCGGCCTGGGGCGCGAGATGCTCGACACGCTGGGCGACCGCCCGGCCGGCAAGCCGCTGAGAATCACCGTGGGCGTGGCCGGCGTCGTTCCCAGGCTGGTTGCCGAGCGTGTGTTGTCGCCTGCCCTGAGCCTCGCGGGTCCGGTGCGGTTGATCTGCCGCTCAGACCGGCCGGAGCGTCTGCTGGCCGATCTGGCGACGCACGACCTCGACGCGATCCTCACCGACGCGCCGGCAAGCCCGCACCTGAAGGCCCGGGCGTTCAACCGCCTGCTCGGGACGTCGGATGTCGCGCTCTTCGGCTGCCCAGAACTGGCGTCCAGGTATGGGCGCAATTTCCCGGGTTCGCTGAACGGGGCCCCCGTGCTGTTGCCGGCGGAGAACACGGTGTTGCGCAGGTCGCTGGACGAGTGGTTCGAATCCCGAGGCGTCCGGCCTGCCGTTGCCGGCGAATTCGAGGACAGCGCCCTGCTCGAGGCGTTCGGGCGCCGGGGCGCCGGCCTGTTTCCGGCGGCTTCCGTGATCGCGAGGGAAATCGAGGCGCAGTACGGGGTGCGGCGCATCGGAACGGCGTCCGGAGTCCGCGAGTCGCTCTACGCGGTGACGGTGGAGCGCCGGATCAAGCATCCGGCGGTCGCCGCGGTCTGCGGCGCGGCGGAGACCTGGTTCCGGTCTGCCGGGCAGAAAAACAGGAGACCCTCGCCATGACCTATTATCACTGGGCCTCGGAGCCGGTGGGGCTCCGCGGGATGCAATATCCGCAAAGCGGGCAGCCGAAGCCCAACGGACTCTGGTTCGACGTAAACGGGGCCTGGAAGCGCTGGTGCGAGTCGGTGGACTTCCGGCTCGAAAACCTGCGCTACCGCCACACGGTGACGGTAGTCGATGCGTCGCGCATACGTTTTCTGGGAAGCGCGAAGGACGTCGACGCATTCCACCGGGAGTTCGGGCATGACCTTTCGGCCCATATCCGGCCGCTGCGGAGCGAAGAGGAAAACGATGCGTTCGCCCGCGGGTACGGCCGGGACCTTTTCGGCGAGGTCCTGAAGCAGTTTTCCAGCTACATCCCGTGGGGCGCTGTGGCCGCGAGACACAGCGGCATCATCGTCCACCCCTACCTCCGCACGAAGGGCGAAGCCTATCTCTGGTATCACGGGCTGTATTGCGCCTGCGGGTGCGTCTGGGACACCGGCGTGATCCGCCTGGGAAAACCTTGCGCGGCCGCCGGAGGGCGTCCCCGAAGGCGCGCGCCGCGGCCCCGGAATAATGCGGGTTGACGGTTACAGGACCCGTTCAAAGCTGTATAATCTGACGCGCGAATCGATTCCGGTTCGACGAAAGGAGAAACGCATATGCCGGCAAGCGACCCGCTGCCTGACATCACGATGGAGCAGTTGCCCGGGGGACTGCGCGAGGCGGTCTCGCGCGCGGGCTGGATCGCGCTCATGCCCGTTCAGGAGCGCGCCATCCCCTACATGCTCGCCTCGCGGAACGTGATGGTGCAGGCCCGCACCGGCAGCGGGAAGACGGGCGCCTATCTCCTGCCGATGCTGGAGCGGCTCGATCCGAAAGGCCGCCATTGCCAGGCGCTGGTCCTGGTCCCGACGCGCGAACTGGCCCGGCAGGTGGGCCAGGAAGCCGAACGGCTGTGCGGCGGCGCGGGATTCCGCAGCGTGGTGGTCTACGGGGGCGTCGGCTACGGGCCCCAGGTGGACGACCTCAAGCAGGGGGCGCAGATCGTCGTCGGCACTCCCGGGCGCCTGCTCGATCTCCTGCTCCGGCGGACCTTTTCTCTGGACGCCATCCGGATGCTGATTTACGACGAGGCCGACCGCATGCTGTCCATGGGCTTTTACCCCGACATGAAGCAGATCCGGAGCTTCCTGCCCCGCCGCAGCCCGCACACATGCATGTTCTCGGCCACCTTCCCGGGCTACGTCATGCGGACGGCGCAGGAGTTCATCCAGGACGCCGAATTCCTCACGCTCAGCCAGGACCACGTGCACGTGACCGACACCGCGCACGTCTGCTACGTGATGCCGGGCATGGAAAAGGACCGCGGCCTGGTCCGGATCATCGAGGTCGAGAACCCGGCCTCGGCCATCATCTTCTGCAACACCAAGGTCAAGGTGCACTACCTGTCGGTGGTGCTGCAGCGCTTCGGGTACGACGCGGACGAGCTGAGCGCGGACCTGTCGCAGAAAGACCGCGAACGGGTCATGGAGCGGGTGCGGCAGGGGAAGCTGCGGTTCCTGATCGCGACCGACGTGGCGGCGCGCGGCATCGATATCCCCGATCTGTCGCACGTGATCCAGTACGAGCCGCCCGAGGACCCCGAAGGGTACATCCACCGCGCGGGGCGGACCGGGCGGGCGGGCGCGGCCGGAGTGGCCGTTTCGCTGGTGACCGACCTGGAGAAGATCAACCTCGACCGCATCGCCAAACGGTTCGGCATCGACCTGCAGGAGCGGCCGATGCCCACGCCCGCCGACGTGGAAGCCGTGGTGGAGGAGCGCGTCACGGCCCTGCTCGAGGCGCGCCTGCGCGAGCGGGACAAGCTGCTCATCGAGCGCAGCCAGCGCTTCGTGCGGCTGGGGCGAAGCCTGGCCGAGAACGAGGACGAGTCGGCCATCATCGCCATGCTGCTCGACGACTACTACCAGCAGATGCTGCACGCCCCGCTGCCGCAGCCTGAAAGCGCGCCGCCGGCGGCGCCGGCGCCGCCGAAAGGCGGCGGTGCGAAGGACGGCGCCCGTCGTCGCCGCCCGCGCCGTCCGCGCTGATCCGCAGTCTTATCCGGAATCTGGAATCTGCAATTAAGCGGGGACATCCCCGATTTTTGGATGGCCCCGATACGATGGGAGGTCCTATGGGGCTCGATCCTCAGGCACGTGCGGCACTCGAACAAATGGCCGCGGCCGGCGGACCGGCGATCCACGAGTTGTCGGTCGAGGAGGCGCGCGCCGGGGCCGCGGCGCTGGCCGCGATGCAGGGGCCTCCGGAAGCGATCGCCGTCGTGGAGGACCGGACGCTGGCGGGTCCTGGCGGCGCACTGCCGGTCCGGATCTATACGCCGTCCGGCCGCGGACCGTTCCCGGTGCTGATGTACTTCCACGGCGGCGGGTGGGTGATCGGCGACATCGCGTCCTCCGACGGGCTCTGCCGGACGCTCGCCAACGCCGCCCGATGCATCGTCGTCTCGGTCGACTACCGGCTCGCACCGGAGCATCCTTTCCCGGCGGCGGCGGACGACGCATATCACTCGACGCTCTGGGCCGCGGAGAACGCCTCCGCTTTCGGCGCGGACGCTTCGCGGATCGCCGTGTGCGGCGACAGCGCCGGAGGGAACCTCGCCGCCGTCGTCGCCCTGATGGCGCGCGACCGGGGCGCTCCGGTGCTGCGGTTCCAGTTGCTCGTCTACCCGGTCACCGACGCCGCGTGCGACACGCCGTCCTACCGGGAAAACGCCGACGGCTATTTCCTGACGCGGGACGCCATGCGGTGGTTCTGGAATCACTACGTCCCGAACGAAGCCGACCGCTGGAATCCTTACGCCTCGCCGCTGCGCGCCGCCGATCTCGCGCACCTGCCGCCGGCCCTCGTGATCACGGCGGAGTTCGATCCGCTGCGCGACGAAGGGGAGCGCTATGCGGGGCGTTTGCGCGCCGCCGGAAATCCCGTGGAGCTGGCGCGGTATGAGGGGATGATTCACGGCTTCTTTGCGATGGGGGGCGTGATCGACCGCGGCAATGCGGCCGTCCGGCAATCCGCCGAGGCCCTGCGCGCGGTCTTCCGGAAGGAATCGAGCCGATAGCGTAAGCTATCGCCGCTCAATCCAGGGATCCGAAGAAAAAATACAGCAGCAGGCCGAATATTTCGAGTCTACCCAGAAGCATCACGGTCGTCAGAATCCATTTCGCCGCATCCGGAAAATGGTTGAAGCTCGCCAGGGAACCGACGGTGCCGAACCCGGGACCCACGTTGCCCATTGACGCCGCCGAAGCCGAAAATGCGGAAAGCAGGTCCACGCCCAGGGCGCTGAGGGTCGCCGTAGATACAAACAGGATCGCCAGGTACATGCAGATGAACAGGAGACTGCCGACCAACGCGTCATCATTTACGAATGTTCCTTCGAATCTCAACGGGACCACGGCTTTGGGATACTTGAGTCTGAGAACCTTTATCCTGGCGGATTTAAACAGGAGGACGATCCTTTCGACTTTGATTCCTCCGGACGTGGACCCGGAGCAGCCGCACTGGATCGTGAAATAGATCAATACCAGGATCGCGAATCCGGGCCACACCGAAGAGTCCACCGATGCGAAGCCTGTGCTCGTTCCCAGGGACACTACCTGGAACGATGCGTAGCGGAACGCCTCGGCCCAGCCCGGATACACCGCGCCGCGGATATTCCATGCAACCAGAAGAGTCCCCGCCAGCAGGGCGCCGATATAGAAGCGGAAAACCGTGGAGCGCAGGATCGGCCGCAGTTTCCCGCTCGCGGCCAGGAATAGCAGGCCGAAATGAATCCCCGAGAGAATCATAAAAACGATGATCACCAGCTCCACAGCGACGCTTTGGTAGTGGGCGATGCTCAGATTCTTAACGGAGAAACCGCCGGTTGCCACGGTGGCGAACGCATGAGTGATCGCATCATACAGGCTCATCCCGCAGAACATCAGCGCGAGGGTTTCGAGCAGGGTCAGGCTCACATAAACGATCAGCAAAATGCGCAGCGTCGTTTGCGCACGATACTGGAAGTTGTGCCTCGCCAGGGGGGAAATTTCGCTCCGGGAGAGCACCATGGCCGCCTGGCTGATCGGCGGCAGGACAGAAAGCACGAACACGATGATTCCGATCCCCCCGATCCAGTGAGTGGATGCCCTCCAGAACAGGATCCCGAGAGGCATGGACTCCACGTCGGTCAGAACGGAAGATCCGGTCGTGGTAAAGCCGGATACGCTTTCAAACCAGGCATTGGCTAACGTGAACTCCCCGCCAAACAATATATAGGGCAGCACGCCCGCCAGGCAGGAAAGCAGCCAGCTCGAAACGACAATCAGCAGGCCTTCGTCATTTCTGATGTGGGTGGTGGGGGGGACGAATATCAGGGGAAATATCCCGAAAAGGAATAGCACCAGGGCGGTATAGGCCAGAGGCAGGAGGTCGGATTCGTGCCGGAACACGGCGATGCCCGCGGAGGCGGCCGCAAAGACTGCGTTCAGCAGCAACACGATTCCGACATACCGCAGGATGACGTGATACCGGATGTTCATCGCGGCCGTTCCGTTGCGAGTTTTTTAATTGCCGAAGCGAGGTCGTGGATCTCGTCCCGCGTTTCAACCTCGATATTGATGGGCCCCCGCAGCCGGACGCTATTCGTGACTTCGCGGGCCAAAGCCTTGATCGGCCGCACCACATAGTAATTGATGAAGTAATTAAAAACGACGACGAATATGAGCGCGGACAGGATGGCGACGATGCCCGGCATGATGGCCCTTTGGGCTCTGTTCTGCAGGTCGGATGCCGTGCGATACAGGGTTTCATCATTCAGCATCATGAGCGCTTCGACGGATTGCCTGGCATTCTGCAGCGCGCCATGGATCCCGTCAAAGTACCAGTCCAGCGTACGCTGCGCCTCGGGTTGCGCAAGGGGTCCCATCCACAGATCCCTGTAGGTCTGATAATGGGAGGCGATGCGGTCCACGCAGCGATCCTCGCCCGGAATGGTGATGTTGTTTTTGGCGATCTCGAACGCTTTGCGGAAGGCGCGATCGCCCTGTTCCGCCGTTTCCCGTCCCTTCTGCCATTTACCGGAAACCATGAGCAAAACGCCGCTGTCTTCCGTTTCCAGCGCGTCGATCATGGCTTTGGCGGCAATGATGCTTTTATAATTATCGCTGATCAGCATCTTAACCGAGGATCCGATGGAAAGCAGTTCGAAGATGGACAGCACGCCGGCACAGGCAAGCATGACGGCGAGAATCAAAAAGCCCGACAATATCTTGGTGCGCAATTTCATCGGTTCGCTCCCCCAGGCAAGCGCAAATTATCATCCTGGGGCTTGTTTTATACAAGAGCCGCCCGCGGCTCCTTCGGAACCCTGCGCCGCGTCGCGGATGCGGTTTCCCGGGCAAAAGCAGGATGCCGCGAGCCGGAGAGACGCACTCAGGGAAGCCCCGGGGCAAAGCAGTTTTGATGATGAGGGGACGCCGCGGCAATCGAGCTTCGTAGGATTTACGCAGTTGCGCTGCCCCCTGTCTGGCGGTCCCTTGAATCAGTCCGGAATTCGCCCCGGTTTTGGGGCAAGGGCCGTGATTCTGGCGCGGAAGAGGATTATTCTTAAGGCGGGATTTGTTTTTGCTAAAACGTCGAAATAATAAAGCAGAGATGGAGGGAGCGAAGCGATATGAAACGGCTTATGAGTGCGGTAGTGCTGGTCGCCATGTTCGCGTCCGCGGCGGATGCGCCCAGGGTCCTGCTTTTCATGCGCAGCGGATCGGCGGACCTGGAGTTCATGCTCCAGAAAGAGGTCGGAGTCATGAAGGACGTGCTGGAGCGCTCCGGCTTCAAGGTGGTCGTCGCGACGATGGACGGCGCGCCGTTTTCCGCCGGATCCGCGACGGTCAAGGCGGATCTCAGGCTGGAAGACGCGAAGATGGAAGACTACGCGGGATTCATTTTGCCCTGCATGATGGTGGCGTCCTATCCCGAACCGGAGATATCGCCCGTGACGATGCGCCTGGTCCAGGAGGCGGTGGCCGCGGGCAAACCCGTCGCCGCGCAGACCGGGTCGCTGTGGACGCTGGCCAAAGCGGGCGTCCTGAAGGGGAAGAAATACGCCTACGCCTTTGCGGAGAAGCACCGCTATTTCGAGGGCGCCGTCTTCGCCGGGACGGGCGTCGTGCGCGACGGGCTCGTTCTCACTTCCGGGCTCTGCCCGCACATGGCCCGGACGATGAAAGTTGCCGACGGCACGGAAGGGCTCGCGCTCGCCTTCGCCGAGGCGATGAAAGAGAAGAAGCCGTAACCGACACATCGCGGCGAAGCCGGATTCCCCGAGGCTTGAATTTTTCATGCGGGGTGGTACATTTTCCGACTCTGAGGGGATGGAGTCCCCCTTGAAGCGCCCGGACCGGGCTGATGACTCCTACCGTGCAGTCAAACGCGGCGGTAGGGGTCGAACGACGCAAGGAGCAACCCGCCGCATGGCGGGTTTTTTTATGGCTGCGCCATCACCGGGCCTTTTGAGAAAGGGAGGATTCCATCGTGGAACACATTTACGCCGTCGCCGCATTCTGGCTGGGATTGGCCGTTGTTTCGGCCGTTGTCGCCTATCACCTGCGAATATCCATGGCACTTGTGGAGATCTGCGTGGGGGTGGCCACCGCCGCCGTCGCGGCCCACCTCGGCAAGCTCGACCTGCTGGGAGCCAATTCGGAGTGGCTGCGCTTCCTTGCGGGTGCCGGTGCGGTGCTCCTCACCTTCCTGGCCGGCGCCGAACTCGAGCCGGAGGTCCTTAAAAAGAAGCTGAATGAGGTGACCGTCGTCGGCCTCGTCGGATTTCTCGCGCCGTTCCTGGGATGCGCGGCCCTGGCGCGCCATGTCCTCGGCTGGGACGTCCGCGCGAGCCTGCTCTGCGGCGTCGCGCTTTCAACCACCTCCATGGCCGTCGTGTATGCGGTCATGCTCGAAACCGGGTTCAATAAAACCGATTATGGCAAAGGGATCCTCGGGGCCTGCTTCATCAACGACCTCGGCACGGTCATCGCTCTGGGCCTTTTGTTTGCGCCGTTTACGTATAAAACGTTCATCTTCATCGGAGCCACCGCGGCCGTCCTCGCTTTTCTTCCGACGACCAGCCGACGGCTGACGCGCATCTATGCGCACCGGACGGCCGCGATCCGAACGAAATGGATCATTTTCGTCCTGTTCGGGCTGGGGGCGCTGGCGCTCTGGTCGGGAAGCGAAGCGGTGCTCCCGGCGTATATCGTGGGCATGGTGCTGGCGGAATTCTCGAGTGCGGACGCCTTCTGGGTTCGCCGGCTGCGCACCCTGACGGCGGGATTTCTGACGCCCTTCTATTTTCTTCGCGCGGGAAGTCTCGTGTCCCTGCCCGCGCTTGTGTCCGCCCCCTTTGTCTTTGTACTCCTGCTGGCGGGGAAGGTGTTTTCCAAGATCTTCGGGCTCTATCCGGTCATCGGGGCCTTCCGCCGCAGGCGGGACGAACGGTGGTATTACACCCTGCTGATGTCCACGGGACTGACCTTCGGCACGATCTCGGCCCTCTACGGCTTCACCCACAACATCGTGACGCAGCAGCAGTATTCTTTTCTGGTCGCGGTCGTGATCGCCAGCGCCGTGGTGCCGACCCTGATTGCGGGATTGTTCTTTCTGCCCAAACATCTGCTGCCCGCGGGGAAATTGCCGATGGAAGTTGCCCCTGACGAAGGCGCGCTGAACGAAGAAGGGTAGGCATCGCCCGGATCCCGCGGCTGGCCTCAAAATGTACAGGAGCTACGCATCGAACGGGACGCCGGTTTTTCGGGCGACTTCCTCCAGATCGCGAATCACCGGCGGCAGCAGGGGGATCCCCTCTTTTGCCCGGATCGATTCCATTTCCCTTTCGGGGTCGCCGGGGATGACGACTCTTTCCCTGCCCTGCACGGCCCCGGCGGCGCGGAACGCCGCAATCCAGTTGTCCATGTGGCGCTTGAACTCGCCCGCCGGCCGGAAGGCGTCGATGCGTATGGCACCCAGGAAGTGCCCGATCCCCTTTCCGACCCGTTGATCGGAAGGATTGAGAAAGGCGACGAAGGGGGGCGCCCAGGGACCGTAGTTTGCCCCGGACAACACCGCCGAAAGGATGTCCACCATGGCGCCGAGGCAGTATCCCTTGTAGCTTCCGTGCTCGTAGTCGCTGCCCAGGGGGAGCAGGGCGCCCTTTTTCTCGACGGCGCGGCAGTCGGTCGTCACGACGCCATCCGAATCCTGGACCCAGCCGGGGGGCGCCGGAAGGTTTTTCCGCTGGAGAATTTCCAGCTTCCCGTTGGTCGCCGTGGTGGTCGCCATGTCCATCACGAAAGGGGGTTGCGTCGCCGCCGGAACGGCCACGGAGATGGGATTCGTGCCCAGCATCCTGTCTCTGGAGAAAGTGGGCGCTACCAGGGGGCTCGCATTGGTCATCGCCAGGCCGATCATGTCGTGCCTCAGGGCGAGCGTGGCGTGATAGCTGGCGATGCCGAAGTGGTGGGAATTGTTGACGGCGACCCATCCCGTGCCGGCCGTTTTCGCTTTTTCGACCGCCATGGCCATTGCCCTGGGCGCCGCGACAAGGCCGAGCGCCCTGTCGGCGTCCAGAGTCGCCGTGCCGGGCGTCTCGTGCTCCACCGTCATCCTCGGCGCCGGATTCGCCCTGCCGATCTCGATCAGCCGCACGTAGTTTTTCAGCCGCGCGACGCCGTGAGAATCGATGCCCCGCAGGTCCGCCGCCAGCAGGACGGCCGCGGCCTGCGCGGCGTCCTCCGGCGAAAAACCGATCTTCAGAAATACACTATGGGCAAAAGCCTTGAGGCGTTCATGGGTATAGGATTTCAGGCTCGCCATTTTGTCAAATCCGGGACGTTCCTTTATTTCAGGAAGTAGTGGCCCCAGACGGGGATATCGTGGACCGGTTTTTCCGCGTCGCCGCCTTCGGGCGGCCTGGGTTTCAGGTATTCGGGCGGCCGTACGATTTTATAGGTCAGCGCGTTCGGTTCGCACGTGATGATGCACAGGCCGCAGCCCTTGCACCTTTCGGGATCGACGAAGGATTTTTGCTCGCCGGGCGCGGCTCCCGGCCGCATCGTGACCGCCTCGAAAGGGCACCGTTCGACGCATTTTTCGCAGCCCGTGCACGCCTCTTCGTCCACGACGGCCAGGAACCGGTTCGGCGTCATCAGGTCCCAGCGCTTGTCGCGCCTCACGGGATAGAGGTTCTCGCAGCAGCATTTGCAGCAGTAGCAGTCGCCCCAGTGCACCAGCCCGGCTTCCTCCGCCTGCCGCGCGGCTGCCATGGCTTCTTCCAGTGTGACTTCCTTCAGCAGCCGGCCCGGCTGGTTGAGGTAGTACTCGCCGCGCGGGCGGTCGAAGCAGGCGAAGCACGTCATCAGCGGCAGGTCGCACTTGTGCCCCCACGAGATGCGGCAGCCGCAGGGGGCCAGGATGCGGCTCCTGGCGTCGATGATGCGCTGTTTCCAGTTCTCCTCCGGCAGGATGTCCTCCGGCTTGATGTTGGGGCTGCGTTCGAGCGCGATGATGGAGGGCGAAATGGGCAGGTTGTGCCCCAGCACCCGGATCATGCCTTCGGTATGTTCGATGAAATGGTACGACCACTCGTTGTAGAAGAAATCCTCCCAGAGTTCCTTCTGCTCCTGCGTGAGGGCGTACGCTCCGGCATGCGGCGCCGTGTCCGCGACACACTCGTGGTGAAACGCCAGCAGAGTCGTGTGAAACGCGTACTGCGTCAGGCCGCGGGTCAGGGCTCCCTTGTCCACGAGGACGTCCAGGCTTTTCGACAGTTCTTTCGCGTCGACGCCCAGCCTGGCGGCCAGTTCCGGGCACGTGGCCGGCTCGAACAGCTCCAGGCAGATCCGGGCCTCCAGGGGAGTGAACGTCGCGTGCAGAATTTTTAAAAAGCGCTCGGATTCCCAAACTCCCAGCTTGTCCGACAATTCCTTGTAGGCCGGGTCGTGCGCCATACGTTCCTCCTCAAATGCCGCTGCGTTGCTCGAGCGTTTCCTCGATCCAGGAAAACCAGCCGTCCAGGCCTTCTCCGGTTCGGGCGGAAACCGCAAAAACCTTTGCGGCGGGATTCATGCCGCCGATTATCCGGGGAAAGCCGTCCAATTTGAAATCAAAATATGGCGCTACGTCTATTTTGTTGACCACGACCGCGTCCGCCCCGGCAAATACCACGGGGTACTTGAACGGCTTGTCGTCGCCCTCGGGTACGCTCAGGACGGCGACGTTTTTGTGCGCCCCCAGGTCGAAGTCGGCGGTGCAGACGAGGTTGCCCACGTTCTCGACGAAGATCAGGTCGATGTGGTCCAGGTCGAGTTCGTCCAGCGCCTTCCCGACCATGAGTGCGTCCAGGTGGCATCCCCCGCCGGTATTGATCTGGACCGCCGGGACGCCCGCAAGCCGGACCCTGTCCGCGTCGATGGAGGAAGCGACGTCGCCCTCGATCACGGCGATCCTGCGCCGCGTCCGCAACCGGTCGATGGCCCGCAGGATCAGGCTCGTCTTGCCCGACCCGGGAGAGGACAGGACGTTGAGCATCACGGCCCGGCGGCCGTCGAGCCGTTTCCGGTTCGAGTCCGCCTGCCGCGAGTTCGCGCCCAGGATGTTTTCCCTGATGGTCAGGGTCCGGGGGCTCACTTATTCCACCTCCATCGTCTCGATATAGAGTTCCCGCCCGCCGACGATCTCCACGCGGTTGCCGCCGCATTCCGGGCACCGGTACGCGTGTTTCTGCAGCGGAAAGAGAATGTCGCAGTCGCGGCAGCGCAACTGTCCCGCCACGTGCGTGTAGAGGATTTTCGCGCCCGCGGCGATGGTGTCCCGGCTGAGAAAGCCGAAATAGAAATTCACGGCGTCCTCCACCACGCCGGTGCAGTCGCCGACCACCAGGCGGATGCCGACGATCCTTCGGGCGTCTGCCTCCGCGGCCTTTTCGAGCGCGAGCGTCAGAAGCGATTGGACGATGCCCTGTTCGTGCATAAGACTATGGGCGATGCCGCTGAAAACCGGCAAGCAGCTGGTGATGACGGGTCACCTTCCGTGACCCAATGCATAGTAAATCACGTAAAACCAGGAACAGACGCCGTGAACGATCGCCCAGACGATCGAGTGGTTCACGCTCCAGGATATGGCGATCGCCAGCGCGCATCCGAAGCTGACGCCGCTGCTCGCCGCCGTAGTTTTCAGTTCACTCATTCGCTCCTCCCCCGGGGGTCACTCCGCCTTGAAAAGCAGCGGGTCGATCGGGCCGTTATGGCGCACCTGCCGGATGTCCAGGGTGTAGCTCGTCCCCATCACGCTGGATGGCGGACACTCTATGGTATAGGCAAAAGGGAGCGTCAGGCCATCGACGCTCCTGAAATCCCCAAATTTCTCCACCATGCGGGGAGGAGGGGTTTCGGGCGGTGGCTGTTTCGTGAGGCGGCCGAACTTCTCCACGTAGCGGGGAGGAGACAGGGATTCATCTTTCCCCACGAGTGCGTATTCTGTCATGACGTGGCGAAAGGTGTCGAACTCGAAAAGAAGGCAGATGACGATTCTGTGAGGGTGCCGCTTGTTTTTTGGGGTTAAGGTTATTTCGTGAAATCGTCGCTTCTCAATCCGGACTTCTCTGTATTTCAGCCTGAATCCGCTTTCCGGAGAATGCAGCAGAGCCCATCCGGTCGACAGGACGCCGCCCAGGAGTCCTTCCTCTATCAGCCCGCTCTGCGCGGACAGGAACTCGCCGAGAACCGATCGCTTGTTGGCGCGGGTGAAACTTACGGTCGCGGATTTCCCGTCGAACGCGAAATGTTCTCCGGGATACTCCAGGTCGTAGAATTTCATGACCATCGCGATCTTGCCATCCGCCGACGCGAGAAGGAAGTTTGCCGCCTCGGTGCGTTTGTCTGCCTCAGGCAAAACCGGCGGAATCATTCCGACCGGCCGGCGCACCAGCGCGGCGCCAAACACCGTGCGCGAGTGTATCCCCATAAGTACATCCGCGCTCCCGATCGACTCGAGGTGTTTTGCCACTACGGCATCCGGCTTGAGCTTTTGGTCGCCCGTACCGGAGACGCCGGATGCAATCGTGCCGGCCAGCGCGCAAGCCAGCCCCACACGCAACACCAAAGTCTTGTTTTGAGGCACAGAATCCCTCTGAGGTTGTCTGGAGCCCATTTCGCAGGATCGGTTGGCCGTCATGGCTGCTTTTCCAAAAAACTAGGGCGCCTCCAGCCCTATCGCCTGCAGGGCGTGACCGATGGACAGGTGCTGAAAACGCTCGCCGTACTTCCGTTCCCAGCCGGCGTGGGCCACCAGGTCGCGCACGGGGCCCTTCATGGAGGCGAAGGAGAAACGCACGCCCCGGTGCGCGTACGCCTCCATCAGATTCTCCATCTCGTCGATGGACACGGCGTCGATGTCGTTGACGCCGGACAGGTCCATGATAACTTCCCTGATTTCCGGCCTGGCGTTCAGGTCTCCGGCGAGCCGGTCCTCGAGAAATTTCATGTTGGCGAAATACAGCGAGGCGTCCACGCGCAGTATCAGCACGCCCGGGTAGGTCCGGACCCGCGGGTATCGCTTGACGTTGCGGAAGACCCCCTCGCTCTCGAGGAAGCCGAGTTCCGCCGTGTGCGGGTGGGCGCTCTTCCAGATGAACAGGAGGAGCGAAAAGACCATGCCGATCAGCAGCCCCTGTTCCAGGCCGATGAAGAGTGTGCAGGCGAAGGTGACGCAAAACATCCACCCGTCGGCCTTTTTCAACCGGAAGAGGTGAATGGCCTCCCTGTAGTCGATGAGGCCGGCGGCGGCCGCCACGATGATGGCTCCCAGGACGGCGTTGGGCAGATAAAAGAAAAGCGGCGTCAGCGCCACGAGGACCAGGAGGACGACCGCGGCCGTGATCACGGCCGCGAGCTGGGTGCGCGCGCCCGCCTGGTAATTCACGGCCGTCCGCGAAAGGCCCCCGGTAACGGGGTACCCGGAGAAAAACGCGCTGACGAGGTTTGCGGCCCCGAGTCCCATCAGCTCGCGGTCCGGGTCGATCTTGTAACCCGACCGGGCCGCGATGTATTTGGAAACCGAAATCGATTCCATGAAGCCCACAAAAACAATGACCAGGGCGTAAGGAAGAAGCGCCCGCGCGGAGGCCGGGTCGAAGTGCGGCACGGACAGCGGCGGCAGTCCCCGCGGCACGTCGCCCACCGTCCGGACGCCGAGGCCCGCCAGCCCGGCATAGGCGAGCAGCGTCCCCGCCACGACCAGAAGCATGGCGCAGGGGAACCGCGGGTACTTCCTGCGGAAGAAAACCAGCGCGGCCAGGCAGAGAATGCCGACCGAAAGTGTCGGAAGATTCGTCTTTCCGGCGTGCCGGAGAATGTCGCCGGCGAGCACGAACACGGACTGCTCGTTTCCCAGCGATATCCCCAGAAGATGTTTCAGCTGGCTGAGGATGATGACGATGGCGGCGGCAGAGGTGAAGCCGCTGATGACGGCGTGCGAGAAGAAGTTGATCAGGAAGCCGAGCCGGACCAGCCCGGCGGCCAGCTGGAGCACGCCGACCATCAGCGCCAGCAGCAGGACGAGGGAAACGTATGCCGGCGTGCCGGGCTGCGCCAGGGTGGAGCAGGAGGCGAAGACCAGGAGGGAAATCATCGCCACCGGCCCCACCGCCAGCTGCCGGGACGACCCGAAGAGCGCATATGCGATCAGGGGAAGGACGGACGCATAGAGGCCGGTCACGGGCGGCAGTCCCGCCAGCATCGCGTAGGCCATCCCTTGCGGGACGAGCATGACGGCGATGGTCAGCCCGGCAACAAGGTCCGCCGGCAGATCGGCCTTGCGGTATCGATAAAGCCATTCGAGAGGCAAGGCCCCGGCTCGCTTCATCGTCAGGCTCCCGATTTTTCAATCCAGAACAGCAGGGCGGCGATCATGGCGGCCACGGCGCCGACCACGACCCAGTGGTTGACTTTCAGCAATTCCGGCAACGTGATTTCGCCGAAGTGCCCCTTGCTCAGGACCGGTCCGTGGATCCTGTGGTAAACGGCCGCGAAGATCCCGGCGCCGATCAGGATGCCGGCCACGCCTCCAAACAGGGCGTCGAGGGATCCCTGGCCCACGGCGCCGGCGGCGGTCCCGGGACAGTAGCCCAGGATGCCGAATCCGGCGCCGAAGATCAGGCCGCCGACGACGGTCGACCCGGCCGCGCCGGGTTTCGGGTGCAGCGCGGCCAGCCCCATGCTCCGCAGCGCGTGAACGCCGATCATCCCGGTGAGGACGGCCGTGAGCATGATCTTGACGACGGTGAAGTCGTAGAGGAGCAGCTGGCCGATGATGACGTCGTAGGTCGTGACGCCGCCCTTCTGGAGCAGGAAGCCGAAACACAGGCCCAGAAGCAGCCCCAGGCCGAGCTGCAGTCCCTTATTGCCATGCAGGTTTTTCAGCATCGCGCGTCCTTTCCGTTCAGAGCAGCACCCTGTAGATGAACATCGCCGTGAGAATCCCCCCGGCGAAAAAACACACAGCGGCCAGCCAGCTGCTGACCGCGAGCTGCAGCGTCCCGCTGATGCCGTGGCCGCTCGTGCAGCCTCCGGCCCACCGCGCGCCCAGTCCCATCACGATGCCGCCGAAGAGGGCGACCACCCATCGCATCACCGCGCCGCTCCCGGCCTCCGCCTGCCACAATGCCGGAACCCACTGCAGCGAAAACCGGCCCGAGAAAACCGACGACAGGAAAGACCCGAGCACGATGCCGACGACGAGCATCCACTCCCAGTCGATCGTCGGGGCGAACTGCCGGTAGTACGGTTTCTGGGCGACTTTCTCCCCCCCGAAGATTTTTTCGATCATGCCGCTGGTCCGCGTAAAGGCGGTCGAACACCCGATGGGCTTGTCGCAGAGCAGAAACGCGATCCAGCTCAATACCCCGATGCCGGCGCCGACGGCGTAGGGCGACCACCGATCCATCGCAAGCCACTCCATGCGCACCTCCTTTCCTTGGTCCGGATTACTCGTGAAGTTTCTATTTCAAGTCCATTCTCGGGATGTGCGGCGCGACGCAGATGGGGCATGCCTCGCTGTATCCCGCCGCGCTGTATCCGGTCATTCCTCCGGCGACGTTGCACACGTTCTCGATGCCGGCCTGTTTCAGCAGCGCCGCCGCGAGGCTGGACCGGTGGCCCGTGCTGCAGATCAGGGCGACCGGCCTGGATTTCTGCAGCGTCTTGCGGCGGGTCCGCAGGTCGGGGGCGGGGATATTGACGGCGCCGTCGATGTGGCGCGCCTGGAATTCGCCGGCGGCCCTCACGTCGATCAGCAAAAGCTCCTTGCCCTTTGCCATCATTTTGTTGAGCTCCGCCGCCGACAGCTGCGGCACGTGGTTGGTCGGGAGCCCCTCCTTGGCCCAGGCGAACATGCCGCCGTCGAGATAACCGAAGGCCCTGTCGACTCCGACCCGCCTCAGCAGCACCGAGGCTTCCCGCGCTTCGGCAAAGGAGTCCGCCACGAGCAGCACGTTCTGGTCGGGAGGCAGGATCCATCCGGCGAAGGTGGAGAAGTTGCCGCCGAAGTCTATGTGGAACGATCCCGGGATGTGCTGGCCGCCGAATGCCTCGTAGCTCCGGATGTCCAGGATGATCGTGTTCTTCTTTTCGGCCGCTTTCCGGAATTCGGCCGGGCTCAGCGAAGCCAGGGACGGCAGTTCGCGCACCAGGGCCGGACCCTTGCCGTTGATGGCGCTGCACCGGCTGAAATGATCGGGAGCCGCGGGCATGTCGGTGGTCAGCGACTTGATAAAGGCCTCCCGGTCCGAGATCTGCAGCGCCGCGTTGTATTTCCGCTCGTAGCCGATCGTCGTGGCGCGCTTGGCGCCCATGGCGCGGCCGCACAGCGAGCCGGCGCCGTGGGCTGGGTAGACGTCGCAGAAATCCGGCAGGGCCAACAGCTTTTTGTGCAGGCTGTCGTACAGCTTGTCGGCGAGTTCCCGGGCTTTTCCCGGAAACAGGTCCGGCCGGCCCACGTCCCCCACGAACAGCGTGTCGCCGCAGAAGACGGCCACCGGGTCGCCGCCGCGGCTCTTGTCGGTGACGACGTAGCTGATGTGCTCGGGCGTGTGTCCGGGCGTCTCGAGGACGCGGATGTGCATGTCCTCGATCTGGAACGTGTCTCCTTCGCCGACGGCCTTGTGCTTGAAGCGGCACTTGGCCGACCTGGGAGCGACGATCACGGCCCCGGTCTTTTCGGCCAGATCCAGGTGCCCGGAGATGAAGTCGGCGTGCAGGTGCGTCTCCAGAATATGCGTGATCTTCATCCCCATGTCTTTTGCCGCGTCGATGTAGACCTCGACGTCGCGCCGAGGATCCACGATGGCGCAGGTGTCCGCGCCCCCGAGCAGGTAGGAACTGTGGGCCAGGCCTTTTACGAAGAATTGTTGTACATACATGGCGGATCCCCCGTCTGATGGTGAATGAATGTCTGTTTCGGCGAACAATCTGTTTATAGATCAAAAGCGAGAAAATGCAAACGAAATGCGTTCATTTCCGGAATCGCAGGGGGGCGCGGGGCCCGGTCACAGCAGGAAATAGAAGAAAGACACGGCGATGGCCAGGAACAGGATCGTCAGCCCGCCCCCGGCCCTCAGGTAGTCGGCGTTGCGGTATCCTCCGTAGGACATCAGCAGGGCGTTCACCTGGTGCGTCGGCAGGACGAAGGAGTTCGCCGCGCAGACGGCGGCCATGAGCACCAGCGGGCGCGGGTCGATTCCCCCGATGCCGGCCATGGCGGTGACGAGCGGCGCGAGGACCACGATGCTGCCCACGTTGGACATGAAAAGCGAAAACAGGGTGGACAGCACCCCGATGGACAGGACCAGCAGGACCGGGTGCCGGCCCAGGACCACGGCCATGATCTTTTCCGCGAGAAACCGGGCGGCACCCGATTGCTGCATGGCGATGCCCAGCGGGATGAGTCCCGCCAGCAGGAACACCACCTTCCACTCGATCGCGTGATAGGCTTCCTGGATACTCAGGACCCGCGTCACGATCATGGCCGCCGCGCCGGTCAGAAACGCCATGGAGATGGGATAGCCCGTAAGAGCGAGCAGTATGGCGCCCGCGAAACACGCCAGGGCGACCGGGGTTTTGGACCGGTCCTTCGGGTCCGACTCGAACTGCGTGGCGACCACAAAATCCAGGTTCGATTTGAGGCCGCGGATGTTTTCCCAGGAGCCGTGCACGAGGATCGTGTCCCCGGAGGCTATTTCCCGGTCCGAAAAGTCACCGTGAAATTCCTCGCCCCTGCTGAAGAGCATCACCGGCTCGACGGCGTAGCGTTTCCGCAGGGAATACCGGCGGATCGTGCTCCCGACCATTTCGGACCGCGGCGGGATGATCACCTCGGCAAAGCCGGCATTCGACGGGTCCAGCAGGCGGGAAAACCTGTCGGGACGCGCGGCCGGCGTCAACCCGTACTCGGCCGCGAACCGGGAAACGTTTTTCTCTTCGCCCAGAAGGGCGAGCTCCTGCCCCGGCTCGAGTCCCGTGCCGCGCCACGGGGCGTACACGACGTCCCTGCCCTGCAGGATGGCGACTATATTGATGCCGTAGCGGTCCCACAGCTTCAGCTGCTCGGGGGTTTTTTGCGCCAGGGGGCTGTTCGGCTCGATGACATACGGCCATACGTTGTACGGCAGGTGAAATGCCTCGATCAGTTTTTCCTGTTCGGAAAGTTCGCCGCTTGAAGCCGTCCGGGGCAGGACGGAGCGGCCGAAAACCAGCAGGTAGCCGACGCCCGCGACGAGGAGCAGCGACCCGACAGGCGTTACGCTGAATAGCCCATAGGGTTCGAGGCCGGCGCTGCGCAGCAGATCGTTGGTCAAAATGAGCGGCCCCGAACCCACCATGCTGAGCGTGCCTCCCAGGATGGCGGCGAATCCGATCGGCATGATGAGGGACGAGGCGGGGATTTTGCTGCGGCGGGAGAGGTTGAGGATGCCCGGGAGGAAAAGCGCGACGGCGCCGATGTTCTGGATGAATCCCGACAGCGCGCCCACGGCCAGGGACAGGAGTGCGAGAATCCCGGATCTGCTACCTCCCGCCTTCTTCAGCAGCGCCCGGGCGAACGCGTCCATGGCGCCGGTCTTGGCGATGCCGCGCCCCAGGATCATGACTCCCATCATGGCGATGACGGCGTTGCTCGAGAATCCGGAAAGCATTTCGTTCGGCCGCAGAAGGCCCGTCCATCCCAGGGCGAGCATGCAGAGAATGGCGGCCACGTCGATCCGGACGAACTCGAAAACGAGCATCGCCACGGTGGCGGCGAGGATGGTCAGGGCCAGGGCAATCGAAGGTTCCATGGGGAATGCTCTCCACCACCGGCGGGCGCAAGGGGGAGAACCCCGGGGCGCCTGCCGTCCGGCTGCGGGGCGTGACCCGCGGCGCGCCGCGACGAAGCGGGAGCCGCCCGGTCCGAAATCCGTTGGGCAACCCGTACAGCCTGTTTACGCGGGGATCTTACTACGAAAGTGATTCGGCCGGCCAACCATTTGCCTTCGGCGCGGGGAATCCCGCAGGGATGGTGCGGTTTTCAGGCCCCGGGCGTTTCCACGAATGCGCCGGCGTCGACGGAGCGCGATTCTCCCAGGCTGGTGCAGTAGATCGCCGGGTCGTCCGAGACCGGGCACAGGGTCTCGCAAATCCCGCAGCCGATGCACGCGTCCAGGTCCACCACCGGAAACGCCTGGTATTCCAAGGTGCCGTCCTCCATGGGCACTTCCGACTCCATCAACTGGATGGCTTTGGGAGACGTCGGGCATTTTTCCTCGCAAACCTTGCAGGGCCGGCCCAGCGCGTACGGGAGGCAGCGGTCCTTGTTGATCCACGCGGAGCCGATCTTGACCTTCGTCTTTTCCCTGATCGTGAGTTCCCGGATGGCGCCGGTCGGGCAGACCTGGGTGCACAGCGAGCAGTAGTAGTCGCAATAGCCGATCCTGGGCACCAGGACCGGTGTCCAGAAGCCCTCCGGGCCGGCTTCGGTCGATGCGGGCTGCAGCGCATTGGTCGGGCAGACTTTCATGCATTCGCCGCATTTCACACACGCCGACAGGAATTGCGGTTCGGGCAGTGCGCCCGGGGGCCGTATCCGTTTAGGGGAGGGTCTCCGGGCCGACGGGGAGAGGCGGAACAGGGGCACGATCGAAAGCCCCAGCACCGCGGAGAAGATCCATTTACGGCGCGGGATGTCCACGGCCTTCGTGCCGGAGGGGGAGGCCGCGATCGGGAATGAGATCGCCTGCGTGGGGCACCGCGCGGCGCAGGAATAGCAATACACGCACTCGCCCGGCCGCCAGTCGGGGTTGGGGAAGGGAGTCGCCTGGGTCTGGCAATGACGGGTGCAGAGGCCGCACTGGGTGCACTTCGCCGCGTCCACCTTGACCTTGACGAGGTTCCATCGGCCCAGGAGTGCCAGCAGCGCGCCCGCGGGGCACAGAGTGCGGCACCAGAACCGTTCGCGGTAGAGGTTCAGCAGCACAACGGCCAGGAAGCTCAATCCGATGAGCATCCCCTGCTGGAAGGTTTTGTTGACCCTCAGGGCCTGCAGCGTTTCGGTCAGACCGTCTCCGCCGGCCGCAGGACCCGCGGCCTGGAGGGCGTTCGCCGTCGCGTCGCCCGCGGCGGCGAACGCGGGCAGTACGGCGGCGATAAAGGAGCGATATAGAAAAGAAAGAGGATCCAGGTAGCCGGCCAGGTTCAGCGCGAATATGCCCGCGACGAGGACTGCGGCCAGAATGGCGTATTTCGGCGTCAGGAGCCTGCGGCCGGGAATCTTCGGCGTATGCCACTTCATCTTCTTGAAGAGAAACGAGGAGAACTGAAGCACCGCGCCGAAGGGGCAGACCCATCCGCAGACATAGCGCCCGAACAAAACCGTGAGCACGACAGGCACCAGGGCCCAGAGGAAAACGCTCAGGAATTGCCTGGATGCGATGAAGGCCGCCAGTCCCAGCAGGGGATCGAAGTGAAAGAACCGCTCGACCGCCCCGATGGAATCCTTGCCGGAAAACCGCGTCCCCAGGAGCAGAACCAGAAACAGGCAGAAAAAGAAGGCCTGGCTGGCAATCCGGATCGCCTGAAGAACGCCGTGGATCGACGTGCGTCCCTTTTTCAAAATTCTGGTCCCCCCGACGGTTGAAATCGATCCGCCCCGCCCGAAACGAAGCGCGTCAGGCCCGGATCAGCACGCTCAGGTTGCGCTTCAGGATCGGAAACTGCTCCCGCGACGCCGTGGGCCGGAAGTGCCGGAGTTTCCGCTGCAGCGACTTCAGGAGCGCGTCGTCGGGGGAGCCACGCAGTATCTTGCGGGTTTCCTCTTCCGACACGTCTTCCATGGTGCCGGAGAGCTCGGCGATCCCTTCGTTGGCCGGGCAGGGAGCCTTGCACTGCATGCACCCCATCAGGGCGTGGTGCATGCTGCCGAGAATAAAGTTGGGGAACTCCCCGGAACCTTCGTTGAAGAGCGTCAGGCACTTGTCGATGTTGGTGCTGTAGTTCCAGCGGCTGATGCACCGGGTCGGGCAGGTGCGCTCGCAGGCGTGACAGTGATTGCATTCGTCGAGGATTTGAAGGTCCGTCCAGTGGTCCTCCGTGAACGCATGGTCCGTCAGAAAGGCATGCAACACGTTGTAGCTGCCCATGCCGTCGACGAACACCAGGCTGTTGCGGGCATAGCGTCCGAGCCCGCTGCGCGCGGCCAGAAGTTTCAACGGGACCCTGGCGGAGATATCCACGACGCGGCGGCCCGGGGTTTTGATAATGTCCTTTTGAATTATGGCGTTCAGTCTGTCGGCGCCGTAATCGTCGGCGTAATACTGGAACGGGATCAGGATCCGGTGGGAATCTCCTGCCATCCGGAAATTCGAGTACATGTTTTTGGAATACGCCGCAACCACCACCACCGATCTGGCATTCTGGAAGTCGGCCGGCAGCCTGAAATTCAAAGGGGCGATCTGATCGAGATACATCTTGTGGCGGCCGAGCTGCGCGTTGTTCCTCGCCGCGTCGTATTCCTTTTGAAGCGCGGCGAAACGGCTCACCGGGAGGATGCGGTATTTATAGGCTGGAATTTGGGATGGATCGACGGTGCGGCGGGGGCGCATGGGACGCCGTCCGCGCCCGCCCCAGCCGCCCGGTCCTCCGGGAAAGCCCTGGGGCAAAACCACCGCGGCCGCCATGGCGCGCTGCAGCCATTCGCGGCGGGTCCATCGGAAACCTTTTGCGGTCGGATCAAGATCGTGCGGCCTGGAGTCTTTCGGATTCAATGTCGGTTCTCCTTTCTCTTCATAAAACCGGGCGCCCGCCCGCGTTCCCGGCCCGTTCGCCCGGGCCGGGCCGCGGCTCCCGCCCGTCTTCGCGAATTTCCGTATTTTTTTAATACGCTACGGCGTCTTTATGTTACAAAACAAAATCGGTATGGCCCCCGTTTTTCAGAAGCGGAAGGTGTAGTGGAGCTTGACGGTGCCCCGGTCGTAACTCGAGACATAGTCGCCGTCCAGCGTGCGGAACCAGCCGCGGTTCAGCACCAGGAACAGATCGTTCCCGGGCCTCAGGATCCAGCGGAAACGCGTCTGGAATCCGAGCATCCTGGATTCGTTGTCGTACTGAACGAGATTCGCCCAGGATACGTTGGGCGAGAAGTTGTAATCCGCCCCCAGGCCGAAGAGCTGCGTGAAGAAATCGCCCTGTTCCAGGCTCACGTCCGCACGCTCGGCCCTCAGGCCGAGGATCAGGTGGTGGCTGGGCTTCAGGGTGAGCTCCAATTCCACGTCCCGCCGCGTCCCGCTATAAAAGTCTCCGAACTCCGCCTCGAAGTTCACGACCCAGGGCCGCTTGGTCGCCGTTTCCGCGCGCACGCCATAGCGCGTGGTCTGGTAGGAACCGGCCGGAACCGTCACGTTCCGGCTGATGGGAAAGGGAAACGAAAGCCGTTCGAATTGCGGCAGGATCTCGAATTCGAACATGTCCCCGGAATTGAATTCCACCTCGAACGGCGAGATGGCGACTCTCCAGTTGTCGATCCGGTTGTCCAGGTTGGTGATCAATTCCGGAAAGGCGTGGAACGTGATCTGCCGGATTCCGGCCTTTTCGGGCCGCGGCCGGAACATGAACATCGCGTTCGTTTTTCGTATGCCGGTCCTGGGGACGAATCCGAGGGCGGCGTTGAAATCGTCCCCGATCTGTTTCCACGACAGATTCGCGAACCATTTGTCGTTCGGGTAGTCGATGGAGAATCCTCCGGCATAGTCGACGGCATTGCTGAACTCGTCGTCCGTGCGGAAGGCGAAGAGGCTGAGGCTGAGGTTCTTCTTGTCCCGGAAACTCGAGGTGGCGAAGCGGGCGTCGGCCCCGACGAGGGTGTTGTTGCCGAGCCCCGAGGGATTGCCGCGCGTAAAGATTCCGCCGACGTAGGACTGCTTCCAGAAATCGCGGCTGACGCGCGCCGCAAGCAAATTCTGCCCGTCGAGGCCTATCGAGTCGACCGCGTCGGTCTGGACGTCGAGGAAGCCGATATTGTACCTGGACTGTCGTCCTGTGATCTTCGCCCCGGCGAGGATGGGGACTTCAGAGGTTACGCCCCCCTGCTGCATCAATCCGATGCGCCGGCTGAAGAAGGGGATCAGGTCGGGCATCATGGGGTTCCCGGTGGAGACCTCGAAGACGCCGGCGCCCTCTAGGAAGAAGCTGCGTTTCTCGGGATAGAAAAGGGCGAACCGGGTCAGGTTCACCTGCCGGGCATCGGCCTCGGTCTCGGCGAAGTCGGTGTTGATGGTCAGCGAGGCGTTGAGGTTCGGCGCCAGGTTCTTGGAGATATCCAGCCCGCCGTCCACTTCCCATTCGTTCCCTTCCTTGCGCAGCATCAGGCCATACGGACGGATGTCGAGTCCCATGCCCTGGCGCACGTTCGGAATCCCCTCCAGCCGGCCGGCCTCGGCCAGGTTGCTCAGCCAGATGTCCCGGCGCGCGCCGGACCACCGGTTGGTTTCGTTATTGCGCTTGATGATTCTCTGGACATTGAGTCCCCAAACCGATTGTCCGGGCTTGAACCGCAGGGTCTTGAAGGGGATCTCGATTTCGGCGACCCAGCCCTCGCTCGTGATCCGGGAGTGCGCGTTCCAGATGCCGTCCCAGTCCAGGTTGGTGAACTCGGCGCTGTTGGAGATCTGGCCGTCGGCCCGCGCCCCGTTCGGGTTGATGGTGAAGAAGAAGCCGTTCCGGTGATCGAAGAAAGGGTCGAGGACAATGGAGAGATTGTCGTCCACCTCCAGCTCGGCGTCGCGCGTGAGCTGCGTGGCGATGATGGCGTCCGGGGTGCGGTCGAAGCAGAGGATGCCGAAGTAGAGGGCCTCGTGGCTGACCAGTACCCGCACTTCCGTCTTCTCGCCGGGCTCTTCTCCCTGTTTGGGAAGGACCTGGACGAGGTTCCCGATCGAGGAGGCGGTTTCCCATGCGAACTCGTCCAGCTTGCCGTCTACGCGAATCTTTTCGCCCGTTTGCAGGACCTGGGCCCTGGGCGTTTGCGCATACGCCCGAGCCGCTGCCCCCATACAAGTAAATGCCGCCAGGCCGGCGAGCACTGCGAATCTGACAACCGGTCGGTACAATCCAAAATTCATGCCTATCCCATCCGAAAACGGCGGGGATAAAAAAAGCGCAGCCCTCTGCGCTCCCTACGCCTTTTACACTTCCTTAACAAATACGGAACTTTTCAGGAATGTTGCAGAAAATTTGCCGGACCTCTCGAATTCCCGGGCAGTTGGGTCCCGGGGCTGCCGGCGGCGATTGGCGCGATGCGGAAGCGCGACGGGCTTAAATAAGAAGACATAACGGGTTAGAGGAGTGTGCTATCGAATGCCGATCCGGCACCTTTCCATTACGGGGAGCGTCGCACGCGGCAAATTTTGGGAATTACTGAGAAGGTCGCTTTCGCGGAGGCAGTTTTGCCGGAATGCCAGATTCCAGAAGGAAGCATGCTCTCTGGAATCTGGAATCTGGAATCCGGAATCAACTATGTTTACCTTGGTTATTTGCCTTTCTTCTGCTTCGGCGACTGCGTCTGTTTCGCCTGCGTGGCAAAGGCCATCACCAGGTCGTATTCCGGTATCGTGAGCAGTTGGGGGGTATAGGTTTCACCGGTCAGGATTTCGAAATTATACACAAAGGCATCCAGGTGGTTATAGGACCCCTCATAGAGGTTCTGGTAGACCGTCTTGATTCGGTCCTCGTCCGTCTCCTCATATGCCTTCCAGAGGTCAATGATATCGTATTCCTCGATGTAGCCGCCGACCAGAAAGGCGTACGTTTCGGAGGTGGCGCCCGATTCGACGAGCCGAAGATACAATTCGCCGATTCCCGCATTGTTGAAGGCGCCGACGGTGTCATCATCAACGGGATCCGGAATCCCGTAGAAGTCGAGCAGATTTTTCATGGCGTCCATGTGCGCCTGTTCGCTCCCGGCGATATTGGCGAAGACGGGGCTCCGCCAGGTTTCATAAAGAACTAGATAGACGTCGCGCGCCATTTTCTCTTCTTCGCGGATGAACAGCAGGTGGGCAACTTCCGCTTCATCCAGTTCCGCCGCTGCCGGTGCGGCGGCCGCGAGAACCGCGTCCGAAGCGCCCGGTTTGGGTGCGGTTTCATAGCACGGCTGATCCGGACACGCATTCTCGTAAGTGTCGCCGGCGCCGATTTCGCCCCTGTTTTTGTCGCCGCCCGCCGATGCGGTGGACGTGAGAACCATCAATACCGCCAAAGCCGAAAAAACCGCCAATTTTTTCATGACGCCTCCTGTTCCACCCTACATTTTTCCATCGACACAATATCGTTCCATTCCCGTTGCCGATGGTTTGGCTTTCATGTTTGCCTTTTTCCCCGATCTTGTCTGTGACCCCCATCACGCCCGACCCGAATCCTTCACAGGCCCCCATTACAGAATGGGGATGCCGCATCCGGGGCGATGGCCGAAGCGGTGCAATGAGTCCGGTCAGGGGATTGAGCGTTTATGCTTTGAGGGCAAGAATAGCCGAATGCCTGCGGCCTTGCGAGAGGCCGAGACAGCCGGAGGTCCTCGGCCCAGCTATTTTAGGTGTGCGGGCGATGCGCTCTTCCGGCGGGCGCAAGTTACATCGACGGGACCGGGCCAAAAATCGACCCGGCCCCGCCGTCAGTTTGCTAATCCTGCGTTTGCGAATGGAGCCACTGGTACTCTTTGCTCCATTCCTTCATGGTCTGTTCCATCTCCCGGGCGCGCTCCCGGACTTGCGCGGCGTCGGGATTGGCCGGTTCCAGTTCCGAATTCATTTTTTGAAACTCCGAACGGGTTTCCTGCCGAAGCTGGTTCATGTTCTGGATCTTTTCCTTGAACGCCCGCTGCTGGTCCGGGTCCAGACCGTTCATCAGCCGCTCGTGCTCCTGTTCCATCGCCTGCAGCCGGGTCTGGATCTGATCCCGCTGCTGCCGGGCCGTGTCGGCATTAAACTTCTTCTCCGACGTTTTCGCCATCGTGCGGGCCTGCTTGCGGATTCCGTCCGCCTGCTTGCTGCAGGTGCGGATCTGTTCGCGCTGCTGCCTGGTGGCCTTGACGCGCTGCTGTTCCATCCGGGCATCTCCCGCCTGGGACTGACTCTGTCCCTGACCGGGTCCGGAAACCTGGCCCTGCGTCTGTCTTTGTCCGGCTCCCTGTCCGCCGCCCTGGCGTCCGCCGCCGCCGCGCCCCTGGGCATATCCGGCAGCCGCCACAAGGAGACATATCGAAGCGAAAATGCCTATCTTTTTCATGGCTCGTCCTCCCTTCGGATCATCAGGCCCTTTGTGCCTGCACGATTCTCTGATGCCCGCACTACTCCTTCGGGTTCATTTTGTATTGGTATCCGCATCATTCATCGGCACCCCCAAAGCCCGCGATTACTCGTATTTTCAAAGAATTCAGGCGCCGGTTGGCCCCATAGACGGGCCGAGAGGCGATCGATTCCAGATTCCAGGGCGGTGCATTGCCAGATTATCCCAGGTAATTTTTTACTCTGACCCAACTCACCTTAGGCCAAATCGGTGATCCATGGGCTTATCTGGAATCTGGAATCTGGAATCTGGAATCTGGAATCTGGAATCTGGAATCTGGAATCTGG
>CAZTHE010000038.1:25168-31835 GCA_964613495.1 uncultured Acidobacteriota bacterium | reverse complement strand
AGGCCTGGGCGTTGTCGCCCTGGTGGATTGGGCAACGGGTCCGGCCTCTTCGCCCTGGCGAAACGCGGAGTTTTGATAAAACGTCGGATATCGCGGGAAGGGCAGTGCGATCGATCATGCTCTCTCCCTGGATCCATGCGAATACTTTGTCAAAGCACCAGCCTGAGGCCATGCCCATCACTCTGTTTCCACGCGATGCTTGGATAGCCAGGCATCGAGATCACGGATGTCGTATCTGATTGCGCGGCCGACTCGAATAAATGCCGGTCCTGTGCAATTCATTCGCTGAAGTCGGAGCCACGGACGTGACATTGCGATGTAATGTGCTGTCTCGGATTCGGTCAACCTGCGTTTGGGCCAATCACCAGGGATCACTGGGGATGAATCAATACCTCTCTGATTCGTTGCTCTTTCTGAGGTCATTCAACAATCTCCTTTATTCGGACATAAAAAAACCCAAGTCCGCACATGCGGGGTCTCGGGTCGCTCTGCATTGGTTTTGTTGGTTCGATCTTCTGGGGGACAGAAGAACTCTATTTTCTAAGCCACTGCGTGTACGTTAGGCCTCCGCCCTCTACCGTGCGATGCACGGTCACGATCTGCAGGAAATCATCACTGCCGCCTCGCCTCTCACGCTCATATTGATCGGCCTGCTGCAGCATACGTCTTTCGCGGAATTCCGGAAAGAACTCGAACCCGCAGCCGCGCATTCGACCTTTCCCGGAGGCCAGAAAACATCCAATCCTCTCTGGTGACGTAAAGCACGGTCCACCAGGCGCCGGATTTAGAATCCGGATCTTCTCCTTTTTAGACATAGCTCCCTTTTCTTTTTAAGCCGGGCTGCGTAGCCCGGGCGACTGCCGAATTTTTAAGTTGTCGCGATGATATACACTTGAATCACATGTGTCAATAGTGCTAGCCTTGTTTATCGGTTGATACGGACAAATGAGAATTTATATACAAAAATGGGCTCGAATATCTTTTGACAGGGAATGATATGAAACCGCCAGACGGACTGATTTTTCAGCTACGGAATACGGCGCGAATGTTAATGGCCGGATTGTATTGGACTCAAAAACACGCTCAGAAAAACCAGAGCGATCCCAAGATGGATTTGGCCCAGACGCTTTCAGAGGGCATTCGAAAACAGGGTAAACAGGGATTCTCTGCCTGGCCTGTGGATGTTAACCAGATGTTGGGATGGAAGCGAATGGCATTGCCTGCTGATATGCCTTCGATTGACGGCAAGAGTACGCCTGTGATTTCGGATCTAAAGCCAATATGCAATATCCTGAGACGCCAGGCTCAATACCGCCTGAAGGAAGTTTATGTCGATAAGGGTTGGTCGGAAATTCGCGATTATGATGAGTATGACGAGGCGGATCTCGAAGCGCTGAAAGAGGCACTAAACTTGCCGGCAACTTCCGTATGGGGCAGCCCTGTTGAGCATGCTTTCTATCGGCCGTGGCATTTGCATCTGAACGGTCCTCCGCTGCGAATCTTGGCAGACATGCTGATGGATTTCACTTTTATGCTTGTTTCAGATTACGGCATTATGGGCAAAAGGCCGGTGTACGGACTCCACGAGCATAATCCGATTGCGGTCTGTGGCCACTGCGATGGCCTGTTTCTCAGAACACGGGCTGATGGAGAATATTGCAGCAAGAAATGCGGCGCTGCTGCATGGAGCAAGGCGCAAGGTAAAGAGTATTTCAGACAGAAGCAGGCAGAGTACCGAGCCACTTTGAAGGCGCAGGAAGAGAGAATCAAAAAAAACGAAAAGCAACAAGGCCGGAAGAAGAAATAATCACTTCCCGTTCAGTTTAGCCACCGCGGCCGCCAGCTTTTCAGGCGCAAGGTGAGCATACCTCAGCGTCATTTTGATGTCCGAATGCCCAAGCAATTCGCGGACGGTGTTCAAGTCAACGCCTTGCATGACAAGCTTTGAGGCGAAGTCATGCCTGCAGTCATGGAAACGGAAATTTTGGATTTTGGCGTCCTTCATCAGATGCTCCCATGACTTGTTGATATTGTCCATTCTATTGCCGTCTCGACTCGGAAACACAAGCTCGGAACCCTTTTCCTGCTCATGCCACTTCTGCAGGACTGCACATGCTTCGTCATTTAGGGGGATGTGCCGGGTTTGCAGGCTCTTCGCTCTTTTGCCTATCACTGTGACAAGGCGCCTAACAAAGTTGATATCCGGCCAACTTAGGTTGAATAGCTCTCCGCGTCTCATTCCGGTATTGAGTGTAAGTAGGACCATCGGTTTCAGGTGGTCCGTGAAATTACCGAACGGGGGAAATTCGCTGTATCCTCGCTCCCGCCGCCATACGTTATATTTTTCGCGGTTCTCGCGGCGTTTTTTCTCGCGTGCTTCAAGGGCTTTGCGCAGACGCTTATCCTCCTCGGCGCTTAGATAGCGGATATTACCGCTATGGTCCTCCTTCATCAGCTTTACCTCGGATGCTGGATTCGTTTTGATGATTTTCCATCGGACCGCGTTCGAGAGGGCAGCCTTCAGATAGGCTATTTTCCGGTTGCAGGTCGCTACGGTGGAACCGCTCTTTAGCCAGGAGGCCCTTTGCTTCTCTATGTTCCACGTGGTTATCTCAGGCAGCTTCGTATTTCCGAATTCCGGATACCAGGAGGCCAGCTTCCGCATCGCATCATCAACGTGCCGCAAATGTGATTCGGCCCATGGCTTGTATCTTTCGTCGAGATAGCTCCGCAGAGTGTGCGCTTTTGCTTCTTTCCTCGCATCGAGTGGATCTTCGCCCAGGGTAAATTTAGACAACAGTTCGTCTGCCTTCGCCCGGGCTTTTGGCAGTTTCAGGACTGCAACTTTGCCAATAGCCATACGACGGCCGCGTCCCAGCTCGACGTAATAGCTCATGGCTCCGCTCGGCTGGACTCTTAGGAAAAATCCCGGCAGCTTTGTATCCCGTATCTCATAAGGCTTCGGCTTCGGTTTTAGCTTGGATATCAGGGTCTCCGTGATGCTTGCTCGCACATTTCCTCCTTTGCTTTTACGGAATGCTTATTAATCCCTCAGTTCCGCCCCTGGTGTCCGAAGGACCGGTCCGATCGTCAATCTCCGTAAATGCAATGTAAGTGCAGAAAGATTATATCGTAGCATACAAACAGAAGCAGAAATAATATCGCGATCCTTATAATACCCTTGTTTCTATTGGCTAGAATAAGAATATGCCGTCTAATGCGGTTTTTGGGGAAACAGAGATAAATCGGACTGAAAATCCGTGTGTCGACGGTTCAATTCCGCCCCCCGGCACCAGACTTCGCCCTGCGGGCTACGTCTGGCAAGCCACCTCCAAACCCGCATCCGAAAAGGATTTACGCAGATTCAGCTACTGTCTGAGCAAGCCCGAAATATCCTCAAAATGCCCCTGCTGTGTCCCATGCTGTGCCCGCGGGTAACTCACTCTATCCAACTCAAGCCCACTCCAGCCAAAATAGGGGCAAATCCCGGTGAGATATTCGGCAGTGATTAAGGGCGCTTTACAGCAGGGGGCAACGGATTACGGCTCCAAATTCATCTTGCGCCGGATTGCAGTATAGCTGCGCGCCTTTGCGCCTGAATTAGTTTCAAAAGCCATAATTTCAGGTTAGGATGCCGCCGAATTCGATCAAGGGGTAATTTTTCGCCTCGAAGTTTGCATATGGCATCCTTATCAGCAATCCTCAGGGCGTCTGGCTGGGATGGTTCCCGTGTGAAATGGCAGCTAATGCCGACTATCCTTACAGCCTCTGAAGTGCCGGGCTAAGATCATCGCGTCCCCACTGGGACGCGCCGACTTTCAGAACCGCCACCGGAACGGCAGAGCTTTTTTGAGTCTCACCACTTCCGGTGGCGACCACCGCCAGAGACGGTGGCTTGCCATTTTGAGTCATGGTAATTCTTTCCCTGAATATGAGTTTTCGCGCTCCAGTCTCAAGAGCCATTTCTTAATTGGTATGCCGCCGCCATAGCCAACAAGCTCGCCATTGCTTCCGATAATTCGATGGCAGGGGATTATGATATTTATTGCATTCGCGCCATTCGCATTTGCTACAGCTCTTACCGCTTTTTCATTGCCTATGCTTTTTGCCAAGTCCGAATAGGCAGGTTTTCCGCACTGGGCGGCCCATTTAGATAGCGAACAACTCCTCGATCATACAGCATCAAAAGTCCGCCTGATAAAATTCGATCGTCGTTCGACGATTTTCTCAAAGAGGAAGGCATTTACGAAAAGGCGACCAGCCCTGCAATAAAGCGTGTTATTGCGTGGCAGCTTGCCGAGGCCATGAAGGCGCAGAGGATATCCAAAGCGAAGATGCTCGCCGGTTGAAAACCAGCCGCACCCGAGTCGCGCGCGTGCAATATAGGTGCGCGCCAATGAGCGCAAAATTCCTTCCAAAAGGCATAATTTCAAGCTAGAATGCCGCCGGATTCGATAAATGGATTCATTTTAATCCCGAAGTTTACATAGGCATAGTTGTCAGCAATCCTCGGGGCGTCCGGCTGGGATGGTTCCCGTCCGAAATGGCAGCTAATGCCGACTATCCCTGCGGGCTATGTCTGGCAAGCCGCCCCATAAAATCAGGGACGTCCCCATTTTTCGCCCATGGATGAAAAGCCGGAACTCAGGGATCGCCCGTTGTTCGCACACCCGCCCTGGATGGTGGGTGTCGTCCTCGTTTTGGCGGTTTTGGCCATCATCGCCGGATTTTCCGACCCGATCTGGTTTCTCCTGGGCCTGCCGTGCATCCTCGTGCTTGCGCTCTATATTTACGTGCGCCTCGCGACACGGAATCGCACAAGGGCGTAACCCGCATCGCCTCCCCCAAAAGAGCTGCTTATTGTACTTTCGCCGCGGGCTGCTAATATACGACACGCCCGATTTGAGAAACGGGCGGCATAGGACGGCGGTGCTCCGGCCGGAATTCGAGATGAACGAAGAGATAAAGAAAAGGCGAACCTTCGCGATTATTTCCCACCCCGACGCGGGGAAGACGACGCTGACGGAAAAATTCCTGCTTTACGGCGGGGCCCTCCAGCTGGCCGGCTCGGTGACTGCCCGGAAACGGCAGCGCGAAACGGCATCCGACTGGATGGAGCTCGAAAAGCAGCGCGGCATCTCCGTCAGCTCCACCCTGCTGCAGTTCGACTACCGCGGCTGGCGGATGAACCTGCTCGACACCCCCGGCCACAAGGATTTTTCGGAGGACACCTACCGCGTCCTCATGGCGGTGGACAGCGTCGTGATGGTCATCGACGCCGGCAAGGGAATCGAGAGCCAGACACGCAAGCTGTTCGAGATCTGCAGGGATCGGAGCATCCCCATCTTCGCCTTCATGAATAAAATGGATCGCCCGGGAAAGGCCCCGCTCGAACTGATCGACGAGTTGGAGACCGTCCTGAAGATCCACGCCTGTCCGGTCAACTGGCCGCTGGGAAGCGGGAGCGACTTCAAAGGCGTCTATGACCGGCTCCGGAACGAAGCCCACCTGTACGAGAGGGTCGCCGGGGGCGCGTACAAGGCCCCCGTATACGTCCGCAGCGCCGCCGACCCGGCGTTCGCCGCCGAGATGAAAGGGCACGACTACAGCCAGGCGCTCGAAGAGCTGGAGATCCTCGAGCAGGTGCACGGCGGCTTCGACGCCGCGTCGGTTCTCGAAGGGGAAACCGTTCCCGTGTATTTCGGGAGCGCGGTGAACAACTTCGGCGTCGACCTCCTCCTGGACGGCTTCGTGCGGTATTCCTCGCCGCCGCTTCCGAGAAAATCCAACCGGGGCGTCCTGGAAATGGACAATCCCGTGTTCTCCGGCTTCATTTTCAAGCTGCAGACCAACATGAATCCCCTGCACAGGGACAGGATCGCATTCTTGCGCGTCTGCTCGGGGAAATTCAGCCGGGATATGTATGCATACCTGTCCAGGACCGGAAAAAAGATCCGCCTTTCGGATTCCCACACGCACTTCGGCCAGAGCCGCGAGATCGTCGACGAAGCCTATCCGGGAGACATCGTCGGCATCGTTTCGCGGCAGGACCTCCGCGTGGGCGACACCCTGAGCAGCGATCCCGCGCTGAAGTTCGACGCCATCCCGCGGTTCGCTCCCGAACACTTCGGATTCATCAACAACCCTTCGCCGGCCAGCTACAAACCCTTCCGCAAGGGCCTGGAGCACCTGCTTTCGGAAAACATCATCCAGGCGTTTCATTTTACTGCCCCCGAACTGCAGAACCGGATCCTGCTGGGTGCCGTGGGGGTGCTGCAGTTCGACGTCCTGCGGTACCGGCTGAAAAACGAATACGGGGCCGAATCGGACATCGAGCCGAAGCCGTGGAAAGTCCTCCGGTGGGTTCAGTGCGATCTGAGCGACGAGCTTCTGGCCGACATGCTGCCCTACGAGTCCGTGATCGCCTACGACGAGGACGGCCGCCGCGTCATCCTGTTCTCCAGCGAATGGAGCATGGAACACTTCCTGGATCGGCATCAGGCCAAGGTGTCGCTCTCTAATTCCCCGATCAACTACGCGGAGCCCGCCATTCTCTCCGCCGGCTGATTTTGCATCCAGCCGGGCGGGTACCGACGCCAGGCCCCCCCTATCTTGCAGGTTGCTTTCACCAACGGGGCGGTAGCTCCCCACCGGATTCGCCGGAAGA
>CAZTHE010000038.1:6045-25158 GCA_964613495.1 uncultured Acidobacteriota bacterium | reverse complement strand
AGATAAGAAGGGTGGGTGTCCACGTTTGACAATTATGAAATCGGGTTTTAATTTCCTCTTAATGCTATTGTTATCAAAGAAAGAGGTCTTATATGAATGACAGGAGAGATTTACTGAAGATATTGAGCAGCAAGGCCTGCATCTCCTCCGGGCGTTCGGACTCCACCTCTTCGAAGCCGACGGAACATGAGCCCTGCTATGTTTGCACTTCCTGCGAACGGACCGCCTCAAACCGGCAAAACCTCTGCCGTCCCATGAGGCTTTATTCGACCTGGTAGAAGCGTGCCGGGCGGGGTTATTGCCGGCAGATACGCACCCTAGGACTCGGCAAGGATTTCCTTGGCCTTTTTGTAGACCTTTTCGATCCCGATCAGCGTGTCGTTGTGCAGGGCCTTGTATAGCACCTCCAGCCGCGCCTTCGCCTTTGGGGCTTCTTCCCCGCCCATCGATTCCGCGGCGGCGTAATACAGAATCGCCTGCTCCACATCCTTCTGATTCTCGAGACACACGCCGATCATGTAATAGCCCTGGGGGTATTTTTCCGCCTTGACGGCGTCCTTATAGGACAGGACCGCCGCCGCGTAGTTCCGCTTTTCGAGGTGGTAGTTTCCCAGGACATGATGGCACGCGCGGCGCATTTTGCGCGCATCCTCCTGAGCCTTGGCGTCCGGCGGATTCGCCGCGTCCAGCGCCTTGAGCGTGAGCGACGCATATTCCGCGGCCTTGTCCAGGTTGTTTTCCCTCGTATACTTCACCACGAGGGAATAGCGGAGCATGTAGTCCTTTTCGAATTCGGGCAACTGGAACAGCTTTTCCGCCCATTCCGACTGCTTATCCAGGTTATCCGTCTTCTGGTAGACGGAATATATTTCCCTGGCCAGTTCCGCGGACGGCTGCATTTTGTAGATCGCCTCGAGGCATTCCGCGCAGCGGCCGTATTTTTCGAGGTTCATCGCCGCTTCGGCGACGAAGGCGTACGCCTCCCGGTCCGTGGTGTGCGTCTTAAGCCACTTCTCGGAAACGGACTCGAGCAAGTCGTATTTCTTTTCGCGGGACGCCTGCCGCATCATGTTCACGTACTCGGTGTCGACGTGCTCCCTGAGCGTCGACTCGGGGTATTTGCGGAGAAACTCCAGCAACAGGTCCGCGCGTTTGTTCAGATCGGCTTCCTGCCTGGCCGCGTAATAGGTGTTGTATTCGTCCTCCACCGTTTTGATTTCCTGATAGTCCGCGCTTTCCAGGAGCACCGAATTCGGATATTTCTGGAAAAACTCGAAAAGCCTGGTGGCCCGTTTCCGGGGGTCCGTCTCCTTTTTAGCGGCATCATAGGCATCGAGCTGAGCATCGTCTAAATACGACTGGGCCTGCCCGGCAGGCGCATCCTGCACCGCATCCGCCGCACACGCCCGCCCCCCCGGCACTACGGCAGCCAGAAAAGCGGCCATAAAAACGAATCCCACATGCGATTTCCGGGATTTCCGCATGACGGGGACAGTGCTCGAAACAGAGGGCGGTGACACGAGGATCGATGCATTCATGGGCGATCTCCTGGCGGCTTGACGGTCTATGCCGTTTTGTGGAGCCCATTATATGCAGCAAATGACGGGGCGGAAAGAAAAATCCCTGCCGGCAGCGGCGCGCGTTTCCCGCGCACACGGATAATCCGGATTTCTTCACGAATCTTCACGAACAAAGCGGATTAATGCGGGATCGGGACCCGGTCGATATGAATATGGGGTGGTCGGGATATGAGTGCTGGGGACGGGTAAGGGTATAACCCTCAGCCTCGCTCGGCATCTTCGACCACCCCACAGGAATCTATATACAGGCCACCCCGTCAGGAGGGCGGGGGCTCAACCCTTCGATAAAAATTTCCCTTCCTCCTAATTGAAACGCAATCCCCATGCCACGCGCGACTGCGGCAGCAATAAACCTCTATGATCATATTTCTCTATGATTTGCATGGTCGGGCGATCCGCCGTCAAGCCGCAGAGAAATGCAGACGTGTAAAAACCGCCTTACAGCGCCCGGTCGCGCCCAGAAGGCGAAAAACCCGCAAGACCATTATTCCCAATAGTTTTTTAAAATCCTGGAGCTGTAAACATTTTCGACATCTGCCTGCGGGACCGGACGGGCCTATCGGTCCAGCCCTGATCCGCAAGTATTCGTAGTGCCGTGCCGGGCAAAGCATGTATTATTGGGCGGTGCACACAGAGGCGCACGGCATTCTGTCGGATACGGAATTCACATGATGGTCCCCAAAATATCCTGGAGTTTTCCGCAGGCGTTCTGGATCGCAAATGGCGTCGAACTGCTCGAACGCGCGTCTTTCTACGCCGTCTTCATCTCCTTCACGCTCTATCTCTCGAATGTCGTAGGCTTCAACGACATCGAGGCGGCGTGGCTGGCCGGCTTCTACTCGGCGGGGGTGTATTTCCTGCCGCCGTTCACCGGGGCATTTGCCGACAAAATGGGATTCCGGCGTGCGATGCTGCTGGCGTTCGGCATACTCGCGGCCGGCTTTCTGTCGCTCGGGGCGATGCCGTACAAGCCGACGGTGCTCCCGGCGATCGTGCTGCTCATGATCGGCGGCTCGTTCATCAAGGGCCTCATCACGGGAACGATCGCGAAGACGTCCACGGCGGCCCAGCGCGCGCGGGCCTATTCCATTTTCTACGGCATGGTCAACGTCGGGTCGTTTTCGGGGAAATCGATCGCCTATCCCCTGCGCCTGAACCTCGGGCTCGAATCCATCCAGTACTTTTCCGCGATCCTCTGCTGCGTCGCGGTAGTCGTGGTGTTTTTCTTCTACAGGAACATCAGCGCCGAGGGCGAGGGGAAAAGCCTGCGCGAAGTGTGGGAGGGCCTGGTCCGCGTGGTCCGCAGCCCGCGCCTCGTCCTGCTGATCCTGATCGTCTCGGGTTTCTGGATGATTCAACACCAGATGTACGCCACCATGCCCAAGTACGTGATAAGGCTCGTCGGCCGGGAGGCTTCCCCCGAGTGGATCGCCAACGTCAATCCGGCCGTCGTCGTCCTGTTCGTCGTCCTCATCACCCAGCTGATGAAAAACGCCGCAGCCATCACGTCGATGAACACCGGCATGCTGCTCATGCCTTTTTCCGCCCTCTGCATGGCGTCCAGCCCGTTGCTGGAGAAGCATTTCGGTTCCCCCGTGGCGCTCCCGCTGGGCCTGTCCGCCCATCCCATCACGGTGATGCTGATTGCGGGAATCGTCATCCAGGGGCTCGCGGAGTGTTTCATATCGCCGCGCTATCTCGAATTCTTCTCCAAGCAGGCTCCCCGGGGAGAAGAAGGGCTGTACCTGGGGTTCGGGCACCTGCACTCGTTCATCGCCAATCTTTTCGGCTTCGGGCTCTCCGGATACCTGCTGACGAAATATTGCCCCGACCCGAAGACACTCGCACCCGGCCAGTTGGCGACGGCGTATGCCCACGCGAACTACATCTGGTACTACTTCGCCGCCATCGGCCTTCTGTCCGCCATCGCCCTGTTCATTTATGCCAGGGTGACGCGGGCCGCGGATGACGGATCTCGATAGGACGCCCCGCCCTCTGCCGTGCGGGCAATTCCCATATCATGCCCGATCGGCACAAGGGCGGAGGTCCGGTTCGGAATCGCGGTCGGTCTCATCGGCGCATGAATGGAAGCGTCCGGATTTCGCGGGTATGCTTGGAGATATGCCCGGCGAGGACGTAAAAATGCCGCGGAAAATTTGTATGGTCGGCACCCTTGCCGGACGATACATATAAGGGAATCATCCGCTTCCTTCCTCCAAATGCAGGCAGGGCGCCGGGCGACCGGCGTCCTGCCGGAACCGCGTCCGGAGGATGGCGCAGCGGCTGTGCCGTCCGGAACGGGCGCCCATCGGGCGGGTTCCGGCTTATCCGGGAGGCTTTATGCAGCGTCTTTATATTCTTCCAGTCGTCTTCCTGCTTTTCTGTGCGTCCGCCCTGCCGCAGACCACCGGGACCATCCAGTGCGATCCCGGGACCATGACCTCGGTGCCGGCGTGGATCGCGCCGGGCAAACCGCACGTGGTCCAGCAGCTGGAGTGCGGACAGTCGGTCAGCGTCCTCGGCATGGGCCATTTTTTTACCGTCCTGGGCTATTCGTCCCGGCCGCGCGAATACGCGAAAATACAGATCGGCGAACAGCCGGCCTACGTCGATGCGCGCTTCATCAAGTTGTCGGACAAACCGCAGGCTCCGGCCGTCAAGCAGAGCCCCGAGATCGTTCCCGAAAACGACATCAAGGCGGAGGAGGAAGAGCAGAGGCGGTGGAGCACCATCACGAAGGACCACCTGAGTCTCCGCGACGAGTCGCTCCTGAGACCCGTGGCCCTGAACGGCCCGCGGACGTTTCACGCCACGCTCAACAACAGCAGCAAGTTCGCCGTATCGCACCTCCACCTTCTGATGCGGCTCTACGACTGCTCCGGGAAGCCGGAAAAAGACCACTCGAACTGTGAAATCATCGGTGAGGCACGGCCCATCGTCGCCGCTTCGGTCCCGCCCGGCCAGACCAGGCGCATCACGGGATACCCGCTGTTCGAAGCCACGCCACGCGTCCGGGGCAAGTTCTCCTGGGGATACGAAATCCTGGGCGTCCGCGTGGAATAGAAGAGCCGCGCGCAATCGTGTCAGGGACGGGCTCCGCCCCCTCTCTGACACCCGGCATCCAAAGCCTGCCGGCCCGATTCCCTCCCGTAAGGCAGCGTCGTCAGCACCGGCCCCATCTGTCGTACCCTGCGTTTCACAATTTTAAAATTTCGGCGATATAAAAAGGGAACGGCTTGCCCCGTGACGGGTCATATCGTGATATCTTGATGGCGCCGCATGCGGGATGTCATGCGGGAGGAGGAAGCGATGTCTCGGGAATGCGGCGAAGACAGGCGGGCGATCCGGGAGGTGGTGGAAAACTGGGTTCTATGGCGCGATACCGCGGACTGGGAGCGTTTCGCCACGGTCTGGCATCCGGACGGGTGGATGACGGCGACCTGGTTCCAGGGTCCCGCGGCGGATTTCATCCGCGCGAGCCGCGAAGGATTCGACCAGGGAGTGAACATCCTGCACTTCCTCGGCGGATGGACCTGCGACGTCGCCGGGAACCGGGCCATATCGCAGACCAGGATGACGATCCACCAGCGCGCGCCGCTGGACGGAGTGCAGGTGGACGCCGCGTGCATCGGCAGGTTTTACGATTTCTTCGAGAAGAGGGCCGGGCGCTGGGCGATCGTACGGCGGCAGCCGATCTACGAGAAGGACCGCCTGGACCCCGTCGATTCCACCGCCGTCGTGAAGCTGGACGTGGAACTCCTCTCGCGCTACCCGGAAGGCTATTGCCACCTCGCATACCTGCAGGTCAAGAACGGATTCGCGGTGAAGCAGGGGCTGCCCGGCCTGCGCGGACCCGCCGTCGATAAGCTCTACACGGAAGGAAAAGAGTGGCTTGCGGGCGGATCCGCCGGAGAGCCGGCATGATCGTCGACGCGCATACGCACGCCTATCCCGATCCGGTGGCCGGGAGGGCCATTCGCACGGTCATTTCCAACCTCCGGGGCCGTTTGAGCGCGCATACGGAGGGAACCTGCAGCAGCCTGCAGACCTCGATGGACGCCGGCGGTGTCGACCTTTCCATCGTGCTGCCGGTTGCGACGAGTCCCGGCCAGGGCAACGGGATCCTGCGGTGGATCCGTGAAACGGCCCCTTCTTTCCCGCGCATGATCTTTTTCGGGTCGGTGCATCCGGAAGCCCCCGATTTCGCCGGCTGCATCCGGCAGATGAAGGAATATGGCCTGCAGGGACTCAAGTTTCACCCCGGCTACCAGGGATTCGCGGTCGATTCGGCTTCGGCCCGCGCCGTGTACGAGGAAGCCGCGAAGCAGGACATGGTCCTGTACTTCCATTCGGGCGTCGATCCCAGCCTGCCCGGGTGCGACTACACGTCCGTGGAGAGGTACGCCGCCCTGCTGAGAGATTTCGGAGGGTGCAGGATCGTCCTCGCGCACGGTGGGGGATTCGGCGAATGGGCCAAGACGATGGACCTGCTGGGCGGCAGGCGGTGCTACTTCGACATCGCCTTCGTGCTGGAAAGCATGAAAGTGCGCGAAGACGCGAAAGAGCTCTTCCGGCAGAACGAGGACTATTTCCTTTTCGGCACCGACAGCCCCTGGCGCGACCAAAAGAATTACGTGGAGCTGATACGCGACTCGACCTATCTGAATCCGGATCAGAAGGAAAAGCTGTTCCACAAAAACGTCCGGAAGCTCATCCGCCTGCCGGTTCCGTCGCGCTAGCCCGCTTCTTTCATGAAGCTCCCGTTGTGGCGGCGCATGCGGGTTTTTGAGTTGAAACGACCGCCGCTATTTCCGGCCGCGCACCTCGACCGAGTAGAGGGCACGGTGCGCCAGGATGTACAGCGTACACCCGTCGTCGCCTCCGAAAACGATGTTGATGGGCCGCTCGGGCACGTCGATGCGCGCGACCTGTTCCCCACGGGGGTTGTAGACGAAGATCTGCCCGTTCGCGACGTAGATGTTGCCGTCGGGCCCGGCCGCCACGCTCTCGCCGCCGCGCTCGGCCAGGGGGCGCAGGCCGCTCAGCGCGCCGTCCGCGCCCACCACCGCGCTGTAGGTGCGGGCTTCCGAAGAACTCGCGACGTAGACCCGGTCGCCGACGGCGGCGTTCAGGAAGCCGTACGTATCCAGGTTGTTGGAGAAGCGCCAGCCGGTGGCATCGGGCGGTCCCTGCTGGACGACGAGCCCGGCCGGCAGAAAGATGCTGCCGTCGGGCGAAACGTACTGAGTCCTTTCCGGCGTGGTGACATCTTCGGCAAACATCTCGGCCAGCGTCCGGTAACGCATCGCGGAAAAATCCAGCTGGTTCCTGAATTCCCCGTTGTTCCAGTAGTTGGCCGGCAGAATCGCCCGCGCCCCCGGACGCGGCTTCGTCGGCTGCGGGGTCAGGACCCGGATATCCGCCGGCGCGCCCGGCCGGAACGAGTATACGGTTCCCCTCGGTCCGCGCGAGGAAAGCACCATCAGGTTTCCCGACCGGTCGAACGCCAGGTTCACCGGATCCAGCGGATGATCGTTTTCGATGGCGAGCCCGCCGGCGGGGGACCAGCTGTAGATGCGGTTCCTGTGGTGTTCGACAAAGAAGAGCTTCCCGGAACGGTCCACGGCCGCGCCGGAGATGGAGTGGAAGCCCTCTTCCAGCTTCCGGACCCGCGCGCCGGGCGCGAGCACCGCGCCGCCGTCGGCCGGCGGAGGAGCGGGCGGATCCGCCGGAATGTCCAGCACCGCGAATTCGCGTTCGCGCACTTCCAGGCGACGGGTCCTGTCCTGGATGGAGTTCTCGAACGGGAACTTGCTCAGGCGCAGGAACGTGTGGCAGCCCTCTTCGTCGCAGAACCCGACCCCGCTCTCCGCATTGACGTGCACGTTCCGGAAGCGGATGTTTTCGGAATTGTAGACGCGCACGGCCGCGGGAAACGGCGCCCGGGAACGGGTCACGCGGTAGGCGTGATAGTTGGCGATGGTGATGTTCTTCGATGCGCCGATCTCCAGGGACACCGCCTCGATGCTCTCGCCGGCTTCGCCCTCGGTCTGCGGCGCATAAATGTCCCAGTTCTCCACGCGGTCCAGCCTGATCTCGGTCCGGACATGGTGTTCGTTGGAAAGCTGATAGACGCGGCCGGGCGTTTTGGTGTCGGAAACGTAGAAGCCCGCCTGGGCGTACGTGTTCGGGGTCCAGATGTTGGCGAAGGTCCCCCCGCCCCCTTCGGTCACCCACAGGCTGGGGTATTGGCCGTCCCACCGCTTGCGCAGGTCCTTGTCGGCGGTGCCGTTGTTGTTGTGGAGATCCCAGGTCCCGCTGCCGTGCCCTCCCAGGAACCGCACGTCGTTGATCATCGAATCGGCGCCCGCGCGCCAGATCACGCCCGAAGCGCGGGGGTTCACGCCTCCGGTGAAAAGGCCGATCCCGCTCAGGATGTTGGTGCCGCCCGGGGGGGCGGATATCATCGGCCGGGGCGATCCCACGCCCTCGAAGCCCGGCGTGTCGTCCGGAAGGTTGAGCTGCGCCATGAGGGGATGCAGCCCGACCAGGACCGTCTCGGGTTTCAACGCCAGCGTATCGCGGATGACGTAGCGGCCGCTCGGGAAATAGAGGACGCGGTGCCGCCGGATCGCCTCTTGAATTGCGGCGGTATCGTCCGTCTTGCCGTCGCCGGCGGCGCCGAGGGTGCGGACGTTCACCCATTCGCCCGTCGGCGGCAGGGGCAGGATGGCGGGAGGCAGGAGTTCCGGCATTTTATCGAGAGGCGCCGCCCGGTAGATCATGCCGATTTGACCCGTCATCCCCAGCCCCGGCACGATGAGGCCGTAATTGAATTGTTCGACCCGGTATCGTTGTCCCTTGCCCTCCACCTCTTTCCCGCTCTTCCGGAAACGGGCGAATACCGGGACGTCCTGCAGCACGGCGTTCTCCACGCCGACCTCCACGAGCGGACTGTCCTCGTTGTCGAGGATGAAGGCCGGACCGGAGATGTTTTCGAACCGGCAATCCTTGACCCACAGCTGGTCGTAATACTCCGGGTCGATCTCGACGGCCGTTGGGACGTTTCGAAAAACGTCGCGGATCAGGGTCAGCCCCGCTTCGTGCTCGCGGATGGCGGCCTTGCGCTGCCCCTCGAATACCGAATCGATCAGCGTGAATTGCCACGCCGCGGAAGGCTTGCCGGTCAGGATCCCGTAGTCTCCCCCGTAAAAGCGAAGATTCTCGGCCTCGTTTCCGATCTCGGTGAGGGCCGCGAGGCCGGAACCGACGCGGAAATCCATGTGCCTGAGGAAGCAGTGCTGTGCGTAATGCGCGCGGATGGCGACCGCGGCGGGATTGCGCTCGCCGATTTCGAAATCGATGTTGCTCATCGCCGAATAGAAGGTCCCGGGGCCGGCGTCCCCGATCGTGTCGTCCGGCGGCACGGTTCCCGGCGGCGGGAAGGGGACGCGGGAGGCGACCGGAACTCCCTGGCCCGGACCCGCGCCGGAAGGCCGGGGCCGAAAGCCGGCGAACATGACCATCAGGCCGATGTCCTTCTGGTAGCCCGGGGTGTTCGCCCCCAGCACGAAGACGGGCCGCTTCGGGCCGTAGCCGTAGACGCGCACGCCGGCCCAGACATAGATGGTGCGCGTCAACCGGTAGCGGCCCGGCGGCACGAATACGATGCCTTCCCACGGGCTGCCGGCCGCCTTGTCGATGGCCGCCTGGATCGCCGCGCTGTCGTCGGCCACGCCGTCGCCGTGAACCTCGAAAGCGGGAGCTTCCAGGTACACCGCCCTGGGATCCTCGAGCCTGGTCGTCAGGGCGGACTCCGAGGCCGGAGCAGGGGCGGCGCAGTGGAAAGCGATCGCCAACAGGAGAAGCCTATAGGCAAGAGTTTTCATATCGATCGACCTGTTAAAAGAAATGCGGTGCACACGGGTGCGAGTGAAAATAATTCCAGATTCCAGCTCTATTCGTGAAGGTTTGACGAGAGACTCGCAACGCGGAGCCGGATCCCTGAGCCGTACCGGCGGCTCTGAACCATCCTGAGTTCGGGCAATCTCAGCGCCGTCAACACGCCGTGGTGACTCGTGTCGATGCCGATCGTCCGACGCCAAACACGGGGTTGCGGCCACCCGTCGCTGCCGGCCACAGATCGGTCCTTGTGGCCGTAAATGACGGGCTCGCATCCGCCATAGGACTCCGGAAAGTCATCAGGCCCCCACACGAGCGCTCCCGGTGCCTGATCCCGGGGCGTTCCCAACCGTGGATCGTAGCCGCCGTGGAGGCAGAGGGCATCCGCCGTGCGATGATAGGGGACCAGCGATTCGAAGAACGCCCGGTGCGCGGGCGGAATGGCATCGATGAATCCGCCGTAGGGCAATTCGATCCGGCCGGTTACAAGCAGGGCGCCGGCAGATTCCGCGGCACGACGGATTTCTTCCGCGGCTGCGGCCGAATAGCTTGCAATCGTCTCAAACGCTTCCATGCCGATAAGCCAGGAGTGACGGGCAGGGTCGGCGAGCGTCCTGAGCATCCACTCCTCGTGGTTGCCGAGCAGGGCCACAACCCTGGCGCGGCACTCCATCCGGAACCGGAGAATCCGGTCGACGCACGCCTTTGAATCGGGCCCGCGATCGATGGTGTCGCCCAAAAAGACCACGGTATCCCGATCCGTCAACTCCGGCTCGATGTGCTCCAGGATCCGATCCAGAAGGCCGGCCTCGCCATGGATGTCTCCGATCGCCATTGTGGCCATGCGACCTCCTGGCTCTCCTGTCTCATCCGCCGAGGATCCGCGTCAGCCTCAGGCTTCAAACCCATCCCCGGCTCCGCATGCCGGCCTTACGCCTTCGGTTTCTTTTTCTGCGACGAACCGTCGGACTCGATAAAAATGTACTTGTCCCGCATTTCGGGCGGCACCAGTTCCTTGAACGGAGTCTCCACCGATTTCGGCGAATATTGCATGTCGATGAAGAGGAACGGCCGGGTGACCCTGGTCACCCGGAACGGGCAATGGATCAGGCCGGCCGGGATGTACACCAGCGACGGTTTGTTGACCACGTGCCGCTCCATCTCCGGCCCCATGAACAGTTCGAATTCCGCGCCCAGCTCCTTCGGGTGATCCGGATCGGTGCCCAGCGCCACCACGACCTCGGGATCCCGGTGCTTGTGCGGACCATGGCCGGCGATCTTGGTCGCCGATTCGCCCATGAACATGGCCGAGAAGAAGTGGCTTCCCTCGATGATGTCGTCGTCGCAGAAAACCACGAACATATTCTTCAGCGCGCCGTACCCGATCTCCAGTTCTTCGGGCTTGAGCTCGGAGGTGAAACACTTCCGATACTTCAGCTCCCCCGGGGCCGGCTGCTGCACCGGCGGACGGGTCGCGGCGACCAGTCCTCCGCCGGGCGCCGTCAGCGCGGCGCGCATCGCACTCGCGACGGCCACTCCGGCGGCTCCCGCGGCCACTTCCCTGACAAACCCTCTTCGTGTAGTGCCTCGTTTAGGAATCCCTGAATAACCCATAGCGGCTCTCCTTTTCAGGCGGACTATACCCAAGCCCATGCAGTAGGGCCCATCATAGCTCAACTCCGGCCGTTTTCCACTTCCATCGTTTATGGCGACGAAGCTGCGCAACAAATAATGTGCGCGTGCACCGGCTTCGGGCCGTGAGGCAACTCCCGGCGACGTCCGGATGACGGATTCCGGCAGACAGGCTAATAGCTCCCGTATTCGCGCGCGCACTCGACCAGGGCTTTGGCATTCTCGAGCCTGGTATCGTCCAGATTGGCAGCCGAACTCAGGATGAATCCGCCGCGGTTCCCCGCCGTTTCGATCAGGTTTTTGCAGTATTCCCTCACCTGGTCCGCGGTTCCGGTCGAGAGAAGCGACATCGGCACATCGCCCATAATGCAGGCCCTGCGCCCGACTACGGCTTTCGCCCTGGCCATATCCACATGCTCAAACCAGTAGATGATCTTTCCTTCGGGCACATCGGCGATGGTCTCGAGCCGTGAGGCGTACGCCCCCTCGACCAGGACCACCGGCGTCAGACCCTCGCGGATCAGACCCAGGAGGAGTTCCCTCAGCGTCGGCCAGTAGAATTTCCTGAACTGATCGAGCGACATGAAGTTGTCCGACCCCTTGTGCAGGGGGATGAACACCCTGGGATTGCCCGAAGCCTTCGCGGCCGGCACGGCGGACTCGAGCATGACGGGAAGGAGCTTTTCACAGGCAGCCATCACCTTTTCCGGGCGGCGATACAGGTCGAGGACGATGCCCTTCGTTCCCCGATAGAAATCCCCGAGTGCGTCGAAGGGAGCTTCCGTTCCGGACGCGAAAAACATCGGGAACCCGGCCGCCGTGACATCGCGGACATAGTTCTGCAGGGCGCCGAACATTTTTACGGAAGCTTCGCCGGCCTTCCGCAGGGCTTCCAATGCCTCAATCCCGGCGGCAGTGCCGAAAGCCATGAAGCCCGACGACAGCCCGGCAAAATAACTGAGCATCGAGCGGAGCGGCGGGAGTTGGCCGAGCGCGCCCAACCTTCCGAGGATGCGGGGCCAATAGATCCGCACGTTGAAGTCGGACGGATCGAACAGAAATGCATCGTACTCATCCGCCTTCATGTACTCGCCCTCGACGAACTGGTACCCGAGAGTGTCCGGCAGTCCGTATCCCGGCCACTTCAGCTGCCGGTAATCCAGGGCTTCCAGCACGGAACCGAAAGTGAGCGGCGCCGAAGCCATGTCCGGTTGAAGATCGAGCGTCGCCTTCAGGTTCGCCGCGTAGCTCTTTTCCAGGTCGTAGACTTCATCTCTCCGGCTGATGCCCGCATAGGCCGGGGCGAAAGCGCCGAAGAGCGGGATCACGGGCACCCGGTCGGGAGTGTTCAGCGCGATGGCATCCAGGACGCGCTTCTCCCGTTCCCGGAATAGCGCTTGAGGCGTCTGGCTCATAGGGATTTCCTCCGTCGGCAACCGTGCATCCGGATCCATCCTATCACAAACGGATGGACGGGCGCAGCGCACCCCCCGGACGCGCGACGGACAGGAAATGGCGGCCGGAAGCCCGCAAAAATGGAATTATCGTGTTTTGCGCGAGGCGAATTGGCTATAGTCGTGCCGGGAAAACGTTTGCGGAGGCGCGGCGCCTTCATTCCCGGGGATCAATCGGAGCATGGATATTTCGCTGCTCAGCACGATCAATGCGAACTACAGGATCCCCTTTGAGATCCTGCTATCGTCGCTCCTCCTCAATAAACGCGCCTCGACCTCGGTCGAGTGGCACCTCTGCACGGACGAGGCCGGCGGAGGCTGGGACGAGTGGATATTCGGGATGGCGGCTAGACATGGCCGTCAAAAAGTGACCCTGGTCCTCCATCGGCTGGGTTCCACCTTCGGCCGGCGCCTGCCTCTCCGCGGAAGAGCCAGACCCATCATGTACGCCCGCCTGCTGGTGCCCGAAATACTTCCATCCGCCGGCAGGGTGCTTTATGTCGACGCCGACATGCTCGTGCTCCGGCCGATCGAAGAACTGTGGGCGACGAATTTGGGAACGCATCCTTGCGCCTGCTGTCAGGACCTCGCGATCCCCACGGTAGGCTCGAAAATGGGCATCCGCGGCCGCAGGACGCATCACTTGCGCCCGGACGACCCGTATTTCAATGCCGGAGTCATCCTGATCGACATCCCGGCGTGGAATGAGAAGGCCGTGACGGACCGCGCCTTCGATTACCTGGCGCTTCGCCAGGAGGATGTGAATCTTTTCGATCAGGAGGCGCTCAACGCCGCTCTGGCGGGCGATTGGCATCGGCTCAGCTATCGGTGGAACCTCATTGCCAGCGTCGCGGGAGGACCGTTCCTGGACACGCGGCCGCTGGACGGCGTCGATTACACCAAAAGCCTGCGGGATCCGTGCATACTGCATTATGCCGGAACCCTCAAGCCGTGGCTGAATCCTTACCTGAGGGGGAGATGGTTTGAACTCTATCGCGCTGCAATGAGGCGATCCCTGCCGCAATACGGGTTTCATCCCGACAGGAAGCGCCTCGCGCAGGCCGTTTACGATGCGACCATCCATCGCTGGGTTTACCCTATGGAACGGGCACTATGGGAGAAGCGAAAGCATTTTTGACACCGATGGATATGACCGGGAAAAGACCGGTCTTAACGGTGATGGTTGCCGCAATCGACGATTATGATACGGTCTCCGAGGCTCTCTGCGCGGTCGAGGAGCAAACCGCTGTCGAAGAGCTCGAACTTCTGGTCATCCTTGATTCTCTGGCCGGATTCGGGGCGCCTGCGGACTTTCCGGCGCGCCACCCGCGCGCCAGGGTGATCGAAACGGGCCGCAGGCTGATGCTGCACGAGGCACGCGCGATCGGCGTCGAGTTGGCCGCGGCCGCGTACGTGTTTCTCCTCGAAGACCACTGCCTGCCGTCCCCCGACTGCATGGCAAAAATCATCGCGCGCATCCGCGAAAGCCGCTGGTCGGTGATCGGGCCGGTGTTCAAGTCCGGCAATCGCCATTCGATCTATGGGCAGGCGGCGAACCTCCTTACCTACGGCGAATGGATGGGCTATAAGAAGGCTGAGGGGCGTCCGTACGTTTCCGGGTACAGCAGCGCCTGGCGAACCGCTTCGCTGCGGGCACTTGCGCCGCACCTCGAGCGCGAACTCGCCATTCCAAACCGTTTGCAGGAAAGGCTGCGCCGGTCGGGGGAACGTCTTTTATTCGAGCCTCAAGCCGTCATGCTGCATTGGGAGGCATCCCGCCCGGCCGATGTCCGGCGCATCCTTTTCCGGCAGGGGATCGGAATGGGCTATATCCGGCACGGAAATTCGGGAACGCTCTCCAGGACCTTTGCCAGCCTGCTCGCTCTCCCGCTCCTGCTTCACCGGACGCTTCGCGCCGTGCGCGCGTGGCGGCGCACGCGCTCCCCTTCGCTCCGGATCATGGCGGCGATCCCGTTGCTGGCTCTGGTCTGGTGCGCCGGAGAGTTGATCGGCTACTGGACGCGCGACGAGCGTCAGGCGCTGAACGGCGTTTCCGAAGTTGAAAGAAAGCGCCAGCCGTTTATCGACGCCGAACATGAGCCGATCCGCAGGCCCTGAAGATGCGGGCGCCCGAGCCCATCGGCAGCACCCGGCCCGGGATCCGGCGCCGTGAGCGGCACCCGGCAATGCGGCGGCAATGAATGGCGGCATGGACGGCAGTCCCGGGAAGAGGCCGCAATAGAGAAAGGACTCACGTTTGAAGATCGCTGTTTTTGGATTGGGCTACGTCGGCATGGTAACGGCCGCCTGCCTGGCGGATAAAGGGCACTCGATCCTGGGGGTTGAGACAGATCCCGAGAAGCTGGACAGGCTTAATCGCGACCAGAGTCCCGTCGTGGAAGACGGCTTGAATGAGCTGGTCCGCAGGGGCACCCGGAACGGGCGCATCCGCATTTACGATCGAGGCGACCGGGCGATCCGGGAATCGGACATGGCCATGATCTGCGTGGGGACGCCCGGCCGCTCGGACGGCGGTCTGGATACAAGTTTCGTGCATAAGGTGACCGAGGAAATCGGGTCCGCGTTGAAGCACGTCCCGGACCGCTATTCCATCGTGATTCGCAGCACGCTCCTGCCGGGAACGACCGTGCGCCAAATCATTCCGGTCCTGCAAAACGCATCTGGAAAGCGGGTGGACAGTGATTTTGACATCTGCGTCTACCCGGAATTCATGCGCGAGGGCAGTTCGATAGACGATTTTAACCATCCGCCGCTCGTGGTCATGGGCGTGCGCCGCCCTGACGCCGCGCTGCCGGTTCTGGGGCTGTGCAAATCCGGCGATTCTCCGTGTTTCGTCACGTCCGTGGAAACCGCCGAGATGATCAAATGCGCATGCAACTCGTTCCATGCCTTGAAGATCGCCTTTGCCAATGAGATCGGCTCCCTGTGCAAAAGCACCGGCATCGACGGCCGTGAAGTCATGGAAATACTCTGCGCAGACCGGAAGCTCAATGTTTCTCCCGCCTATCTCAAACCGGCATTTGCGTTCGGCGGCTCCTGCCTGCCCAAGGATCTGAGGGCCCTGGAGCTTCTCGCCGGAAGCTCCGGCTGCGATGCGCCGTTGCTCCGGTCGATTCTGGGGAGCAATACGCGCCATATGGAACGAACCGTCCGGGCAATCTGGGGCACGGGATGCCGATCGGTCGGGCTGCTGGGACTGAGTTTCAAGACGGGCAGCGACGACGTGAGGGAGAGCCCCATGCTGGCGCTGGCGAAGGAGCTGTTGGGTAAAGGACTGGCCGTCCGAATCCATGACGCGGACGTCCGGCTGGAAAACCTCCTGGGATCCAACCGGAATTTTTTGGACGACCGGCTGCCCGATATTTCGCGGCACATGGTTGCGTCCGCCGCGGAACTGGTCCGGAGTTCGGACCTCATTGCGCTGGGCAAACTGCCGGGCGCCGATCTGGAAGAACTGCGGAACAACCTGCGGGACGATCAATTCGTCGTGGACCTGATCGGGATCGACGATCCCCGCATCCGCGGGTTCAGGAATTACATCGGCCTCTGCTGGTAGCTACGGCCTCTCCGGCGGCCGCAACCGGGCGCCTGCGGTGTCGCCACAGATAGCCGGCTGCCCTGCATCGAGTATCGACAGGTAGGCGCGCCATGTCTGTTCGGCGGCATTCGCCCATCGGAGCCTGTCCCGTATGGCTGCAACCGCATCTCCGGCGCTCCGGTACCGGTCCGGTTCCGCCATCTGCCGGATGCCGGCCGCCAGGGATGCCGGATCATCAGGCTCCGCACAGCATCCAATCCCCCATGCCCGGATGCTTTCTCCGAGACCGCCCACATCAGAGCCCACCACGGGGATTCCGTATTTCATGCCCAGCCGCAGGACGCCGCTTTGGGCATGGAAGAATGTATAGGGCAGGACCAGGAGCCCGCTTCGCGCAAAAATTCCGGGAATCTCGTCGTCGTCCACGAACCGGTCCATCAGATGGACCTGTCCCTCCGGCAGCCTGGCGATATCCGCGAGGATCCTTTTTTTGTAGCCTGCTTCCCTGAAATCCCCCGCGATCGTGAGCCGAAAGTCCGGCAAATCGCGCATGGCCTGCAGCAGGACATGCAGCCCCTTGGTCGGGCGAATTACGCCGAAAAAGAGAAGCCGGCGGGGGTCCGCCGCCCGTTCGACCTCCCCGGCCGGTTTCCCCGGCGGCAGGTGTTCCGATATGCCCGGAGGAGTCACGAAAATGGGCGGATCGGGCGTGCCCAGGAATCGGCGCAGCGTGTCCCTCAAGCCCTCCGTGTGCACAAACAGCGCGTCGCACTGTCTCCACGCGGTGCGGCACCATCTGTGAAAAACTCCTTTCGGAATCCCGTCCATGTACCGGTTGGGATAGACGCCATGAACCGTGAAGAAGAGGAGCAGTCCGGCCCGCTTGAACCTTTTGAAGTGGCCGGGCATCAGCCAGGGAGTATATTCCTGGAAATGAACCGCACGGATCCGCGAAGACGCGGAGACCGATCGCACAAAAGCCCGCTCGCGCTTGAGGAAGTACCACTGCCGGCAGAGACTCCGTAGCACCGGGGATCTATAGTCGCTCCCCGGTCTCATGGGCGGCAGAAGATCGTGGATGCCGTAGGATCCGGGCCGGTAGCGCGTTGGCAAATCGGAGCAGGTGAAGAGGGACACTTCCAGACCCCGTCCGGGATCGGTGTCAGACAGGGCGGAAAGCAGATCCATGGCGTAGAGCGCATGCCCGCCCGTCGTCGTGGGCGTGTACATGCAAACCTCCCGCTTGATTGTTTCACCCTTCGGGTATTTCATGCTCAAAGTTCATTGCCCGCCTGTGATATTTTGGAATGGGACACGTCTCCCGGCCGTCCCCGAGCCGGCAGGCGGCGAAGGCGGCCTTGAATTGAATGCCCGGGAGCAAGCGGCAGTTTCCCTATCCGAAGACCCAATCCAATGATCCGTAGGAACCGAAACATCCCCTATGACGTCCTGGCGGACTGGCTCATCAATTCCTGCTGCAACTACGCCTGCGAATACTGCCCCCAGGCAAAAGCGCGCCGCCGCACAAAAGATTCTGCCGGCCGCGCGGATATCGAGGCGATAGCGGACTTTTTCGATTCCACCAACCTGACCTGGCTGATCCACATGAGCGGAGGCGAACCCCTTCTGCACCCCAGGTTTGTCTCCCTCTGCCGGCTGCTCACGAAAAACCATTATATAAGCCTCAACTCGAATCTGTCATCGAAGACGTTGGACGCCTTCATCCGCTGCGTCGATCCGGGACGCGTGGCCTTTATCCATGCGTCTCTGCACTATTCCGAGCGGGTCAGGAGGGGATCCCTCCCCGAATTCCCCGGCGCCATCCGGGCCTTACGATCCGCGGGGTTCTCCGCCTACGTGACACAGGTATTCTATCCGCCCGTCATCCGGGAATTCGGCGGGATATTCTCCAGTCTTGAGCGCGACGGCGTCATCGTCCATCCCAAGATATTCCGCGGCTTTTTTGAAGGCAGGCTCTATCCGCAGGAATACTCCGAGAGCGACCGCCGGGCGTTCGCCGAATTCCACGAACGGGCTTCTGCCGCGGACGAGCTTCCCGCCACCCACATCGACCCGGATCGCGACATTCTATCCCTGCAGGGTTTCCTGTCCTTCAGAGGCTCCTCATGCCTGGCGGGAAGACGGTATGTTCGCATAGATTATGCGGGAGACATCTACCGTTGTTCCATGGCCCGATCCGCCATCGGAAACATCTTTCAGAAAAGATTCGCCCGGTTTGCCGGAGCCGAAGCCTGTCCGTACCGCATCTGTCCCTGCTCCTACTTCGGGCTCGAATTCGCGGAGATGCAGCCGAAGGTGGCTCGGATCGGGCCGCTCCTGAAGCGGCTGATCAAGCTCAAACAGGATATTCTGGCGCGGAGCGCCAGGCTCTGAGGACGGCGGCAGAGTCCTGCCGCGAGCCGTTTCCGGCGACGGAAGCGCGGGCAAAAAGCGCCCGGGGACAGGCGCCACAGGCCGGCGCCCCGGGAGTGAAGCCGGGGATGCGCGCCCGGATGCCGGCCGCTATTTGCGCGCCGCCGCGAAGGCGCACAGAGTGGGAATGGTCCGGCAAACACAAGGCCGGCCCCCGGACAACTCTGATACAATGCCCGATTGCATCCCGGGACCGGGAAACCGTATGAACTGGCGCAGCGCATATCTGGATCTGAAGACGCTCCGGGGAATTCTCCGCGAGCGGCGGCCGTGCTGCGGCCCGCGCATCGCGCAAATCAATATTTCGGAGAACTGCAACCTGGATTGCGTCATGTGCAACCGTTCCAGCATGAACGTGAGCGGTTTGATCGACGGCGACCGGCTTCTCTCCCTTGCCGGTGAGCTTTGCGCGCTCGGCACCCAGGAGCTCTTTTTTCACGGCTTTGGCGAACCCACGTGCCATCCGCGCCTGGCGGAGATGATTCTTCACTGCAGCGCCAACTATCCCCGGCTGCGGCTGCATCTCGTCACGAACGGCGCATGGAATTCCGGC
>CAZTHE010000038.1:0-6035 GCA_964613495.1 uncultured Acidobacteriota bacterium | reverse complement strand
AGCATCCATGCCGGAGACGCCGACACCTGGCTGCAGATACACCCCCGCGACAACCCGGACTCGTTCTTTCAGACCGGAAAAAACCTGCGCCGCCTGGCGGCTTTCGATCCTGAAGGAGTGGAGGTTCTCTGCGTCATCTGCAGCCTGAACGCTCACAAAATACCGGAAATGGTTTCGTATGCCTGCGCCCACGGCGTCAAAAGGATTCTCTTCCGCCCGATGCGGCTGTTTGAGGACCGGACCGGCCGGTGCATGAATGCGTCGCTCCAGCTGAGCGCCGGGCAATATCGCCAGGCCGCCGCCACGATCGCCCGGCTGGGGCGCCAGTTCGGGAACCGGATCCGCCTGCACTCCATTCCGTTTGAACAAAACAGCTTCCATCAGGACCTCGAACGCCCCTCTTCCCGCGCCTTTTATGAATCGCGAAGCTGCTACATCGGGTATGTGCTTTCCGTTATCGAGCGTGACGGCGGCGTCTGGGGGTGTTTGCCGGAATCCTCGTCCGGCAAACCCATGGGAAACATATTCGAGACTTCGTTCCGGGAAATATGGTACGGCGAGGAATACGCGGCATTCCGGAAGAGGCAGCTGTTTCGCGACAAGGCCTGTCTGGACGATGCCGGCTGCCACAGCTATTGCCAGCACCTGGACACCAATCTCCGGCTGAACCGGCTCAAACCGTGGCGCAGATTGAGGGGGTTTGTTTAGCCCGAACAACAGGGTTTTCGCGAGCACGGTTTTTGGATATATTGGGCACCGGGCTTTCAGGATAGGGGTTCTTGTTGCGGGGAGGCGGCCTGCGCCATGTCCGAACCGGATATCCTTAATGCACTGGCAGTGAGGGGAGCCGATATCGGGGCGCTCGCCGCTCGGCTTATTGCGGACAGCCGGCAGATCCCGGGGCTGGTCGATGCCCTGCAGGCCGAAAAAGGCGCCAGGAAGTATGCCTATGAGAAAATTCTGCGGTTCGTCTCCGACCGGCGTCCGGACCTGATTTATCCGCATTTCGACGTCTTCGCCGGCCTCCTCGACAGTGAAAATAACTTCCTGAAATGGGGCGCGATCAGGACCGTGGCCAATCTTACGGCCGCGGACGGGCGGAAGCGGTTCGAGAGGATCTTCCGGAAATATTTCGATCCGATCGGCGGGCCCGTTATGATCACGGCTGCCAACATCATCGGCAGTGCCGTCACCATTGCCCGTGCCAAACCCGAGCTGGCGGCTGCCATAGCAAAGGAAATTCTAAGGGTGGAGAGAGCGAAATATCTGCTGAAGGGGAGCCCTTCGCCCGAATGCCGCAATGTAGCGATCGGGCACGCGATCGATTCGTTCGACAAGCTCCACGACCTGATCGGGAACAGGACCGGGGTCGCCGCTTTCGTCAAGCGCCAGCTGAAAAATCCGCGCGACCCGGTTGCGAAAAAGGCAGGGCAATTCCTGCGCAAGCACGCAAAAGCATAACCCCAACCCGCCATGTTCATGAAGGCCCGTCGCGAGGTAGCGCAGGCATCATAATCAAGCGGGTTAAATGCAGCGTTTGCGAACCTGCAGTCCGCTCGGTCTGGTTACTTCCACATGCGCGGGTCGAAGGCGAAAGGCACGCTCCGGCCGATTTTGACGAGTTTCATGTCGGGATGAGCCGTGTTCAAGAGGTAGTTGCATTCCACCGGAATGACGGCGGAGGGGACCTGGAGCAGGACGGAGCCGCCGGATCGGATCCAGCCGGTCCCGATATCCATCGTGGTATGGGACGGGGGCTCGCTTCGCCAATCCCCGGGAAGGTCCCCGGGATTGATTTTCGAAAGCGACACCCCGTCCGGTATCAGGATTTCGAAATAGACGAAAGACAGCGACAGCCCTTCCCGCCCCAGATGTATGAATTGCTCCAGCGCGGCCAGCGAGAGAGAGCCGGAAAGATAAACGACGCCCGTCCCCCTGTGATTCCACCTCCCGCCGAAAAGCCTGGCGCCTTCGCCGTCGAACGCTTCCCGGGCATACCGTTTCTTGACAAGGCGGAAGGCCGCTGTCATGCGATCACGCCGTATTCCATGCGGCCCAGGAGGTCCTCCACTTCTCTGGCGCCCGCCTCCGTCCGGAGAAAATCCAGGGGACTGCGGCCGCCGAGTCCCGCCTGGGAATGATGCAGCCATTCCCGCGCGGCCCCCCGGTCATCTTCGAAGACTTTGCGGGCCAGGGAATAAATGCGGACGACGCGATAAAACCGGTCGCCGGCCGAAGCCGTCAGCCTTCCGCCCGATTGCCGCATGCGGGAAAGAGTGCGTTGGCTGATGTCGAGGATTCCGGCGAGTTCGCCATCGTTGAGTCCCAGTTCCTTCTTGAAGCCCGCGACGACGCCCCAGGGGATCCCTTCCCGAATGATACGGTCGCAGTCGGAAAAGCTGACTTGCGCGGCATTGAGAATATCTGCGATTTGGGCCGCGGTGCTCATAATGCCTCCCCTCGCGTTGCCATTTGTCTATATTTTATCCGCCTTATGTCTGGATGTCAAGACCGAGGGGGCAGGCCTGGAAAATTCAACGACGACGCCGTCAGGATTCTCCCGGAGCTCGCGTCGCGTACCGGGGAAGTCACTTCAGATGCTCTTCGGTGTAGACCGAAAGCTCGACCATGCGCTCGAGAAGCCGATCGGCCGACAGGCCGGGGAAATTCTTCAGGACCAATTCCTTGACATACAGGCGGCAGAGGTACCGCAGTTTCATCATGCGGTTGCGCGCCGCATGGACGAAGTCCCGGTGTGCATTGTTGATGATGATCAGGTTTCGCGTCTCGTCGAACCGCGAGCGCCACAGTTCGCCCGGCCTGTGATCGAAGGTATAGGCCGGAAGACCCTGCCGCGATCCCGACAATTTCGAGGATTCCGGCAGGAGTTCCTGGGTCACCGTGACCAGGGCCTCGGCGGCGCATTCGATATCGCCCTGCCGGACAATCGCGCGCAAACGGGTCAACCCGGGATCCTGCAGCGCCTGAAAGGCGACGATTTCCGCATCGGTTTCCAAAAAATGCCCCGGGCCCTCCAGGATCGTCCACTCGAAAGCCAGATTTTCCTCCACGAGCCTGCCGGACCGGTCCCGCGCAACGGCGCGGAAGTTTCTGGATTCGCCGACACGCACGGTGCAGGAAGCGGGAGAAATCGCGGCCTTGTGGAGAGGGCCGGGAAAATCGAAAAACTCGCGCTGGGGTTTCTCCTCCGTTCCCGCCGTTTCCATATCCGTTTCAGGAGGCGGTTCCTGCGTCCCGGCGCCGGCTTCCGTGTGCGGCCGCTTCGCTTCGTGTTTGCCGTCCGGGATCTTGAACCAGTCGTATTCTTCGGTGGGCAGGGCAAGCAGGGCCTCTCTGAATGCGCGATGAATGGACCGCAGGATATCCTTGCTCGCCCGCTCCTCCGCGGCCCGCCTCTGCTCCTCGATCATCTGCATGAGTATGGCTTCCACGGGCTCGAGTCCCCGGGACAGGGCGTCATATTGCCCGTCGTAGAGAATTCCCATGCGCGTTCCCGGCGTGAGATTCAGAAAAGGCGCATCGACGATCCCCTGCAGGCATCCGGATGTCCACGGGACACGCTGGAAGTCGTCCAGCGCGGCGAGATCCTCGACGACACGGGTCCCGTGGCGATACAGGCCGACCCGGTTTTCCGGCCTTGCGTCGTCCAGGTATAGCTCCAGGTACACATCTCCGAATTCCGAAGCAACGGCGGGCAGCCGGCGCAGCAGCCTGCCCGAAAACTCCCGCGGCACGACCGTTTGCCGGGTGCGCGCCGGCCGGTCGATCACCTGGATCTCGACCCCGGTGCGCTTGATCCGGTCGCGCAGCTCGGACGCCAGGTACCACTGGATTTTTTCGCCGCTCAGGCTTCGAATGCCGGCCAGCAGCGGAACCACCGTCACTTCCGTTCCTTTCTCGTGAAAGAGCCGCCTGCGTTCGGCGATGGTGTAGCGCGGATCGCCTTTTCCCATGCGCATTTCATAGCAGCGGCCGTCCTCTCCGACCGACGTCATGACCATGCCCTCGCCCAGCGTCCAGAAGCTGAGCAACCCGATGCCGAATTCGCCCTGGACCCCCTTGCGGTCCTCCTGCCTGAGCCGCCGCTTGACCGAATCGCAGATGTGCGTCGCCACGTATTGAAAATCGGGCATGCCGTCTTTGTCTTTCGGGATGCCGTCGCCGTTATCCGTGATGCGGAGGTAGTGGGACCCTCTTTCCTTGCCCCGCGTGATGACGATTTTGGAGGCGTGCGCGTCGATGCAGTTTTCCACCAATTCCGCCACCGCCTTGAGGGGACTCTGCTGCGACAGCGCGATGACGGTGATCGCGTTCCAATCGTCCCCGATACGCAACTTCCCGCTCTGTGGGTTTGACATAAAGTTCCTTCCGCTCCGCTATTTCATCAGCGCCCGGGGAAGATAAAGCACGATGTCCGGGAAGACGAAGATGAGGGCGATCAACAGGACCATCGAGATCAGAAAAGGGCATACCCCTCTGTAAATGGTGCGGACGGGCGCCTTTGTGATGTTCTTGACGATGAAGACGTTCATGGCCACCGGAGGAATCACGCCGCCCACCACGACGCTCAGGCAGATCAGGATCCCGGCCCAGAGCGGATCGTATCCGAGCCCGATGATGGCCGGGAAGAATATCGGGGTGGCCAGGATGAGAAAGGCGAGGTCGTCTATGATCGACCCGCCCGCCAGGTAGATGAGGAAGACGAGGATCATGACGATATGCCGGTGAATGTCGAGCCCGGCGACCCAGTCGGCGGCGAGTGACGGGATGTTCGTGACCGCGATGAAATGCCCCAGAACCGTGGAACTGGCGATGAGTGTCAGGACCATGCAGGCCGTTCTCAAAGATTCTACGATCGACTTTCGCAGCCCCCTGAAATTGATGTCTCTCCTGGAAACCGCCAACAGGATCACGGCCAGGGTCCCGACGCTGCCCGCTTCGGTGGGCGTGAAGAGGCCGCCCATGAGGCCGCCTACGATAATCACGAAGATCGCCAGGGGCCACGCGGCTTCGGGCAGCGACGCGATTCTCTCCCTCCAGGAGCAACGCGCGCTTCGGGGGCCCACTTCGGGATTTCTCCTGCACCACACGGCAATCACGGCGGCGAACAGCGCGGCGAGGACAAGCCCCGGGACCAGGCCGGCGAGAAAGAGCCTGCCGATGGATTGCTCCGTGACCATGCCGAAGATGATCAGGACCACGCTGGGGGGCAGAAGAACGCCCAGCGTTCCCGACACGGCGACGATTCCCGTCGAGAGCTTTTTGCTGTAGCCGAACCGGTCCATCTCGGGCACGGCCACGGACGCGAACGTGGCGCTCGTCGCCGCGGCCGAGCCGCAGATTGTCTTGAAACACGTCACGCCGGCCACGGTCGCCAGGGCAAGACCGCCGGGGATGTGGCCCATGAACCGGTTGGCGCTATTGTAAAGACGGTTCGCGATGCCGGAGTTCAGCGACACCTGCCCCATGAGCACGAACAGCGGGATGACGGTGTAGCCGTACGAAGCGAAGGTATCGTAGAAATCCTTTGCCAGCATCGCCATGGCGCCCTTCACGGAGACGAGCGCCACGTAACCCGCGAAGCCGACGATGGCCATCGCGAATCCCATTTCCATGCCGGTCATGAAGAGCGCCAGGAGCGCGCAGAGCGCGACTACGCCCACGGTCACTTCGCTCATGCCTCACCCCTCCGCATCACGATGCGCACCGCGTCCCCGGCCAGGGTGAGGCATTGCAGGAAGGCGCAGAACCCGAGGGCATAGGCCATGGGGTAGAGCGGGATCCCGAGCGTCAGCGTCTCCTCCCCCGTCTTCAGGAAATCGGATCCCAGGGCCGTGAGATTCCAGCCCACCAGGACGAAAAGAACGAGCGCCAGCGCCCGGGTGGCGAGGTCCGCGATATATCGGCGACGCTCACAGCCGTGGTGCACGGGGCGGTGCAGGCCAGCAGCGTGCGATCCGGACCGATGGCCTCACGGATCGCCCGCCAGGCTTCGTGGAGAATCTCATGGCCGG
>CAZTHE010000037.1:27626-32551 GCA_964613495.1 uncultured Acidobacteriota bacterium | reverse complement strand
GCCTAAGAACTTTCTTGCTAAAAAAACAAGATGTTAGAGCGTGGTACTACGGAGAAAGGCTACATCTAAAATCTGTGTAATCCGTGCAATCCGTGTCCTTCTCCCGGGCCTGGATCGACCGGCCACCCGCAGGTTTTAGGCAAATGCAAAATATTTCGCACCCAGACTGTCGACTTCCGGCGATAATCTGTGCTACTCTGCCTCCCGCGCAACCCAAATGGCAAAAATAATCGCGGTAACAAATCAAAAAGGCGGCGTCGGCAAGACCACCACCGTGATCAACCTCGCGGCTGCCCTGGCGATGGCCGACATGCGCGTTCTCGTCATCGACACGGACGCCCAGGCCAACTGCAGTGGCGGATTGGGTGTGGCCAAGGGATCCCTCCGGAAAAGCATCTACGATTCGCTGATCCTGGATGAACCGCTGGAATCGGTGATGCTGGATACGGAGATCGACACGCTCAAGCTCGTCCCTGCGGAAAAGAACCTGACCGGGGCCGGAGTCGAGATGATCGACCTGCCCGAACGCGAGTTTCTGCTCAAAAAGCTGCTGGTTCCAGTTCTATCCCGGTTCGATTTCGTCCTGATCGATAGCCCTCCGTCCCTGAACGTCCTCACGCTGAACGGTCTTGTCGCCGCCGATTCGGTGCTGATCCCGATCCAGTGCGAATATTTCGCCCTCGAGGGGCTCACGGACCTTTTCGACACCCTGTCGAGAATCCGCAGCTCCCTCAATCCCGGCCTCGCCGTTCAGGGTATCGTTCTCACGATGTTCGATGAAAGAACAAATCTGAGTACCCAGGTCCGTGACGACCTGATGCGGCACTTTCCGAATCAGGTGTTTCAGACCGTCATTCCCAGGAACGTGCGTCTGGCCGAAGCCCCGAGTTTCGGTAAACCTATTATTTTGTATGATATAAAGTCAAAGGGCGCCGAGAGCTACATCCGGCTCGCCAGGGAAATCCTCGATCATGAAAAAAAAGGCATTGGGTAGGGGACTGGACGCCCTGATCCCTGAGGCTAAAGAAGCGGCACCGTCACAGCGTGAGATCGACATCGACCGCATCCGGCCGAATCCGAAGCAGCCGCGGCTCGTCATGGAGGAGGCGCGGTTGGAGGAACTGGCGGTATCCATCCGCGAAAACGGCATTCTTCAGCCGGTTCTGGTTCGTCCCCATGAAAACGGGTATGAACTCATCGCCGGCGAACGCAGGCTTTCGGCGGCGATGAGGGCAGGCCTCCTGAAGATCCCCGCCGTGGTCCGCGACGTGCCCGACGACAGGATCCTCGAGCTGGCGCTGATCGAAAACATCCAGCGGGAACCCCTGAATCCGATCGAAGAAGCTCAGGCTTATCAACGACTTATGGATGCAACGGGCTACACGCAGGATCAGGTTTCCGACCGAGTAGGGAAGGACCGCAGCACCGTGGCGAATTCCATACGCCTGCTGAAACTGCCGGCCCCGGTAATATCCATGGTCGCCGGGGGAATGCTCTCTCCCGGGCACGCCCGCGCACTGCTGGCATCCGGGGCGACGCAGCAGGAAATGGAAAAAGCCGCGAAAACGATTGTCGACAAAGGATGGTCCGTTCGCGAGACCGAGCGCTGGGCAAAAGGGAAGTCGAAATCCCCCAGGGCTCCGAAGGTGCAGGATCCGAACGAGGCCGCGGCCGCGGACCGTCTCCGGGTATTGTTCGGCACCAAGGTAGAGATCCTGTCGAAAGCCAAAAACGCCGGCGAAATACGAATCCACTTTTACGGCCAGGAAGACCTGATGCGGCTCTACGCCATCCTGGCCAAAACGGCCACTGCAACGGAGCCAAGACATGCAATTCAAGAAAAGCAAATCCGCAGATGATATCGTCAGCCTCCTGGGCAAAGGGACGGAGTTGACCGGGGAAATCTCCTTTTCGAACGGGCTGCGCGTGGAGGGCGCCATCAGGGGCAAGGTCCGGTCAGAGGCCATGCTGGAAATAGGTTCCGGAGGCATCGTCGACGCGGAGGTCGACGTCACCAAAATGGCGGTCGAAGGGGAATTTCGCGGGATCGTTCACGCGTCGGACCGGGTGGAAATCCGGAAAAACGGGAAAGTATTCGGAGAAATATTTTCGCCCTGCCTGATCATCGAAGCAGGCGCCACCTTCGACGGGCGCTGCAATATGAGCGAAGCGAAGCGGGAATCCACCCCGGATCCGGACCCGCAAAACAAGCCGGCAACACCCGCAACCGGGAACCTGCCGTGAGCGGCTCAGAAGCCTTCTGTTGATATTTTCAATGATTTCAAGAATTTAGCGTCGTCCGGCGTGATCTTCAGGCGCACCGGCTCATCCGAATCGCCGGCGGGTTCGAACTCCTCTTCGTCCTTGCGGCTAAACCCGATCTTCGCTTCGATGACCAGAAAGACCTCGTATCCGGCATCGCGGATTTCCTGGAGGCGTTCGTTGATCCTGGGCGCGTCCGCCAGAGTCTCGTTGATCGACTCTCCGAGATGCTTCATGAGACGCTTTATGTCGGGTTCCGGCATCTGTCCTCTCCCGGCTGATTTCCTAACCTGTAACACCCATTGTACGCCGCCGGGAATGCAGATTCAATTCTCAGTCGGAACCGGATGCTGGCGGCGGCGGAATTCGCCCCGGCGGGACGGTTTCCGAGCACCGGTTTCGTGCGTCACGGCGGAAACCGGCGGTGCACAGGACCCGGCCGCATAAAAAACCGCGCACGCGGCGCCGGATTCGTGTAATCTTTTGCGCTGAAATATGAAACCTTTCATCCCGGGCACTCGTAGTATTCGTATTGCCCCAAAATGGAGGTGTGGATGAAGAAGGGGAAGAGGTTTTGGATTTTGGGCGGTGTGCTGGCGCTCCTCGCCATCATCATGATCGCCAGTATCGCTTCGAACCGGAAGGATACCGTCCTCGTCCAGACAGCCACCGTGGAGCGCAAGGATGTCCTGAAGTCCATCGTAACTGCCAGCGGCGAAATACGGGCCAAGAAGGCCGTCAACCTCCAGTCGGAGGTTTCCGGCATCATCACGGAGCTTCCCGTCCAGGAGGGGAACACCGTCAAGAGAGGAGACGTCCTGCTCCGCATCGACCCGATCCAGACGGACGCCGAGATGATCGCGGCCCGCGCGCAGTACGACGCTGCCGCCGCGGACGCCCGCGGCCAGGAATTCGAAATCCTGAACGCGGAGAACAACCTGATGCGCGACGAGGCATCGCTGAAATCCGCGCGCTCCGAACTGGAGCAGGCGGAAAACGACTATGCCCGCGCGCAGAGCAGCTTCAGGCGCCAGCAGCAGCTTTTCGAGGACGGACTGATTTCCAAGGACGCCTACGAGGCGGAGCAGAACAGCATGAGGTCCGCCCGGTCGCGCCTGGACGTCCGGAAGGCCAGCCTGACGCAGATGGAAAACCAGATCAGCATCGCCCGGAATAACATCGACAAGATGAAAACCAGCATGGCGGCGTCCCGCGCGCGCGTGAAACAGGCGGAGGCGAACCTCGCCAAGGCGAGCGACCAGTCCAAGAAGCCCACGGTCGCGTCGCCGCTCGACGGCGTCATCACCCAGCTGAACAAGGAAAAGGGGGAGCGCGCCGTGCCTGGGATGATGACCAATCCCGAAGCCACCATCATGGTGATCTCCGACATGAGCACGATCCAGGCGCAGCTGAAGGTGGACGAGACCGACATCGTCAACCTCGCGCTGGGGAACGCGGCGGCGATCAAGGTAGACGCCCTGCCCGACGTCTCGTTCGAGGGGGAGGTCACCGAAATAGGAAACAGCCCGATCAATTCCTCGAGCACCCAGGAAGCGAAGGATTTCAAGGTGATCGTCACCCTGAAGCAGCCGTCCCCGCGGCTCCGGCCCGGAATGTCGTGCACCGGCGAGATCATCACCGACGTCAAGCACAACGTGCTCGCGATCCCCATCCAGGCGCTCACCGTCCGCGAAGTGGAAGTCGACGCCAACGGCAAATACGTACCGCCCACCCCGGGGAAGAAGGGCACGACCTCGGTCGCCAGTGCCGCCTCCGGCAAGGACAATGAAAAGAAAAAGGAACTTGAAGGGGTTTTCGTTATTGACCAGAATAATACCGCCCGTTTCCGTCCGCTGAAGACGGGTATCATGGGCGAGTCGGAAATCGAGGTACTCGAAAACCTCAAGGAAAACGAAAAGATCGTGTCCGGCAGCTACCAGACGCTGCGGACGATCAAAGAGGGAGCGGCCGTGAAGACGGACAAATCCGCCCGGCAAGAGGCGGGAAAGCAGGCCGGAACGGCTTAAGAACAGACAGAGGAGTACGATGAGCGGAACCAACGGAAACAGCAACGGCGAAGTCCTGATAAAAATCGAAGATCTCTGGAAGACCTACCAGATGGGATCCGAAGAGATCCACGCGCTGCGGGGCGTGAGCTTCGAAATCATGAAAGGGTCGTACGTGGCCATCATGGGTCCCTCGGGATCCGGAAAATCCACCATGATGAACCTCATCGGGTGCCTCGACACTCCCTCGAAAGGCAACTATTTCCTGAACACGCGACTCGTTTCGGAAATGGACGACGACGAGCTCGCGCATATCCGCAACAAGGAAATCGGCTTCGTGTTTCAGACCTTCAACCTGCTGCCGCGCGCGTCCGCATTGCACAACGTGGAGCTCCCCCTCATCTACAACGGGACCCCGTCGCACGAAAGAAAGGACCGCGCGATCAAGGCGCTGCAGGCCGTCGAACTCGGCGAGCGGGTATACCACCGGCCCAACGAGCTGTCCGGCGGCCAGCGCCAGCGCGTCGCCATCGCCCGCGCACTCGTCAACAACCCGTCCCTGATCCTGGCGGATGAGCCGACGGGGAACCTGGACTCCGCCACCAGCTACGAAATCATGGCGCTGTTCGACGAGCTGCACAAGCGCGGCAACACGAT
>CAZTHE010000037.1:1872-27616 GCA_964613495.1 uncultured Acidobacteriota bacterium | reverse complement strand
CGGAATTTGGAATCTGGAATCGGTTTGCACCGCCTTGCGGCGGACCTTTCTGGTTAACGCGCGCTAGAAGGAAGGGCGAGGCGGGCGGCGCTGCAGGTCGATTTCCTTGATTTTTTGAAGCTCTTCGCTGAGCTGCCTGATGCGGGCTTCCTTTTCGCGGAGGTCCGACTTCATGCTTTCGACCTGCTCCTGAAGGCTGAGGATCAGCCTTGCCGGGCTTGCGTACGGGCTTTCCGGGAAATTCTGCAGCAGGCGCTTCAGCGCATCCTCGGCCCGGCGCGCGCCTTTTCCCGAGTTGTCCGCCAGGGCGTACGACAGTCCGACATGAAACAGAGCCACGTCGCTTTCCGCGGCGTCCGGATTCGTCTCGAGATACTCCTGGAATTCCCGGATCGCGTCGGCGAACCGCCCCGCCCGAAAGCTCTCCTCTCCGAGCCGGAAACTGCCTGGCGGGTCGACGACTTTCGGCACGGGCAGGGGCTGGACGGAGGGCGGTTCGGGCTTCGGAGGGAGCACGGGGGTCACGGCCTGGGGAAATCTTTCGCCCGCGGGGGGCGCCGCCGCCGGAACGGGCGCCGCCGGCGGGGCGGAGGCTTTCCTTCGGCATCCCGAACCCAGAGGCAATAGCAGGCACAGGGCCAGGGCCAGGAAGCAAAAGCCCCGATCCAAGGCGGTACGCGCCGGTCTCTGCCGCCCGGATGCAGCGGCTGCTTGCCGCCCGTCAGACGGCGGTGTAAGTTCTCTCGTCATCGCGCACTTCTCCCTGGCGAAGAAGCAGAAAGAACCTGCACCCTCCCCCGGGATTGTCCTCCACCCAGATCGCGCCGCGGTGGGCTTCGACAATCGTTCGGGAAATCGCCAATCCCAATCCGACTCCCTGGCCCGCTATTTTTTTATCCCGCTTCACCTGGTGAAATCTATCAAAAACCTTTTCTTTTTCCGAGTCGGGAATTCCCGGACCTAGATCCGAAACCGTCACCAACCCGAAGCACCCGTCCTTCGCAACGGCGCCGGGCAGCGGCCGCCATCGCCGTGGCACGCCCGGCGGGAGGCTCCGCGCCGCTTCGACGTGTACCTGGACCGTTCCCCTCTTGGGCGAAAATTTGACGGCGTTTCCGGCCAGGTTGACGATCACCTGCACGATGCGGGCCGCATCGCATTCCACCATCACGGGGCCTTCCGGGAACGCCGTCAGCAGCTGGATCTGCTTCTCTCCCGCCTGCACCTCGATCTCGGCGATCGCGTTGCGCACCAGAGGAACCAGGTCCTGGCCCCTCATCTCGTATTCCATGACGCCGGCCTCAATCCTGGAAAGGTCCAGCAGGTTGCGGACCATGGACGTGAGCCGGTATTCGCTCTGAAGGTTCAGTTCGAGAAGGCGCTTCTGCTTGTCCGTCAGGGGTCCCGGGACCTGGTCCAGCATCAGCTGGATGGTTTCCCGCATGGAGGCCAGCGGCGCCTTCAGCTCGTGCGACACGTGCGAAACAAAATCCTTTTTCAGCTCGTCGAGCTCGCTCAACCGGCGGGTCATCGTATTGAAATCCCTCGCGAGCTGCGAAAACTCGTCGTTCCGGGACGTGTCCAGCCGGTAGTAGAACTTCCCCTCCGCGATGGCCCGGGTCCCTTCCGTGAGGTGCGCGAGCGGATTGGAGATGGAGCGATAGATGAGAAAAGAGACCAGGATGCTGATCGCGAGCGCCGTGAACACCGAGCACCAGAGAATGAGCTCGGCCGTCCGGCTGGTTTCGCGGGATTGCCGCACCTGTTCGGACATGGTGCGCATGCTGATCTCGTACACGGACCGCGTGAGGGAGCGCAGGGTTTCGAGGTTCCCCTCGAGGCTTTCCGGGAGCGGCGTAGCCTTCTGCGGCGGATTGAGATGAAGCTGCCGGAAGTCGGCCGCAAAGGAATTCCAGATCTGTTCCAGGTGGGCCACGGCGGCCTGCTCGTCCTTGGAGCCCGCGTTTCTCTTGAGCGTCAAGACCTTGTTCTCGTAGTCCTCCCTATACTCCTCGGCCTGGTTCAGGTAGTCGAGGTCGCCGAGCAGATAGGTTTTCCGGACAAACTCCTCGATCCGCTCCTGGTCCTGCATCGCCTCCAGGCAGGTGCGTGCGTTCAGGAAATTTGTTTCCCGCAGTGTGTTGTTTATGGACTGCATGCGGGCGATCGTAACCGCCTGGTAGACCGCCATCCCGGCCAGGATGCCGATCAGAAGCCCATAGCCCGCGATGATTCTGCTCGTTATTTTCATCGGACCGCAAACAAAAGCCCGCGAACGCGGGCGAACGCCGGAAGTTTTTCCCGAAGCCCGGCTTCCTCCGGCCGCCTTATCCTTCTACCCGATCCCGTAGGTTTTCAGCTTGTTCCGGATGGTCTTCACATCCAGCCCCAGCCGCCGCGCCGCCTCGGCCTTGTTGTTGTCCGTTGCCTGCAGCGTCCGCAGGATCAGCTGCTTTTCCGCCTCCGCGGCCGTCACGCCGGCGGGCAGCGCCGCCGCCGGACCCCGGCCGAGCCCGCGGGGGCTCTGTATGTACGCCGGCAGATGCGACGGATCGATCCAGAGTCCCTTGGCGAGGATGACGGCACGTTCCAGGACATTCCGCAGCTCCCGGATGTTGCCCGGCCAGGAGTAGGCGCCGAGCAGCTCCATCGCCTCCAGCCTGCACGATTCCACCTGCGCCCCGTGCTTCCGGTTGAACTCCTGGATGAAGTGCCGTACCAGCAGCGGAATATCCGCCATGTGGTCGCGCAAGGGCGGCAGCGTGACGGTAAAGACATTCAGCCGGTAGAACAGGTCCTCGCGCAGTTTTTTGTTTTCGACGGCCCTTTGCGGTTCCTGATTCGAGGCTGCCAGCACGCGCACGTCCACGGGAATCTCCTGGCTGCTTCCCACCCGGCGCACGAAGCGCTCCTCCAGGACGCGCAGAAGCTTCGGCTGCAGCGCGATCGGCATTTCGACGATTTCGTCCAGGAACAGCGTCCCGCGATCGGCCAGCTCGAAGCAGCCCTGGCGCATCGCCGCCGCTCCCGTGAAAGACCCTTTTTCATGGCCGAACACTTCGCTTTCGAGCAGATTTTCCGGGATCGCCGCCGCGTTGATCGCGATGAACGGCCCGCCGTTCCGGGCGCTGAGTTCGTGAATCGTGCGCGCGGCGAGCTCCTTTCCGGTGCCGCTCTCCCCCGTGATGAAGACGGAGGCGTCGCTGCTGCCGATGCTGGAGAGCAGGTCATACACCTCCCGCATCGGCCTGCTGTTCCCGATGAAATTCGCGAATCCAGCCCCTTTCTCCAATTGCTGAGTCAGCCGGCGCGATTCCTGCCGCAGTTCGATTTCCCCTTCGCAGGCTTCCAGAATGGCCCGGAGCTTGGAGTAGTCGATGGGTTTCGTAATAAAGTCCTGGGCGCCCTGCTTTATGGCTTCCACCGCCAGGTCGATTGTGGCCTGGGCCGTCATGAGGACGATCGGCCGGCCCGGATCCCCGGCACGGAGAATGCGCAGCAGATCCATGCCGGAATATTGCGGCATGATGATGTCCGAAATCACGATGTCGGGATCGCACGCCTCCGCCTTCTCTTTCCCTTCCTGCCCGTCTTCGGCGAGGTAGACGTCGAAGCCCCACTCCTGAAGCCGCATTTCGAGAACTTCCCGCATGGCGGCTTCGTCGTCGACGATCAGGATTTTTGTGCGCCGCTTTTTCACGATCTTCAGATTCTCCGGACGGCAACAGAATCCTTGAGGGTAAGGATGGGAGAATTGCCTCAGCCTAACTTCAAAGTATAGCTGGAAATTGCCGCCAAGGGAAATTTTCCCTGACCCCGGGTGCGTGTTTCCGAAATTCGGGAGGACGACGCCAAAATTCCGCACGGTGGAATGTCCGTTCAGTTTCCGCCTGCCGTCCTTCGGCCAATTTTGCACGGCACCACTTCCGGCAACACGTGGACACCCGTTTTTTGAGATTTGGACACGCACCATTGAGAAAACAGGGACATCCGCCGGACGCAGAAGCCCAATACGATGCCGCAAAAACAGGGAATAATTCCCCGAATCCCCGCATGCCCAAAAGGCCACAGATTTAATAAGTGTATTATTTGCAACAAATATATAATTTGTGTCATTGGCACGGACCTTGCGGTATACAGGCACGGGCCATGATTGTCATGGGCACAATCGAGGTTCCCGACAGGAATCCAGGAGGAGATATGATCAGGTTAAGCGGAAGGTTGATGCCGGTAGTTTTCGGGGTTTTGGTATTTATGTCCGCTGCATCCGTATTTGCGCAGGGCGATGATGCGGCTAAAAACAGCGATCTTCAGGCTCGGCTGACTCTGGTGCCGGCCGGCCAGAAGATGAATGTGGAAGGAGTGATCGTAAGCCAGGGGACTGACAGCATGGTCATGCGCGACACGGGTGGCGGCCTATACAAGGTGGTCCTCTCCGGAGCCGAGATCAAGGAAAAGAAGAGCAACCCCTTCCGGGGCGCGAAAAAATTCACCAGGGCCGATCTTCTCCAGGGTTTGTATGTGGAAGTCAAAGGTTCCGGGGACGGCGCAGGCGCCATCACGGCCCGCGAGGTAAAATTCCGGAATGACGACGTTCTCGTCGCGCGAACGATGGACACCCGCGTGGTGCCCGTCGAGACCTCGCTCAAGGAGACTCAGGTGCGCCTGGGCGAAACGGAGCAGAACGCGCAGCGGCTTTCGGGCCAGGTCCGCGAGTTGACGGCGATCACGGATATCATCCGCGACAGCGCGAAGAACGCGCAGACGACGGCCGACGGCGCCGTTCTCGAGGCGAGAAACGCGCAGTCCGCCGCGGATACCGCGAAGGTCGGCGTCAAGACGGCCAACGAACGCATCACGTCCCTGGATGAATACGAAGCCAGGAATGTCACGACCGTAAACTTTAAGGCGGGAAGCGCGGTTTTGTCCGATAAGGCGAAAGAGGACCTGAACAGTCTGGCCGAGGCGTCCAAAGCCGAGAAGGGATACCTGATCGAGGTAACCGGATTCGCCTCCGCGGACGGGGACGAAGCGTTGAACCGCAGATTGAGCCAGAGGCGGGCGGATGCCGTGATTCAGTATCTCGCCGAAAATTTCTCCATCCCGATGCGGCGCTTCGTCGTGCCGATGGGATACGGGGAAAAGAACCCCGTTGCGGACAACTCGACGACGGAAGGCCGGAAAGAAAACCGCCGAGTCGAAGTCAGGATCCTGGTCAGCAAGGGGCTGATTTACAGCGAATCCCCGGCATCCGCCGTGAACTAGCGCGGCCGGCCGGGATGTCTATGGCGCCGGCGAGGGATCCTCTCGAGTGAGAGGATCGCTCACTTACGGGATCCTTCGCCGGGGCTCGTGGTGGCCAATGAGAGCAGCGGGAAAGCACGGAAGAGTTGGAGCGGCGGCGCAGAGCAGGCGTCGTGCAGGCCGGCGCCCCCGCTTTCTGCTGCTTCTCGCATGCATCGGCTGCATCCTGCTCCGGACAAATCCGGCCGCCACGGCGGCCGACCTGCCGGAAGGGGAGGACCCGTCTTCCGGGCTTCACGAAGCATCCTCCATCATTCGCGTCAGCAGCGACCTGGTCACGGTGCCGGTTTCCGTCACGGATTCGCGCGGGCAGGCGATCGAGGGTCTCCAGATACAGGATTTCCTGATCGAAGAAGACGGCCGGCCCGAAGCCATCTCGAAAATGGCCGAGGCGGGCCGGTCGCCGCTCCGGCTCGTTTTGCTGTTCGACGTTTCCGGCAGCGTGAATCCGAGATTCGACTTCGAGCGGAGGGCCGCCGTCCGCTTTCTCGAGAAGGTCTGGAAACCGGGAGACACGATCTCGATCGTCGCCTTCAGCGAATCCCCGAAGATCCTTCTCCGGGAATCCGCCTCGCCGGCGGAGGCTTTAAAGGCCATTGCCACGCTCGAACCGACCGAAAAGGCGACCGCCTTTTTCGATGCCGTCGCGGTGTCCGCCGGAATCCTCCGGCAGGCGACCGGGCCCGAAACGCGGCAGGCGGTGGTCGCCCTCTCCGACGGTGAGGACAACCGCAGCAGCCGCGGCGTCCGGGAAGCCCTGCGGGAAGTCCAGCGCGCCGACACGATCTTCTATTCCATCAATCCGGGCGGAGCCTCCATCCGGCTCAACGAGATCAGCCTTCAGGGCCAGTCCGATATGAAGCTGCTGGCGAAGGAGACGGGCGGATACGCGTTCGTTTCGGACAAATTCGACGATCTCGACGGCATCTTCGATCGCATCACGGCCGAGCTTCAAACCCAATACCTCCTGAGTTACTACTCGACCAACGCGCGGGCGGACGGCAAATATCGCCGGATTTCCGTGTCCATTCCCGGCAGGCGGGGGCTGAGCATCCACACGCGCCAGGGGTACTACGCCTCCGTGAAGTGAATCCCCGCATAGTCCGCATGACTCGCGCGGCTTCTGTCATGACGCTGATCAAACGTCGTCCGGGTCCGGTTTCGGGGGATATGCATGGCAGGCCACTTTTCCCCCCGATTCCGTGGCCGCAAGCGGCGGGATCCTTTCGCTGCAGCGCGGGAGCCGGTCCGGGCAGTCGGTCCGGAAGGCGCAGCCCGATCCGCAATCTTCCGTGGCGGCGTCCTTCGCGGGATTTGCAGCCGTGGCATTTTCCCTGCGGGAATCCATCCCCGGCGTGGCGGCCAGCAGGCTGCGGCTGTACGGGTGCCCGGGAGCCAGGAAGAAACCCGCGGCCGGAGACTCTTCCACAATCCTCCCCTTATACAGAACCGAGATGTCCGAACACAGATAGCGGATGGCGTGAAGCGAGTGCGAGATCAGGATCAGGGTAAAGCCGAACCGCCGCTTCAGGTCTCCCAGCAGATTCAATATCTGCGCCTGCACCGAAGCGTCCAGCGCGGAAACCGGCTCATCGGCGATCAGCAGCCGGGGCTTCAATGCGAGGCCGCGCGCGATTCCCACCCGCTGCTGCTGCCCCCCGCTGAGTTCGGCGGGCATCCGCGGAAGGAGCGATTCGCTCAGGGATACCGAATCCAGCAGCTCCCGGACGCGAAGTTCCCTTGAGCTCCCGTCGCCGATCCGGTGGATCTCGAGCGGTTCCAGCAGGATCTGCCGCACCGTCATGGCCGGATTCAAGGATCCGGCTGCATCCTGAAAAATCATCTGGAATTCTTTCCGCAGGCTCCGCAACTCGGGCGGGCTCAACGAAGACAGATCCCGGCCGTCGAATTCGATCCGCCCCGAAGAGGGTTCGATGAGCCTCGTGATACAGCGCGCAAGCGTCGTCTTCCCCGATCCGGATTCCCCGACAATCCCGCGGGCTTCGCCCCGCGCGATTTCCAGGTCCACGCGGTCAATCGCGCGGATGTGTCCCCTGCGCAGGCCGCTCGGGGAGAAATCCTTGCACAGCCCCCGGATTTTGAGGATCGGCGCTTCTTTCGTGCCAACAGCCTCAGTGGTCATTTGCTCCAATCCTATGACCTTCTACCCCTCCACCCCCCGTATCTCCACAGTGGAGGCAGGATACCCAGTGCGTTTCGGAAATCTCGAACCTTCCCGGGACGGCTGCGACGCAATCGGGCGCGGATCTGCCGCAGCGCGGTGCGAAGGCGCAGCCCGGGAACTCCTGGCCGGGCAATGGCAGCGTGCCGGGAATCGATCGCATCGGCTTCGCATCATAGTGGTGCTCCGGGCCGGGCCGGCACTGCAGCAATCCGCGGGTATAGGGGTGCGCGGGGGAATGGAGGACTTCGTTCCTCTCTCCGGATTCGACTATGCGGCCGTGGTACATTATGGCGATCCGGTCCGTCAAACGCGCTACCAGGTCGAGGTCGTGGCTGATGAGCAACAGCGCAACCCCGTGGCGCTGCCGCATACGCAAGAGCAGGCCGAGGATCTGCATCTGAATCATCGGATCCAGTGCGCTGGTGGGTTCGTCGGCGATCAACAACCTGGGATTGTTGCAGATGGAGAGCGCGATCCCCACGCGCTGGCTGATGCCCCCGGACAATTCGAAGGGATAGAGGCCGGCATGACTTGCGGGAATCCCGACCTCCCGCAGAAGGTCCAGTGACTTAGCCGCGGCTTCCTTCTTCGAAAGGCGCCGATGCGCGCGGAGCGTTTCCACCAGGTGGTCCCGGACCGTGAGGACGGGATTCAGGGCGCTGCGCGCGTCCTGGAAGACCGCGCCGATGCCGCTTCCCAGGACGCGCGACCGGCCGCTTTTTCGCCGGGCTTGGATATTGCATCCGTCGAACGCGATCGCGCCGGCCTCCCACCGGGCCGTGTCGTCCAGGAGTCCCAGGATCGCCAGCGCGAGCGTCGATTTGCCGCTGCCCGTTTCGCCCACGACGGCCAGCGTTTCGGCCGCGGAGATTTCCACCGAGACGTCGCGGACGGCGCGGATCGTCCCTCCGGGAGAAGCGTATTCGACCGACAGATGGCGCACGTTCAGAAGGGAACGGGAATCCAATCTCGATCCTCTCGTCCGGCCGTCGCACCGGATGCGGGGAACCGTCCCCTAATAGAGCTGGGTTCCCATGAAGCGGGCCTGATTCTTCAGCTCTTCTTCGATGCGCAAAAGCTGATTGTATTTGCAGATGCGGTCCGTACGGCTCGCCGACCCGGTCTTGATCTGGCCGGCGTTCGTCGCCACGGCCAGGTCCGCGATGAAGGCATCCTCGGTTTCCCCCGAGCGGTGCGATATCACGGTGGTGTATCCGTCCACCTTGGCCAGCTCGATCGTGTCCATCGTCTCGCTGAGAGTGCCCACCTGGTTCGGCTTGATCAATATGCTGTTGCCGACTCCGTCCGCGATCCCGTTCTGCAGGCGTTTCGCGCTGGTCACGAATACGTCGTCGCCGACCAGCTGGGTCTTTTCTCCGAGGGCCGACGTCAGGGCAATCCAGCCCTGCCAGTCGTCTTCCGCCATGCCGTCCTCGATCGAAACGATCGGGTACTTCTGCACCCAATCGTCGTACAGCCGGATGATCCCGTCCGCGTCGAGCCGCGCCCCGGTGGATTTCTTGAAATGGTATTTGCCGTTCTCGAAAAACTCGCTCGCGGCAACGTCCAGTGCCAGATACACCTGCTGGCCGGGTTTATATCCGGCCTTCTGGATGGCCTCCACGATCAGGTCCAGCGCTTCCTCGTTGGAACGCACGCTGGGGGCGAAGCCGCCCTCGTCGCCGACGGCCGTGGCGTACCCCTTTTTCTTCAGCACCGATTTCAGCGCGTGGAAGGTTTCCACGCCCATGCGCAGGCTCTTCGCGAAGGATTCCGTCCCTGCCGGAACAATCATGAACTCCTGGAGATCCAGGTTGTTGTCGGCGTGCGCGCCGCCGTTGAGGATGTTCATCATCGGAACGGGCAGGATGCAGGCGTTCGTGCCGCCCAGGTACCGGTAGAGCGGCAATCCGGCCGCCGCGGCGGCCGCCCGGGCCGAGGAGAGGGAGACCGACAGCAGCGCATTCGCCCCGAGGTTGCCCTTGTTCGGAGAACCGTCGAGGTCGATCAGAATCCGGTCGAGCTTTCTCTGATCGAAAGCATCCTCTCCGATCACGGCCTGCGCGATGATCGTATTGACGTTCTCGACCGCCCGCAGGACGCCCTTTCCGAGAAACCGCGACGCGTCTCCGTCCCGCAGTTCCACGGCTTCGTGAACTCCCGTGGACGCCCCGGAGGGAACCGCGGCCCGCCCTCGGAACCCGCCGTCCAGGCAGACTTCCGCCTCCACCGTTGGATTTCCCCTCGAATCCAGAATCTCCCTTGCGGATACCGAACGAATAGCGCCTGTCATTTTTTGGACTCCCCCGATAAAGTGTGCTGTCGGGAGGAATGTTAGCCCAACGTCCCGAGATTCGGCAACAGCAATTCTGGCGGATCGGCGATTCCTGTAAAATTGACACCCCGAATGGGCTATGCTAGTTTCTCCTTTCGTACTCTGGAGGCCCCATGAAGATCTCGGTCCGGAAAGCCAAAGACGTTGTCGTCATCGATGTCGAGGGGAATATCGTCCTGGGAGAAGGGGATGTGGAGATCAAACGGGCCGTGGACGGCCTGATCCAGAAAGGGAGCACGAAAGTCATCCTGAATATGGCCAAGGTTTCCTACGTGGACAGTGCCGGGCTGGGCGAGATCATGCGCTGCTTCACCGCGCTCAGGCGGGACGGCGGCGATTTCAAGCTCCTGTCGCCCGGCCAGCGGATTCTCGACCTTCTCAACATTACGAAACTTCTCAATGTTTTTGACATTTATGACAACGAGGCTTCCGCCGTCAAAAGCTTTGCACCGTGACGGAGCCGGGCGTTGTGTTCGGAGTTGCAGCGGCAAATGGTAAAACGGGTTACAGCGTACGCGCTTCTTGCGGGTTTCCTGGTCGTGGTTTTCCCGACGGCGGACACCGCCGCATTCCAGCTCATCGATAGAATCTCATCCGACCATTTGATCCTGCAGATGCCCCATGCGAGGGAATCGCTGGGCCGGGACACGATCGGCGAACTCGAGCGCTGCTACAATTTCATGAACCGGGCGGCCGGCGGGAGCCTGCCGCGCCACGTCTTCATCCACGTGAGCTGGGAGGACTCCGTCAGCCGGTGCGACCGGCGGGATTCCGCCATCCGGGTCGGCATGAATAGCCCGGATAGATCGGCCGACCTGGGCGCCCTGCTGCGGCACAAGGCGGGGCGCGAAATCGCCCGTCTCAGCCTGCTGGAGCTTTCCGGCTGGGCGCAGCGGGAAGACACGGAATTTCTGTTCGAAGGCATGATCGAGATCCTGTTTCACGAGTTCGAGCGAAGCTCGCGCAGCCTGGAATCCGCGTGGGTATACGCGAAATTTCTCGATGAGATGGGCCTCCTGGGATTGAGTACGCAGCGGGCCTGGTCCGGATTTGCCGGAATGAACCGGTATCACCGGAATGCGGCGCCCGGAGTCACCTTCCTTACGACTTTCAGGGAGCTGCAGGGAAGAGAACGCCCCGTCAAACTGTTCGCGGCGCTCAAAAAGGCGAGTCTGTCCTCGAGCCTTGCCAGTACCTTCAAAGCCCCGCCGGCCGAACTCGAGCGCACATGGCTGAAAGCGGTCCGCGAATACCGGACGGTCGACGAAATTACGCTTTTTGAAGAGGACGCTCCCGAACTGGTTCAGGCGGAAGCCGTTTCCGAGACAGGCCCGGGTGCCCCCGCCATCAGAATCCGCCTTCTGCTGAGGGACCGGAATAGCGACCTTTTTCCGGATGGAATCTTCGTGAAGGACGGGCGCACCCGGCGCGTGCTGCAGGCCCAGGCGTCGCCGGAACAGGACACGGCATACGTCGCCGTCCGGATTCCGGTCGAGGCCGATTGCCCTCCGGGCAAGTACGAGTACCAGGTCGCCGCGATCGACGAGGCGGGGAACCTGCGGCGCTGGACCCGGAGCTATTCGGTCGGCCGTCCGTAGACCCGGCCCGGTCCGGGTTTCGCCGCGGGCATCCCGAACAGCACGCATGCGAACGGCGCCGGTTGCCGGGCGCCTACTTCCCCATGTTCCCCCTCACGCGGGCCATGGCATCCTTGATCTCTTTGGAAGGTTTGATGGCTTCGGCCTTCTGGTAGGCACTCAGCGCCATCGGCCATTTTTTCTGTTTCTCGTACACGAGCCCCATCCGCCAGAAGACCTCCATGTTTCGCGGCAGCAGGCTTGCCGCCTGGCCCAGGGCCTTTTCGGCCTCCGGGTACTTTTTCTGGAACAGATAGGCTTCCGCAAGGTTGTAATAGATATATCCGTTCTTTGGGGCGTATTCCTGCGCCCTGGTCATCGCCTGGATCGTGGCGGCATACTGCTTCCCGGACAGGGCTGCGATCCCTCTTTTAAAATAGGCTTTTCCCAGCACCTCGGAAGTCGGCCCGTGCCCCGGCTTCATCGAAAGCGCTTTTTCGAGCGTCTGAATGGCCTCGTCCACACGGTCCAGGTTGAAATAGCAGATCCCCAACATGGAATAATCCGCCCAGTCGGAGGCGTTGACCCTGAGGGCGCTCGTCAGGTCCCCGGCGGCTTCGCTGAAGCGCTGCAGGCGGTAATAAGCGGCTCCACGCAGCTTGTGCAGCTTGGCCCTTTCCTTCGCCGGGTCCCTTTCTTTGGCGGCAAGCGCCTCTCCCTGATTGAGCGCGTCCACGCAGTTGCTGTATCGCTGCATGTTGAAAAGCGCCTGGCCCAGGCCGTAATAGGTCGAGAAAGCCGTGGATTTGAGCTGGACGGCCCGCGTGAGCGAGTTATAGGCCAGGGCGTTGTTTTTCAGGCCCAGATAGCAGAGGCCGAGGAGACGGTGGCCGAATTCCCAGTCCGGATTGCGGTCCAGATCGGATTTGAGTTCCTGGATGGCCTTGTCGAACTGCCCCTGATTGTAATACGCGACTGCCTGCTTGTAATCCGCTCTCGCAGGCGGAATACAGACCAATGCCACAAGAGCGAGTCCGGCCAGTGCCGGGTAAGAGAGTCGTCTCATCAGTCTTTTCCCTCCAAAGCTTCGTCCGGCCTCTCGCGAATCCTGAACCGCTTGAGTTTCTCGCTCAGCGTGGTGGCGTTGACCGACAGCATCTGGGCGGCCCTTTTCTGATTCCAGCCGGTCTTTTCCAGCGCGGCCATGATGACGGCCTTTTCATAATTGCCGACTCTTTCCTTGAGGGAAAGGCCGCCTTTCGTCCACCGGTCCGGCGCATCGGGGTAGGGAGTCATGATATTTGCGGGAAAGAGATCCGCCCCGATGCTGTTTCCCTGTGCCAGCACCACGCAGCGCTCGACCAGATTTTCGAGCTCCCGCACGTTTCCGGGGAAGGAATACTCCATCAGGATCTTCAGGGCGGAAGGCTCCAGCGTGAGGCCCTCCCTCTGATTTTCAACTCCGTACTTTTTGAGGAAGTGTTTCGACAGGAGCGGGATGTCCTCGGCGCGGTCGCGCAGGGGCGGGATCTTGACCACGATCACGTTCAACCGGTAATAGAGGTCGTCGCGAAAGGTCCCCTGGCGCACGGCCGCGAGCAGATCCATGTTGGTTGCCGCGATGATGCGCACGTCCACCTGGACATTTTCCAGGCTCCCCAGGCGGCGGAACTCCCGCTCCTGAATGACCCGGAGCAGCTTGACCTGAATTTCCGGGGAGATGGCCGAAATCTCGTCCAGGAATAGGGTGCCTCCGTCGGCTGCTTCGAACAGCCCCTTTTTCGAACTGGTCGCTCCGGTATAGGCGCCACGGACGTGGCCGAACAGTTCGCTTTCCAGGAGTTCGGAGGGGATGTTCCCGCAGTTGATGGCCACGAACGGCGCTTCTTCCCTTCCGCTGGCGGCGTGAATCGCTTTCGCCACCAGTTCCTTTCCGGTGCCGCTCTCCCCCTGGATCAGCACCGTGCTCCGGCGCGGGGCGACCTGGGCGATGAGGTCGAACACCTGCTGCATGGCCGCGCTCTTCCCGACGAGGTTCCGGAACCCGTATCGCTCGTGAAGCGACTGCTTCAGGCGCCGGTTCTCGGCAGCCAGGTTATACTGGGCCATCGCATTCTTCACCGCGAGCAGGAGTTCGTCGTTCTTGAAAGGTTTTGGGATAAACGCGAATGCGTTCAGCTTGGCGGCCTGCATCACCCGGTCGATGGAAGCGAATGCGGTCAGGACGATGGCGACGGGCCCTTCGTCCGTCCCGGTCAATTGCTCCAGGACCTGGAACCCGTCTACGTCCGGCATCATCAGGTCCAGCAGCATGACGCCGTAGTCCTTTTCCCGGACCATCTCCAGGGCCCGGGCTCCGTCTTCGGCCAGATCCACGACGTACGACTCGGAAGACAGCAGCGCGGACAGGACGTCCCGCATGATCTCTTCGTCGTCGACTACCAGCACTCTTCCGCTCGTTGCCATTTTCAGTGCAGCCTGGTCGGAAGCTTTACCGTGAAACGCGTCCCCTTGCCGGAACTGCTGTCCACGAAGATGCCGCCGCCGTGCTCCTGGATGATGCCGTAGGTGACCGCGAGACCCAGGCCCGTGCCCCGGCCCACCGACTTGGTGGTGAAGAACGGGTCGAAGATCCTGCGGATGTTCTCCTCGGCGATTCCCGTGCCCGTGTCCGAAATGTCCACCACAACCATGGACTCCGTCATTCCCGTCCGAACGGCGAGTTCGCCCCCGGACGGCATGGCGTCCCGCGCGTTCAGGAAAAGATTAACAAAAACCTGCTGTAGTTTTCCCGTATTTCCGTAAACCGGGGGGAGGGAAAAGTCATAGCGCGATTGGATCCGGATGCGGCTCGACTCCAGGAGGTGGTTCAGCAGCGCCAGGCTATCGTCGATCAGCCGGTTGATGTCGACGTCCTTGAACTCGCTGCTGCCCAGGCGCGAGAAGTTGAGCAGGCCGCTCACGATCTCCGCCGCCCGGAACGTCTGCTTTTCGATCTTTTCGAGAATCGGCTTCCGCCGGTCCGTTTCGGGAGTGTCTTTCAGGAGCATCTGGGTGTAACTGGAAATTCCGGCGATGGGCGTATTCACCTCATGGGCGATGCCTGCCGCCAGCAGCCCGATGGAAGAAAGCTTTTCAGTCTGCAGGAGTTGATCCTCGAGCCGGACCTTTTCCGTGATGTCGTCCATCACGATCAGCGACCCGGTCATGCCCGCAGAATCGGACTGCAGCGGGATCAGGCTCAGGTTCACGATCAGGCGCCGGCCGGGCCGGCTCTCCAGGCTCAGCTTGAAAATACTGACCGGGGACGCGACGGGCTCCCAGTCCTCCCTGCCCGCGGCCCTGTGGACCGCAGCGACTACGTCCGGAGGAAGCAGCCGTTCGACCGGCACTCCGACGATGCGCCGCCGGGTCGTTTCATACAGGGCTTCGAATGCCCGGTTGCAGGAGGTAATGCGCCCGTTGCCGTCCAGCGCCAGCACCGACACGTTGATGCTTTCGATGATGTTTTCGGTATACGCCTTCAGGCGCTCCAACTCGAGGGCCTTCGTCTCCACCGAGTCGTACAGCTTTGCGTTTTCCAGGGCCATGGCCGCATAGCCGGCCAGCACCGCGAGAAGGTCGAGATCCTCGGTCGAGAAATGCCGGCCTTCGGGCAGCCGGCCGAGCGCGATCATGCCCACGCACCTGCCGCGGAGGTTCAATTCCTGAACGGAATGGAGTCCCGCATTCGCAAGGGCGGCGCCCGCGGGGTGAAGGCGGCGGTTCCCGCTCCGCAGATCGAACGAAACGCCGGAATCCGGGCCGCCGATCAGCTCATCGGCCCGGAAAACGGAAGAGGCCAAAAGCGTTTCCCCAACGAGCGAATGCACCAGCCGAAAATGCCCTTCCCGCGCCGGGTCCGAAAGGAAAATTGCCGCCCGGTCGATCCGGAAGGCCTTCGAGATGCGTTCGAGTATGCCGTGCGCTATGGGCGCCAGTGTGATTTCCGAACTCAGGGATTGCGCGAAATCCCTCAGCGTGGAGCGGTTCTGGAACTGGTCGCGGTAAAACCGCCGGTCGAGCCATTCCTGGATCGCGTTCCGGAGCGGCGCGAACAGGAGCGCGATCCCGACGGCGCCTATGCAGATGGCCAGGAAATCCGCCTGCGGCGCGATCCACCGGAAAACCCTTCCGAGCGCCAGGACGAACAGCAGGTAGAGCGCGAGGAGCAGGGAACTCGCGGCGAAATAGGCCGCGCTCCGCCGCGCGATCGCCTCCACGTCCATGAGGCGGTAGCGAATGACCGCGGTTCCGAACGAGAGAGGGAGGAGCCCCAGAAACAGCATGGACGCTTCCATCCAGAAGCCGGCGCGCGCCCCGAATAGAACCGGCACGACATAAGCCGCGCCGAACGGCAGGATTCCCGCCAGGGCGCCGTAGCCGACCCATTTCATCTGCTGGCGCGCGACCGGGTCCTGCACGGCCACGCGGTGCTTCAAGAGCAGCACCCCGCCGATCAGCAGCCCCGCCGCGAAATAGGCCAGGTGCACCCGGTCGATCATCCCGCTCGAACGGGCATCGCGGGGCAAGCCCAGCGGGGCCAAGCGCCCGGCGATCCACAACAGGTGCGCCACGCCCAGCACGACGGCCGGAGCGTACAGCAACTGGATCCGCCCGCGCTCGAGCGGCACGTCCAACGGGAATCGAACGCAGAAATGCACGAAAAGAGCCGGAAGCAAGAGCAGCGACAGCACCGAAAGGGCATAAACCCACCAGTCTGTTGCGCGCAGGGCAGGCGTATAGCTGTACAGGTAAAGCACGAACGCGGTGAGGCAGAGGAGATAAAAATGAAACGCGCGCGGCAGGCGCCTCGCCCGTATCAGGACAAAAACGCCGATCCCAAGGTGCAGAAACGCCAGCAGCGAGCGGAGCCGGTCCCTGGCCGTCAGGAGGGATTTTGCGCCGAGCCGCACCGCGGCGCCTCGCGTTCCGGACCCGTCCGTCAGTACGTAATGAAGAATGACGCCGGGATCGGATGCATAAATCCGGTCGGAATACCGGCGAAGATCGGAGATGGATTCTCCGTCGATGGAAATCAGCCGGTCCCCCGGACGAATCCCCGCCCGGCTGCCCGGACCTTCCGCGTCGACTTCCGCCGCCTCGAGTCCCGGTCCCGTTTCTTCCCAGAAAACGCCGTCCGTCGGATCGATCCACGCCGCCCGGTCCCGTAAATTCACGATGCCTACCAGCACGACCATCGCGCTTAAAAAGCCGGCGGCAAGGAATTTTAGTGGCACCGGAAACATGTTCATCAGAGCACTCACGCGTACATGGCAATATACCGCAAGGAAATAAAGCAATTAACATGCCACCGAAGCCGCAAAAACAATTAAGCATCAATTCAATAAGTGTTGTGTAATATATGCTTACATGTAATACGGGAGCGCCGGTCCGGATTGCCGTTGCCCTGTTTCAACTCCTTGGACAAGCTAATCCAATATTTTGGATGTTAGGCGCTTTTGTATATGGCCTCACGGCACTGGCGCGGGCGGTGCAATCCGGCGATGGGCAGCATGGATAGAGAATTTTGGGGATACGCTAGCGAAAGCTGAGGCTTAGACCGAAGCGGACAGACCGCGGATTGCGGTTGAATACCACGTCTCCATCCGATGCGGAGAGGGTTTCCCTGCCCTGGTTCAGAATGTTGCGCAGGTCCACCCAGAAATCCCATTGTCCATCGGTTCCCATGATGTCGGGAACGGGAACCGTCTGGCGGACCTCAAAGTTGGCTGATTTGGTCCCGATATCCATGCGGTCGGAAAACCAGTCTACCGGCGTCAGTGGATTATCGGGATACCAGCGCATTACGGCCAGCAGCGTAGTCCCGGTAAGCGGGAAGGTCGCACGCAGGCTGCCCGTGATCGAGTGCTGGTATTGCTGTCTCAGGAACTCGACCAGGCCGGAGCTTATCGTATCGCTTGATAGGGACTCGCTGAATCCGGAGATGCCCGCCGATTCTCCGTATACATAAGCTACGGAACCGCTCAGGTTGTCACCGATCTGCCGTTTGACCGTGAGACGGGTTCCGCGCTGGCTGGCGTTGTCCTCGTCCATCTGCACGACGCGCGATTTCTGCCTGAGCGGCGTGATTGTCGTAACCATGATCGGCAGTCCGGGCCCCTTGATCCGGTCCTGATAGACGGCAACTTCCACGGACGTTTTTTCCCCGAACTCCTTTTCGGCGGCGATCTCGGTATGCCGGATCTGGCTCATGCTCACCTGGTTTCCGACCAGGGTAATGAGGGTGGATTCGGAAAGATCCAGCATTTCGCCGTCGGGCAGGAACACCGTCTCATCTTCGTTCGTGCGCCGCGAGGCAAACGAAGTGCGAAGGTTCCATCCCTCCGCAGGCGTGATCAGGACCTGGAAGGACGGATTCACGAATCCCCTCGAAGATCCGTAGGTCAGGCGCGAGTAATCGAATCCGTATTTGATGGCCAGCACATCCAGGAGCCTGGCGCTGCCTTCCAGGCCGAGCGCCAGCGTCCGCACGCCCGATTCACGAGGCTCCAGTTCATCCGGAAGGATCGGCGACGCGACGGTGCCGGTCTCCGAATGACTCACGCTCAGGCGCCCGTAGCCTACGGAAACCCTGTAATCGTGACTGCTGTCGGGCCGGTAATTGAACGTGTTGCGAAACCGCCAGAATGTTCCGGAGCCGAAATCCATCTGCCCCGAAAGGATCATGCGGCTGTGCGGACCGACGGGTTCGGCAAATGCGAAATTGGTGGTGACGCCGGTCTGGCTGGTCTGCGGGTGGAGCAGATATGCGGTGCCGCCCGGCGAGTTGCTCGATGCGATGTTCATGGCGCCACCGCGGGAAAACAACGGCTCGTTTTCGGCCAGTACCGCGGGAAGATCGGGGAACTCCCGGAAAATGAGGCGCCGGTCGGACGTGCTCCTCAGAACCGACTTCAGGTCCCAGTTGCGCGGATCCTCATCCCTGTCGATGTAATCGATCAGGTCGCGCAGGATGATGTCCAGCGACGTCGTTTGTCCCGGGTCGATCGTGAATTTCGTGGCCGTGATCGGCTGATACCCCTGCCGGGAGACCTCCAGAAAATACGTCCCGGGGATCAGGCGCGCGGATTCGAATAAGCCGCGGCGGTCGCTTCGCGTGACCAGTACCGTTTCGCCGTCCTGAACCTCGCGGAGTATTTTTATGACGGCATTCTGCAGGGGGCTCCCGGAAAGGCTTTTGATGCTGCCCGCAAGACGGCCGTTGCTTTTCGCATTCGCCGCGAGGGCGGAAAGGAGAAGAAAGACGCAGCAGAAAATCACTATTCTCGAGAAATATTTCATTTTGCCGTATCTCTCAGAATTTGCGCATCTTCATTGGAAGCATTCCTGGAAATCACGTTAGCACAGCGCGATTCGCGAGTCAATCAGACCCTGGACGCGCGGCTTCGGGAGCGGTTGCGATGTCCGCGTACGCGACCGACATCTCTGCGTCCACCGCCGATCCGGGCAAGCCTTCCACCCGGAAGTCCCCGGGCTTGAGGCTCTGCCCGGGGGCGATGGTTTCCGGGAATTTGCGGGTACGGGTTTCGACCACCTTCCCATTTCCCGCACGATACACGATGCGAATCTGAACCTCCCCATATGGCAGCCGGCCCCTGTTGCGAATCTCCACTTCATGCCTGGCCGCAAGGGACGGACCGGACGTGCCGGATTGGCTTTCCAGCACCATGCCGGACCCGGTGATTTCGAGGTCCTGTGGCGAGAGAACCCGGATGGCGCTGGATTCCGATTTTTCCGTCGTTTCCGATTCCGCGATCGGGCCGCCGGTTTCAGCCTCCTGGCGGGCGCCGCGAAGAAGGAGGTACAGGAGGGCTGCAACCAGTACGAGTGTAAGAGCGAAAAACAGCAGTCTTCTAGCCATAGTAGTCCTGCCTGCCCCGCGGGATAGTGCCCGAAAAGCAGTCTATCACCAGGCGGGGGTTTTCTGGGCAACATTATTTTAGGATTAGAGGATCAAAGGATTAGAGGGGAATGAGTCACTTCCCGCGCTGCCGTCTTAATCCGATACCGATACCGACCCCGACACCCTTTCTCCCCAAAAATCGGGGTCGATATCGGTATCGGGGTCGGTATCGTCTTTCGGGAGTCCCGACCACCCCCCCACCGTACGAATTTTCCCCCGGTCCCTTTGCCCCTTTGATCCTTTAATCCTCTGATCCTTTGGTCCTTACACCCCCCCCGCGGCCCGCCCATTTCAAGCTTGGAGCTGGAATTCCGGTCAAGTATATTAGTGACTGCAAGTTGGCACTAGCGAAGGCCGTGAGGCGGGAGGCGAATATGGCGATTTTACTGAGAGAAACCGACGTCGAAAAGCTGGCTACCATGAACATGGCCATCGAGGCGGTGGAGCAGGCTTTCAGGCTGCAGGGGGAGCAGACTGCCGATATTGCGCCCCGGCGGAGGTGCCGCCTGGACCAGGGACTCCTCCACGTAATGAGCGCTTCTCTGCCGGCTCTGGGGCTTGCCGGGCTCAAAACCTATACGAGTGTTTCGGGGGTGAACCGTTTCACCGTCCTTTTGTATCAAGCGGACGGCCAGTTGATCGCCATGATCGAGGCGGATAAGCTCGGCCAGATGCGCACGGGGGCCGCTTCGGGCGTCGCAACCAAATATATGGCCCGGGCGGAGGCCTCACGGCTGGGGATTTTCGGCACTGGATTCCAGGCCCGCTCCCAGGTGCAGGCCATCTGCGCCGTCCGCCCGATCCAGGCCGTGGCCGCCTATTCCCGGGATCCCGGGAAATGCCGGAAGTTTTGCGACGAGATGACGGGATTGACCGGCATCCCCGTCCGGCCCGCGGCAACGCCCGAAGAAGCCGTGCGGGACATGGACATCGTCGTCACCGCCACGACCTCCAAAGAACCGGTATTCAAAAGCGAGTGGCTCGCCAAGGGGGTCCACATCAACGCAATCGGCTCAAACTTCATTTCGAAACAGGAAATCGACGTCGAGACGGTCCGACGGTCCGCCTGCGTGATTGTGGATTCCCTGGAGCAGGCCATGCTGGAATCCGGCGATCTCGCCGCCGCCGCGGACGCCGGTGCCTTCTATTGGGAAGACGCGAGGGAACTCGGCCTGGTGGTGGTGGGGGAATTCCCCGGCCGGGAGGATGACGGCGAAATCACCCTTTTCGAGTCGCAGGGGGTGGCGATGGAAGACGTGGCTTTCGCCGCCCGCGTCTGCGAAGAGGCCAGGAAGGCCGGGATCGGGGAACAGCTTCCCTTTTAGCACGGTTCTGCACGGGCGGACAAAATGGATTCCGGATTCCAGATTCCGGATGGAAGAAGCCTATGGGCGAAGTGCGGTATGACATAGTGAAAGAAGCGCCCGTCGACGCGATCGTGGCACTGTATGAGGATGGAGGCTGGTGGGAGGAGAGCCCCGAAGCGCGCTCGATCATACCCGGAATGATCCGGGGCAGTTTCTGCTTCATGATCGCCCGGTCTCCGGAAGGGCGCATCGTCGGCATGGCTCGCGTGATCTCCGACGGACTGAGCGACGCCTATATCCAGGATGTCGTGGTCCTGAAAGAATGCCGCGGACAGGGAGTCGGCCGCGAGCTGATCCGGCGCCTGACCGCTTTCTGCGTGGATCGGAAGATTGGGTGGATCGGGCTCGTCGCCGAGCCGGGGACGCAGGAATTTTACGAAGGACTGGGGTACGGGCCTCTGGCCGGTTACCAGCCGATGCTGTACGGCAAGCGCCGATGAGTGAATTCCATTTTCTGGGCTTTGAATTTGCGGATCTCCGGCTGGAACACAACCGGCTTCTGACGCGTATCCTGCGCCGGCATCCGCAACCGCTGTCCGGGTACACATTCCCGACACTTGCGGCCTGGCGCCCCTATTTTCTCTACCGGTGGGCCGCTGTTGAGCCGGGCACCCTGCTGATATCCTGCATCCTGGATCCCGATCCCAATCCCCACCTGCTGCAACCCGTGGGTCCACTCTCGCCCGCACTGACGGAGAAGATCATCGGGGAAGCCGCGGGACTGCCGTACGCACTCAAAATCATAGGCGTCAGCCGTCAGTTCCTGGAAGATAACCCCGTTCTTTCCCGGTCGTTTGAGTCCCGTGAAGACCGTGCCGTCTCCAATTATCTCTACAGCGCCGGCGCGCTGGCAAAACTGGCCGGCCGCAAGTATTCGAAGAAACGCAACCTCCTGTCTCAGGCTTCGGGTCTCTATAGCTGGAAGGTTCATCCCCTGACACCCGAAAACGCCGACGCCTGCTTCCGCGTACTGGATTCGATCGCCCGGGAGGAGCAACCGAGACTGCACGGCATGCTGGCGCGCGAACTGGCCGCCCTGGAATGCACGCTGCGTCACTTTGCGGAGTTCTCCCAGCAGGGCGTGCTCCTGACCGTGGATGAACGTCCCGTGGCCTTTTCCATTTACGAGCCGATCGGCCCGACGACGGTGGCCGTCCATTTCGAGCGTGCTCTGCGCAGCTATAAGGGCTTGTACCAGGTCATCAATTGGGAAACGGCGAAAGTCGTTGCGGATCAAGGATTTGAATTCATCAATCGCGAAGAGGACGTCGGCGACGAGGGGCTGCGCAAAGCCAAAATGTCCTACAATCCCGTCGAGATCGTGCCGGCATACGAAATGGTATACCAATCCCATCCGTCGTAATGTCCCGCCACGCCCGTACGCGTAAGGACCATTCCGGAATCTGGAATCTGGAATTGCGTTCCGCATCCTCTCTTCCCGAACCGCCGGGGTCAATTCCCAATCGGGGAAACGCCTTCTCCTCTGGAATCCGGAATCCGGAATCTGGAATTGCGTTCCGCATCTTCCCCCGTCTCCCGGATAAACCAATATGTATCGAATGCTGGTTTACATGCCGATAAATTTGATCTATATTTCCAGTTTTGACTCGAGGTCGTTCCAATGAACAAGAAAGAACTCAAGCGGTTCAAAGTCGCCCTTGAGCAGAAACGCGACTCCATCATCAACGCCGGGAAAAAGGCCCACTGGGACAACATGGAGGACACGCGTCACGGGGATTTTGTCGACCAGGCGAGTGACGACAACGAAGTGCACGTGAACCTGCGGCTTCTTCAGATCGACGCCAAACTGCTGCGGGCCATCGAGGCGGCTATCGAGCGTATCGAAAACGGAACCTACGGCATATGCACGGTCTGCGAAGAGGAGATCAGCGTCGCGCGCCTGAAGGCCGTGCCGTGGACGTCGGTCTGCATAGCGTGTAAAGAAAAGAAAACCGCCTGAAGAGGCGCTCTCCGCCGGTGCCGCTCCACGCAACCGCAACAGGCTTTCCGCCGTCCGCGGGCCATCGCCCCCGGCGGATGCGCCTTACCCGGACCCCCTGTTTTTTATTATGCCCTTCCGACGCAAATCCGGGTCGAAAGAGCGTCGGCTCCCTTCAAAACAAAATCGTTCTGAAAAATGCCGTCGTGTGGGATCATGGTCGCGGGCCGCACGGACCCGCCGCAGCGGGCCGTCCGGCGTGCCGCACGGGGGGAACCAGATGGCCAGGATATATACCAGGACGGGCGATGACGGGACCACGGGCCTGATCGGGAATGAGCGCGTCGCGAAAGACTCGCCCGTCATCGAAGCATGCGGATCGCTGGACGAAGTGAACGCCCTCCTCGGCCTGGTCCGCAGCGGCTCACTTCCGGATGCGGTCGACGCCATGCTCCATCGCGTCCAGGGCGACCTCTTCACCGTCGGTGCGCAGGTCGCCGCGCCTGCGAATAGCGGGACGCCGGGACTCCGGATCGGCGACGGCGCGATCGAGCGAATGGAGCGCGAAATAGACGCGCTGGAAGAGCGGCTGAGTCCCCTGCGGCATTTCATCCTGCCGGGGGGATCCCCCGCGGCGGCGGCAGTGCACCTCGCCCGGGCCGTCGCGCGTCGCGCCGAACGACGGTGCGTCCCGCTGGTCCGGTCGGGCCGGGTCGAGCCCGAAATTGTCCGCTACCTCAACCGCCTGTCCGATCTGCTCTTTGTCCTCGCCCGTCACCTGAATCAATCCCAATCGGTCCCGGAGCCTTCCCCCGCACCGCCGGAGCCCTGAAGCCGTCTGGAATACGGTATCCGGAATCCGATAATCAAGCGGGTCAACCTCGATCCGGATTGCGGTCCGGACAGGATTTTCCCGATTCGAACAGGGCCTGCGCCCTGTACGTCGTCCAGAGGCACGGAACGGCCAGAAGCGCGCCCGCGGCGACGTCGACGAAGTAGTGATAGCGCAGGTAGACGGTTGCGAAAATCAGCATCAGCCCCGGAACCAGGACCCAGTGCCGGGTCCTGACCGCGCAGCGATACGCGAAGAATATGGCGAGGAGCGTCATCATGGTGTGGCCGCTCGGAAAAACGTCCCGCTGCGCGCTCGCGAGCGCCACGGCGTTCGTGACGCCCGGGGGGATGGATTCGAAGAAATTGACGAACCCCCGCAGCGCCGGAGTCAACAGCAGTCCCGGAAGTTCGGCGTCGATTTTCGAAAAGTCGTGCAGGGTGAAGCGCGGGCCCACGGCAGGCAGGAAGAAATACCCGACGTAGGAAATGAAAAACCCGTAGACCACCGTAAAACGGAAGTCCCGGAATAGCTGCGGGTTGCTTTTACGGTAAAGCTCCACGCCCACGACGATGAAGAAGACGTAGAACAGAGAATAGGCGATCTGCAGCGCTTCGGTCAGCAGCGGGTGGGCCACGCCGGCAAGCGCCACGGTCGGATCCGTCCCGAACAGCCAACGGTCGGCCGCGATCAGCAGCGAATCGTAGTCTCTCCCGGAATGGATCGGGCCGATCATGAAATAGACCTGCTTATAGGTGAAAAGGACCAGCGGGAATGCCGCCCAGTCGTGTGCCCACCGCAGCACCCTGGAACGCCCCGCGTGCGCCGCATGTGCAAGGACGCATACCGCGAGGATCGCCGCGCCATTGGCGGCCAGCAGAACCGGCCAGGCGGGAATCCGGGCGTGCAGCATCAGGCCGACGGCCGCGAGCAGGAGCCAGAAGGCGATCATCAACCGGTCGGTCGTGTGCATCGGACCGGTAATTTTGCGGAGGGTGTTCGTAAGAGTCGCAGTCGGCATTCGGAATCCGCGGAAAAGCTGCAAAACGCCCGTTGATCGACCTCCGGGTATAATACTATAAGTGCTACGCAGTGTAATGATCGAGGTGCGGCGGCCATGGGCGAGGCTTTGAAACGGACGGTCCGGCTATATCTGGTGAGGCACGGCGAAACGGCCGACAACGTGCACATGCGCTATCTCGGGATTCGGGATGAACCGCTGACGGACAACGGGAGAGAGCAGGCTCGCCTGGCGGCGGCCGCCCTGTCGCAGATTCCCGTTCGATGCGTCGTCTCCAGCCCCCTCCGTCGCGCCGCCGACACCGCCGGCGTCATCCGGGAGGCCTGCGGCGCCGAGCTCCGGCTGGATCCCCGCCTGGCCGAAGGTTCTTTCGGCAGGTGGGAGGGGCGGACGCGGGCGGAAGTGGCGGGCCTCGGACCCGGGGACGCGGCCCTGCTCGAGCGCTGGGAATCGGACGCGGCGTGCGCCCCGCCCGGCGGAGAATCCATCGAGAGCATTCAAAACCGCGTCCTGGACCTGGCCGAAGAGATGGCCTCCGCCTTTCCCGCCGCGTCCGTCGTCCTGGTGAGCCACGTGGGCCCCATCAAGGCGCTGCTGGCCGCCGCAGTCGGAATCCCGCTCCAATCGACGCGCCGCCTGTTCCTCGATCCCGGCACGATCAGCGTGGTCGAATGGGGACCGCAGCCGCTGCTGCGCCTTTTCAACTCCCACGCGCACCTCGGCTGGACTTCCGCACGGTGGAATCGCTGAACCGATTCCGGCTTTCCATCCCATTCCCGTCGTTATCCGGAATCTGCAATCCGGAATCTGGAATCTGGAATTTATTTTATGCACCGGCATTTTTTTCATCTCGTGCATAATGGGCAACGAGCAAGAAGGGTACCGATGCCGACATTCCAGCCTCCAGCAGTCCGCGATCTTCCCGATCCTCCGCGCAGGTGGTGGCGCGTCGTCGGTCCCGGCATCGTCGCCGCCGGCGTCGGTTTATCCTCGGGCGAATTCATCCTGTGGCCCTTCATCGCGTCCCAGGCAGGTCTCGTGTTTCTCTGGGGCGCCGTCGTCGGGGTCGGGACGCAGTTCTTTCTCAATATGGAGATCGAGCGCTATACGCTGGCCACGGGAGAGACGGCGCTGACCGGTTTCAACCGGGTGTGGAGGCACTGGGGCCTGATCCTGGCGATCATGGTCTATCTGGCGAACCTGTGGCCCGGGTGGATA
>CAZTHE010000037.1:511-1826 GCA_964613495.1 uncultured Acidobacteriota bacterium | reverse complement strand
GCGTCCACCCTGCTGACGTATCTGTTCGGGGGAGGCAGCGCCCCGGTCCTCGCCGCCGCAGGCCTCGTGGTCATAGGCGCGGCGCTCACCCTGGCCCCGATCGTCTATGTGGCTCTGGAACGGCTGATCTTCGTCAAGGTCGGGGCGGTGATCGTCCTGGCGGCCCTGGCCATCCTGTTCGCCATCGACCGCGATACCTGGGCGGCGCTGCCGGCCAGCGCGGCGAGCTTCGGCCGGTTTCCGACGGAGCTCGGGTTCGCCCTTCTTTTCGGCGCGATCGCGTTTGCCGGAGCGGGAGGGGGCCAGAACCTCTGCCAGAGCAACTGGATTCGCGACAAGGGATTCGGCATGGGACTCTACGTCCCGCGGCTCGTCAGTCCCGTTACCGGGACCGAGGAGGCCGAACCGGTCCCCGTCAGCTACACTTTCGAAACGAATGACGCCAACATGATCCGCTGGAAGCGCTGGTGGCGGTTTGCCAACGCCGAGCAGGCGCTCACCTTTTTCCTCGTAACCGTCGTGACGATCGTGTTCACCTCCATGCTCGCGCACTCGACCCTGTTCGGGCAGCCGGGATTGCCCAACAACGTGAGTTTCCTGCAGATCGAAGGGCAGCGCCTGAAGAGCCTCGTCGCGCCGTGGTTCGGCACGCTGTTCTGGGCCATCGGCGCGTTTTCCCTCTTCGCCACCGCGATGGGCGTCATCGACTACACCAGCCGGCTGGCCGCCGACGTTCTGAAAACCACCTACCTGCGCGCGGCGCGCGCCACAGAAAACCGGATCTACTTCGGCCTGGTGTGGGGACTCGTGGCGATCGGCTGCGGCATCCTGCTCTCGGGGCTGGCGCAGCCCCTGGCGCTCCTCATCATTTCCGCATCGGTGGGCGGGACGATGATGTGCCTCTATGCGGCGCTGCTGATCGTCATCAACAAACGCCACCTTCCCGAAGCCATCCGGGTCCGCTCCTGCCGCACCGCGATCCTCGTCTGGGCGGCGGTCGCGTTCGGCATCCTCGCCGGGCTCACCATCTGGCAGCAGTTTTCCTTCCTGTTCGGCCCCGCTTCCTGATCTCCGGAATCTGGAATCTGGAATCTGCAATCAGGCGTGTGTCTTCACGTAAATCCCGGATCCCTTTTCGACGAACTCGCGGCCCTTTTCCTCGAGCTTCTGCTTCAGCGCCTCTTCGGGGGTGATCCCGCGGCCCTCGGCGTAGGCGCGGATGTCCTGCGTGATTTTCATGGAGCAGAAGTGCGGCCCGCACATGCTGCAGAAATGGGCCGTCCGGGCGACTTCCTCCGGGAGAGTCTGCTGGTGG
>CAZTHE010000037.1:0-501 GCA_964613495.1 uncultured Acidobacteriota bacterium | reverse complement strand
GAAAGCGCGCGCCGTCTCGGGATCGAGAGACAGGTGGAACTGGTCCTCCCAGCGGAATTCGAACCGGGCCTTCGAGAGCGCGTCGTCCAGGTCCCGGCTGCCGGGATGGCCCTTCGCGATATCCGCGGCGTGCGCCGCGATCTTGTAGGCGATCACGCCGTCCTGGACGTCCTTCCTGTCGGGCAGGCCGAGGTGCTCCTTGGGCGTGACGTAACAGAGCATGGCCGTCCCGTGCCACGCCGCCAGAGACGCACCGATCGCACTGGTGATGTGGTCGTAACCCGGTGCGATGTCCGTGACGATGGGACCGAGTACGTAGAATGGCGCCTCGTCGCAAAGCTCCCGCTCCATTTGCATATTCCGCTCGATCTGATCCATGGGCACATGCCCCGGCCCTTCGATCATCACTTGGCAATTGCGCTGCCGCGCGCGGCGTCCCAACTCGCCCATGACTTTCAACTCGGCAAATTGAGCGGCATCACTGGCATCGGCCACGGACCC
>CAZTHE010000036.1:24111-32811 GCA_964613495.1 uncultured Acidobacteriota bacterium | reverse complement strand
TGCCGACTGCCGACTGCCGACTGCCGACTGCCGACTGCCGACTGCCGACTGCCGTTCAGGCTCCCGCCCGGGTGAACAGCGCTGAGGCGATGATGCTGATTCCCATCACAACCACATAGCCTCCTGCAAGCCAGACGGCCGCGGTGCCGGTTTTCAGCTTTTTGGATACCACCGAATAACCGATGGCCAGCAGCGCGATCGTCCAAATCGCGAAGACATCGACCATGCCGGCCAGCGAAATCACCATTTTCGGCAGCGCATCCTCGCCGAGCAGGCTCGTGAGGATCGCCCCCAGGTTCGACGCAATCAAGGAGTTGATGTTCGTGAGACTGACGTCCTCGGCCCCCTTGATCTGCAGCACGAGAACCATCAGGGCCGACTGCACGATCGAAACCGCAAGCATCGACCAGGTCGTGACGGACAATAGGGGCTTAAACCGGTTTTCGGCGCCGGCGAAGATGCTGAAGAGTTTCGCATACCCCGCAATGGCAAAGACCACGACCAGCGTGCCGATCACACTCATCAGGAGCAGTTGAATCCCCGCGAATTTGGACGCGATTGCAAGCTGCTGCTCCATCTGCTCCTGCGTGAGGCTCCCCTGCTGGACGGCAGCCTCCAGTTGGGCGGCGACCACCGCTTCCATGTCCAGCGTTCGGGTCAGGTAAAAAGCGACACCGAGGCTGATGACGAGCAGGACGATCAGCGGCACCCATACCGAAGGCGACCGGCCGATTTCCCTGAAGGTTTCGCGCGGAGACGTATACACCCCCGCGAAGCGGCTGAAAAAGCTCCTGGGCCCGGGCGCTTCGGGCGCAGGCATGGTTTCACTGGCAGCGTTCGGTTCCATAGATCCTCCCATTCGGCATCTCCGCATTTCCGGAATCTTGGCGGTACGGGATTCGGCGGAATCGGGCTGTAAATTTCGGATTGCCGACAGCCGGCCGAAGGGTCGGCAGCCTCATATTTCGCCGCCGGCGCCGCTTTCCGGAAACACTCTTAAACGACGCGCGTTCACTGGTTCAAAGGGAACAAGACCGGCACAGTATACATTAATCCGCGTGATTCCTGAAGTTCCTGGCGTGACGTCCCATGCATGTTGATTCCAGATTCCAGATTCCAGATTCCAGATGCGCCCGCGAGTCACCGATTCGGGCAAGCGTGGATTGGGGGATCAAGAGAGATTACGGAGGATCTTTCGGCAATGCGCCATCCGGAATCTGGAAAAGGGCTATATAGTTGACTCCACACACCCCAATATGTAGTGTTTCGAGGCATGGAGGATTATCCTCGAAACCAGTTTGAGTTCGAAAAACGTTTCGCCTCGGAAGCCGCATGTCGCGAGTACCTTTCGGCTTTGCGCTGGCCGGACGGTTTTGTCTGCCCCCGCTGCGGGAATCGGAGTTACGGAACGACGAATCGGGGCCTTTTGGTCTGTCGGCAATGTCGATACCAGGCTTCGGTCACTGCGGGGACGATTTTCCAGGACAGCCACTTGCCCTTGGTTCTGTGGTTCCGCGCTATGTGGGCGCTGGCCAGTCAAAAGACCGGGGCCAGTGCCTTGGCCATCCAACGTGTTTTGGGTCTGGGCAGCTATATTACGGCTTGGACCTGGCTGCATAAATTGCGCCGCGCCATGGTCTCGCCGGGACGTGAGCGACTCAACGGCGAAGTAGAGGTCGACGAGACGTTTATAGGTGCGCCTGAACCGGGCCGTCATGGCCGCCGGATGATCAATAAGACCATGGTCGTCGTAGCCGCAGAAAAAAACGGCCCGGGCGTGGGTCGCATCCGGATGCGCCGTGTTGCGGATGGGAGCGCTAAGAACCTCCATCCCTTTATAAGGGATTCTATTGAGCCGGGAAGCATACTGCTGACGGACGACTGGCAGGGTTACGCGGGCTTGGAAGATTACCGACGGGAAGTCAGGCAAATCGCGCATAGCGGCAAAAAGGCGTCTGATCTGCTGCCCCGCGTGCACAGAGTGGTGTCGCTCATGAAACGATGGCTGATGGGAACACATCAAGGGGCGGTTAGTCATGAGCATTTGGATTATTATCTCGACGAATTCACATTTAGGTTCAATAGGCGCACGTCAGCCTCCCGCGGAAAGCTGTTCTACAGATTAATACAAAATGCCGTGCGGGTACCTCCTGCGCCCTATCGGAGCCTGGTAAGGTCCGTGCGCGGACCCAAGAAGAGCGAACACAATATATAGGGGCCTGTGGAGTCAACTATATAGCCCTTATCTGGAATTTGGAATCCGGAATCCCAGGGGGGGCGTTGTCTCCGCCGCGGAACAGTCTCCGGATCCAGGAGGTCGGGGCGATCCGCTCGATGAAGCTCTCGCCGTGAAGGTCGCAGGTTTCGGTCGGCTCGGTGCCGGCGATGAACACCTCTTCGCGAACCTCCGGGCATCCCGGCGCGGCGAGTTGTCGCGTCTCCGGATCGATGGCGACGGAAACCACTCCCTCCGGCCGCTCGAAGGCCTGCGTGCCGGAAAACGCGGGAAGCTGGATGGCCTGCTTCATGAACTCCGCCCAGATGGGTGCGGCGGAAGAGGCCCCCGCGAGTCCCAGTTCCCTGTGATCGTCGAACCCGACCCAGACGATGCACAGCAGATTCGTGGTGTACCCCGCAAACCACCCGTCCCGGGACGTACCGGTCTTCCCCGCCGCCGGGGCGTAAAAGCCGCGCGACCGCACACCGGCCCCCGTTCCCCGGTTCACCACGTCCTCGAGAATGCTGGTCACCAGGTAGGCGACGCGCGGGTCCAGGACATACTTCCGCTGAAATTCCGTTTCCTGAACCGTGCCCCCCTCCCGGCTCACCATGCGCAGCAGCGAAACCGGCTCGCAGAGGGCGCCCCGGTTGGCAAATGCGGTGTACGCGGCGGCCATGTCGAGCGGCGTAACCTCGTAGGCGCCCAGGGCGATCGCGGGCGTCGGCCGGAGGTTGGACTCCAGCCGCAACCGCCGGCAGAAGTCGACCACGCGCCGGTACCCTACGGTCTGGGCCACCTGGACGGTAGCCACGTTGAGCGAGTGCACGAGCGCGTCCCGCAGCATCACTTCGCCGTAGTATTTTCCGCCGGAATTGCCCGGGGAATACGCCCGGTCTCCGTAATAAAACACGGTCGGTTCGTCCACGACGGTGGACGCGGGCGTGAGGACGGGGTCCGAGCCGTTCAGGCCATTTTCCAGGGCCGCCGCATACACGAAAGGCTTGAAGATGGAACCCGGCTGCCGCTTCGCGAGCGCATGGTTCAGCTGGCTTTTCGCGTAGTCCCGGCCGCCGATCAGGGCCTTGATCTCGCCCGTGCGGGGATTCAGCGCAACCAGCGCCGCCTCCGGCGCCGGGACATCCTTTCCCTCTTTCCGCCACCCCTCGTAGGTGCGCTCGAGCTGCTTGTCGACATTCGCCAGCCCCCAGTCGACCGCCGCCACCGCCGCCCGTTGGAGGCCGGGATCCAGCGTGGTGTAAATCCTGTAGCTCCGCGAGTTCAAATCGTCCTCGGAAAACCTCTCCAGGAGGTCGTCCTTGACCATGTCGACGAAATGGCCGGCATGGCTGGCGCCCCGGGTGCCGCTGACGATTTCGAGCGGCATCTTCCGGGCCTCCTCCGCCTGTTGGGCGGTGATGAACCGGTTCGCCTCCAGCATGGACAGGCCCCGGTCCCGCGCCTCGGCCGCGCGCCGTGGCCTGCGGTCGGAAGAGGAATAGCGGTTGGGCGCGTGGATGATGCCCGCCAGGAAGGCCGTCTGCGCGAGATTCAGGTCCCGGACGTCCCTTCCGAAATAAGCCTGCGCCGCCTCGCCGAACCCGTGAATGGCGAAACTGCCCCGGTTGCCGAGGTAAATCTCGTTGGCGTACAGCTCGAAGATGCGCTCCTTGCCGAACCGGTGCTCGAGGATCAGCGCCATCACCGTTTCCTGCAGCTTGCGCCGCCACTCGCGCCGCGTGGAGAAAAAGTAGCTCCGGGCCACCTGCATCGTGATCGTGCTCGCGCCCTGCGCCTTTCCCCCGCTCCGGATGTCGGCCAGCGTGGCGCCCAGGATCCGCACCGCGTCGAACCCGGGATGGTCGAAAAACCGCTTGTCCTCCACCGAGAGCACCGCGTTTTTCAGCATCTCCGGAAATTCGTCGTAGCGCACCGGGCGCCGCTTCTCCCGCGCCCTCCCGAACACGGACGTGACGAGCTCCGGCTCGATGTCGGCGACGATCAGACGCTCCCCGGAATCGAGCGCGCGCACTTCGGCGATGCGGTCCCTGGCAAATTCGAGGTGGACCGCGTTTTTCCCGCGAAAATACGAGGACGCGGACGGGCGGATGTCGATCGACGCCGGCCCCGGAACGATCTGGCCGGCGTCCCCGGTGTCCGGGTACGCCGCGTAGCCGGCGGCCTGCAGGTAGCTGGAGACCCGGTCGACGGCAAGGACTTCCCCCCGCCGGATGCGCCTGGGCGCGGTATAGATGCGCGATTCCGCCCGCACGTGTTTTCCGGAGAGGCGGGCGTCGATCATCCCGGAAAAACGCTGGTAATAATAAATCATGGTTCCCGAAACGAGGAGGACGGCCGCCCCGAGGCACGCCAGCAGGACCTGCAGGAGCGAAAACCGGGACACCCGGACCTGCCGAAACTTCCTCCATGCGGCGGCGATTCTTTTCATAGCCCTTCCTTCCCGATCGCGCCCTAAGAATAGCACGTTTCGGGCGCCCGGTTTGCCCTCGCGGGGGGAAAGCCGGAGAGGTATAATCAGCTCATATTCCATCCGGGAGGCCTTTCGGCGAAGATGCAACGCGCGGACCGGCGGCGCCCGGACCCGGGAAAACCGGAAGCTTCGGACATCTCACAATGGAGGCAACATGGCTGCAGTGCGTCGTTTGAGCCTGGTTTGGTGCGTTCTGCTTTTCGGCATCGCGTCATTGGCCCAGGACCTCACGCTGGACCGGATCCTCGCGAAAAACGAGGAGGCGCTGGGCGGGGCCGCTGCCTTCCTCAAGGTGGAGACGCTGCGCGTCACAACCGGCGCGGGAACCGCGGACTCGACGGGAAACCGGCGCATCCTGTCCATGAAGCGCCCTCATTTCGCGCGACTGGAAACCGCCATCGGAAACATGAGCCTGGTCTCTGGACGGCAGGGCGGCACCCGCTGGAATTTCAATCCGATGCAGCAGCCGATGCTGCAGACGAACGAAAACCCGGTCGCGCCCGGATGGTTCGACTCCGCCCTGGCCTCCGAAACCCGGTGGCTCTCCGGGCTCCAGGCAGCCGGGGCCGCGATGAAACTGCTCGGGATGGAGGAATTCCAGGGCGCTTCAGCCTACAAGGTTCAGGCAACCCCGAAGGACGAGAGCAGCACCGTCTATTACATCGATGCCGCCACGTTTCTGACCGTCAGAACGCTCACCAGAATCGGAGCCGGAGACCGGTTCGTCGACATTGAAGAAATTCCCGGAGATTACGGCAAGGTCGGCGGGATCCTCTTCGCACACTCGGTTCCGACGAGCCAGAAAGCCTCGGACGGAGGGAGCAGCCGGGTTGAGTACCGGATGGAGTTCGCCGTCAATGAACCCATGGACGACGGCATTTTTGCGGCGCCCACCGCGAAGAAGCTGGAAGAAATGACTCGCGGAATGACCTTGAGGGGCCGGCTGGAAAACATCGTCGTGCACGGCGCCTCGCTGGCCGGCAACCTCATCGGGGATTCGCCCGACCGCCCGGTCACGGTCTACCTGCCGCCGAGCTATGACAAAGAGCCGGGCCGGCGCTACCCGGCCGTGTACCTGCTGCACGGCTTCGGCGGCAACAACATGCTCTACACGCAGCCGGCCCTGCCCACGAATATCACCATCCCAGCTGAAAAAGCCTTCGCCGCCGGATCGCGCGAGATGATCCTGGTCGTCCCCAGCGCCGCAAACGCTTTTGTGGGAAGCATGTACTCCTGCTCGGCGGTCACCGGCGACTGGGAATCCTTCATCGCCCGGGACCTGGTCGATTACATCGACGGCCACTACCGCACCGTCCCGGACAGAAACGCCCGCGGCCTGGCCGGCCACTCCATGGGCGGATACGGGGTCTTCCGCATCGGCATGAAACGCCCGGACGTCTTCTCGAGCCTCTACAGCCTGAGCCCCTGCTGCATGCCGCCCACGATGAAGCCCCAGCCGCCGCTGATGGAGCGCATCGAAGCGATGAAGAGCCTGCAGGAAGTGCAGAAAGCCGAATTCGCGGTCCAGGCGATGGCGGCATCCGCCGCGGCCTGGTCGCCGAACCCCCGGCGCCCCCCCTTCTATTTCGACCTTCCCGTGGAAAAGGGTTCGATTCGGCCCGACGTCATCGCAAGATGGGCGGCCAACGCCCCGATCTCCATGGTGCACCAGTACATACCGAATATGAAGCGGTACCGCGCCATCGCTTTCGATATCGGAGACAGGGACGTCGTTATCGCCGAAGGGGAGGATGTCATGCTGCAGGCCTCCAGGGACATGGACCGGATCCTGAGCGACTACGGGGTGGAACACACTTTTGAGATCTACCCGGGAGACCACACGAGCGGCGTCCTGGAGCGGATGGAGAAGAAAGTGATCCCGTTCTTCTCCGGCAATCTCGTCTTTCCTGAAAACAAATAGCGCGGTATGCCATAATTCATTTTGAGATTGCCGGCTCCAAAGCGCGACGGCAACACCCGAGGGAGGAAACATTGAGCGACCGGACGACGTTACGGCAGAAACTGGAGCAACGGACCAACGGAGAACTGATATCCATCCTGCTGGGCCGGGACGCGGAACCGTGGCCGCCGGAGGCGGCCGGAATCGCGGAATCCATCCTGATCGAAAGGGGCACGGCCGCCGGCAAGGAAGCGAAAATCCCCGCCGGACGGAAAAGCACGCTCGACGAGGTCACGGGCATGGACCTGGTCACCGTGGCGGAATACGTCAGCCGCCTCGATGCCGAGGAAGACCGTTTGATACTGGAAAACGAGGGAATCCATGCATGGATATTCGATGAAGAGATTCCCCCGACCGCAGGCGCTCCCCCAAGCGTGCTGCTGCGGGTGTATGCCTCGGATTGGCGCGCGGCAAATGAACGCCTCGCCTCGGAGGAGGAAAACTTTCCGTACTAGCCCGGAGCAGGGAAAAACTCCAGGCGGTCAGATGCGTTCGAAGTGGGCGTCTTCTTCCAGGATCGGCCGCGATTCCGTGCGGGAAAGCCAGAGAACCGCCAGGGTAGTCAGCGCCACGATGGCCAGCATCAGCAGCACGATGTTCCGCAGCAATTGAGTCAGCGGTCCCACCACGGCATCCGCGGGGCCGGAAACGACGAGAATCCAGTTGAGGTAGGGATAGGTTTCCGCAAAGCTTCGCGAGCCCAGCCCGTAAATGGTCCGGGGCTTTGCGTTGGAAACGGCGAATCCCTTCCCGCTGTCTCTGGCGACCCGAATTTCCGCCATGCCGGGGAACGTGCGCCTGTCGAGAAATCCGAAACCGGGCGCGGAGATGATGCCGCCGTTGGTCCGAAGGAGCGTTGCCGTTCCTCCGAATCCCGTCCGAAGCGAACCGACCAGGGCGTGAATCTCCTGCGCGTCGATCGCGGCCATGAGGACACCCATCACGCCGCCCCTGGGATCCACAAAGGGTTGTGCCAGGACAAAGCAGTTCGTATGGATGCTTTCGTCGAAGTGCACGTCGCCCACATAGACGCCCCCCTTGTGGCCGTCCGCATAAGCCGTTTTCCACCATTGGTCTCCGGCATGCTGAAAGTCCGACGTTTTCCCTGTCGCCGCCACGGTGCGCGCCATCACATCGGTGACGATGATCTCACGGTAGGACGGGCGCAGGGCCGTGTAGCGCCGGAGGAAATCGGATGCGGGATTTTCCAGCACGGCCCGCAGTTCAGGCGACCGGTAATCCAGGGCGTTCCAGCGCGACTGGACCGCGTCGATGCTCTTCCGGGCCGCCTTCTCATCCCCGGCAAGCTCCCGGTTGCTTCGCTCGATCGCCTCCCGAAGCGTCGGCACCTCGGCGAGTCCGGCGACATCGATGATCTGGTTTCCCAGGTAGTCGTTCAGTTGGCCGAAGGCGACCTCGGCCTCTTCCGCCAGGTTTCGCCCCTGGGATTCAAGGTAGGACGTTCTATAGCCGTTGACCAGCCACCACGTCCCCACCAGGAATGGAATCAAGGCGATCAGCAGGAGAATCGACAGCACGCGGAAGTCGACGATAAATTTCCATTTCGTTCGGGCAGGTTTCATAGAGTCCTCCTTCCTGCGAGAAAGTTGGACGTTCGGGAGGGTTCACGGGAGACGGCAGGGACATTCGGCCGAAGGCAGCGGTCTGCATTCCTCCCGGTGCGGTCTTTAGCCATAGTCTACACCCCGGTTTAGTCCGTATCCAGAGGATGAATCGCGGACCACCGGGTTCCCGATTGCAGGGAGGTTCCAGATGTCGTATTGCCAGGCAGTCTCGAACAATCCTTCCTTATAACCCGGCTCGGTCCTGCCCGAATCGGTGATCCGCGGGCTTGTCTGGAATCCGGAATCTGGAATTTGGAATCCGGAATCGGTGCTTTACCCGTCCGGGTTTTGTTTCCTCATTCGCCCTCCATTGCATATAATTCTACTGCCATGGAAGAAAGGCCGAGGGAACTGGACTGGGTGACCCGAATACGCCTCGATGCGGACGAGGCGGCGGCCGGCAAGG